>NZ_FNAJ01000003.1:300000-600000 GCF_900101905.1 Myxococcus virescens | reverse complement strand
GTTCGTCAGGAAGGGCGCGGGTGAGACGCCGCCGTGGCGGTCGGCGCGGATGAACTCCTCCCGGCCGTCCACCAGGAAGGTGATGCGCTCGCGCTCGATGGAGACGACGCGAGCGCCCTGCAGGTCGTCACCGGTCATCACGCTGCGGATGCGCTTCGCGTCGAGGTCCTCGACCGAGGCGAGCGACCACTGCGAGTCATGCGCCACCAGGGTGCCGAGCAGCTTCAGCCGCAGGGACGTGTTCATGGCCGTGCCGCCACCCGAGGGCGGCGCCGGCTCCGGCGATTGGTCGAGGGAAAGTCCTGTGAGTCTTGCCAGACGACTGCCTTCCAATGCCGCGCGAGGGCGTGAGGCAGCCTCTGTCGGCAAGGCTTTCTCATCCCGCATGTTTGAAATGCGTGGCGTGAATGCGAACTCCACGAGCAGGTTGGTCGTGCTCGCCAGGAGCAGCATGGCGAGTGCGATGACTGTCGTGGTGAGGAGCCAGAAGTGCTTCCGGAGTGGATGGGCCATGGCCGAGTGCCTTTGGGTTCAGGAGTGACACGCGGCCCTTGAGCAAGCACGAGGCCAGGGCCTGAGTGGGGCTGCGCTCACTCTGATGGCGTTGCCCGCACGGGATTCACCCAGCCCTCCCTGTCACGGAGGTGCGAGGTGTGGGTGACAGGCTGTCACGGCGCTCTTTGACAGAAGGGTCACGCGTTGCGCGGTGCGTCGACTCTTGTTTGGTGTTTGTGGAATTGAACAGAAATGACGGACCAATGTGTCCTGCCAGATTTGACAATTTCGATACCAGTGTTTGTCTGGGGATGAGGCAACTTCGTTTCATCACGGGCGAGAATCGTGAATATCCCCCGGCCCCAACGCAGCATCGGGTGACGAAAGGTATTGGCCGTGAAGACCCATTCCGTTCGCAGTGGCGACACCCTGAACGCGCTGGCCCGCAAGTACAACACGTCCGTCTCAGCGTTGGCCCAGGCCAACAACATCACGGACCCGAACAAGATTCGTGCGGGCCAGAAGCTGACCATTCCGGACACGTTCGAGAGCGCGCCCACGCGGGGAGGGGACACCACGGGTTCCGGCACGGCCAACCGTTCGGCGGGCGGCGACAACTTCACCCCCGCGGCGACGACGACGCGCGCCGCCAACGGTCAGGTTCGCGACGACGACGGCCGGCAGTTCCCCACGTCCCGTGACGGCACGCCGCTCTACAAGCAGGGCGACGCGCAGTGGGGCTCGCGGCGGCTGGGCACCGGTTCGAGCCTGTCAGCGGCGGGTTGTGCCATGACGGCCACCGCCATGGCCGTGAGCAAGATCACCGGGAAGACCATCAACCCAGGGGAGATGGACGCGTACCTGGACCGCAACAACGGCTACTCGGGCAACGCGCTCAAGTGGGGCTCGGCGGCGGCCATGGGCGGCCTGGGCGCCGCGAAGCAGGCGTGGAACCTGGACACCATCAACCGGCAGGTCGACGCGGGCCGGCCGGTGGTCGTGGGCGTGGACTACAAGGCGGGCAGCGGTGGTGGCTCGAACGGCACCGACCACTGGATCACCATCACCGGCCGTGGCACGCAGAACGGCAAGCCCGTCTACTACGCGAACGACCCGGCCACGGGGAAGGAGATCACCCTCAACGTCCAGGGCAACCGTCTGTCGGGCGGCCCCCAGGGCTACAAGACGACGGGTGAGCTGGTGACCTTCTCGGGCGGCAACCCGCGTCCGGGCAACACGAATGGCGGTGGTGGCACGGGCGGCGTGGGCTCCCAGCCGCCGCCGACCTCGGGCGGCTCGGTGAAGGGCATGAAGTTGCCCGCGGGTGACCTGGAGAAGGGCGCGCGCGGCCCAGCGGTGGAGCAGCTCCAGCAGGCGCTGGTGAAGGGCGGCTACATGACCCAGGCCGAGATGAACACGGGCCCGGGCGTCTTCGGTCCTCGCACGGAATCGGCGCTCAAGGAGTTCCAGGCCGCCAACAACGTGAAGAACACGGGCTACTACGGTCCGCTGACGCGCGCGGCGTTCTCCAAGCTTGGCGCCACCGTGGCCAGCGGTGCCGGCGCCACCAACGGCACGGGTGGAACGGGCGGTACGCAGGGCACGGGCAACGCGGGCCCCGCGAAGGGCAACAACGATCTGAGCGGCTTCTCGTCGAACAAGTACGACAACCTCATCAACGAGATGTCGCAGAAGTACAACGTGCCCGCGCGCCTCATCAAGGCGGTCATCCAGCAGGAGTCCACCTTCAACCCGAACGCGAAGTCGGGCGCGGGCGCGGTGGGCCTGATGCAGCTCATGCCGGCCACCGCGCGCGAGCTGGGCGTCACCAACCGTACGGACCCGCGCCAGAGCATCGAGGGTGGCACCAAGTACCTCTCGCAGCAGCTCAAGCGCTTCAACGGTGACGTGCGGCTGGCGCTCGCCGCCTACAACGCGGGCGCGGGCAACGTGAACAAGTATGGCGGCGTGCCTCCGTTCAAGGAGACGCAGGACTACGTGCGGAAGATCACCGGCTGGTACAACGGCGCCGGCCCCGCGTAGCTCACCACGACGTGCCGCGACTTCGGCCCGGCTCCCTATGTGGGCGCCGGGCCGTCGTCTTTCCGGCGCTCAGGGCGTGGGCCAGAAGGCGGGTGCGTAGACGTCCGGCACGGACATCACGCGCTGCTGCGTCTTCGGGTCCCAGACGGTGGCCGCCGCATAGCCTCCGTAGGAGGTGACCAGCAGGAGTCCCCGGTCGAACTGGAAGCCCAGGTACGCGTCCGGCTCCGTGAGGTCCTTCAAGGACAGGCGCTGGTCTCCATGGGCCCAGAGCAGGGGCTGTCCGAGCACGAGCATGGGGCCCTCCTGGCGTGCCCGGTAGTAGAGCGTGCCGTCCGGGCCGGGCAGCTCCATCCACCAGCCCGTTCCCTCGCTCCCCGACTCCTGCGCATTCAGTTCCTTCGCGACCGTCGGCGCGGCCTTGCTGCCAGGAATCCGGGTGGGCAGTGAGGCCGTCCATGTCGGCGTGAGGGTCGCCTCCGCTTCGAGCAGGCCGTGCTCGGAAGGCGCGTCCCCCTGGAAGCGGGCCGCCTTGAGCTCGATGCGCTTCCAGCCGCCGTCCTCCAGGCGATAGGCCATGGCCAGTCCCGGCGCGCCCTTGCCCTTCGGCACGGGGATGCTCTCGCCGTCGAAGGTGATGGGCCCCTTCGATTCAGAGGCCAGGACGACGAGCGCCACGGGTCGGCTCTGCGCGTCGAAGCCGACGCGCATCACAGCGGGCTCGTTGGGGTTTCCAGCGCTGTTTCCTCCGGGCAGCGACTTCAGGTCCAGCGGCTGCCCGGACTTCGCGGCGACGTCCACGCGCCAGGCACGCGGGACTTCCCCTTCGCCCGAGGGCCACGTGAAGAGGAGCCCCTGCTTGCCATCCGGACTCCATGACACCGAGGACCTGTCGCAATAGGCGTCGAAGCGAAAGACTCGGGTGGCCGTGCCCTTCAAGGGCTGGCGCATCCATTCGCAGTGTTCGGCGTCCTCGGTGGGTTTGAGGTAGCCGAGCTCCGTCTGTGCCTCGGCGGGGGGCGGAGCGGGCTTGGGCGGAGATGCGGGCACGGCCTCCGCGCGGGGCGCTGCCGCGGGGGCAGGGGGCGCGGCTGGCTTGTCCTCCTTGTTGGACTGACAGCCCAGGAGGGCGACGGCGGCGAGAAGGGCGGAAGGGGTGCGGAACCGATGCAAGGAATACCTCGGCGGTGCGGGCCTTCGATTGGGGGAGATTGTGCACCGCGCGGAAGCCACGGAACAGGACAGATGCCACGATAGGCTCCGCGCCATCATGCCGAGCCCCACCGAGTCCTCCTCGCATCCTCGCCGCTTCCATGCCGAGTCCCTGATCCACATCCATCGGCACTTGCTGGCGTCGCTCGGTGCGGGGCCCGTCACCATCGAGGTGCCAGACCCGGACCTGGGCAGGGGGTGTTACCCCGGCGAGCGTGTGGGCCCGTCTGGCGCGCTGCTCCATCGGCCCCTGCGCAGTTGGTGCGACCTGGCGGAGGGGCTCGCGTGCCGGCTGCTGACGCCCCGCGCGGTGGATGCGACGCACATCTCGCTGACCTTCGAGCGACTGGGGCCCGAGGCGCCCTGGCACGCGGGGGGCAAGGCGGACGAAGTGGTGTCACCGCAAGAACGCTACGGCGCGGCCTCCGCGTTCGCGCGCCTGCGCAAGCTGGAGGACGCGGGCTTCCTGTTGCCCTGGCTCGAAGCGCTTGGGCGCATCCGGTTGCCGGAGTCAGGCCGCGTGCTCGACCTGGGCGTCAATCGCGGGGATGAACTGGCGGCGTTCTCGTGGCTCGAGGAAAGCCCGGACGCGCGCTTCGTGGGGGTGGACCACAGCGCCAGCGCCATCGAAGAGGCGCGCGCTCGCTTCCCCGATGCCCGGCATCGCTTTGTCGTCGCCGACCTCAATGCGCTGCCGGAGGACCTGGGACGCTTCCACCTGGTGGTGTCCGTAGGCACGCTGCAGAGCCCCGGTGTGGACGACCATGCGCTGCTGCGCAAGCTCGTGCAGGAGCACCTGGAGCCGAGCTCGGCGCTGCTGCTGGGCTTTCCCAACTCCCGCTTCCGGGATGGCGAGGTCGTCTATGGCGCGCGGGTGCGGAACCTGCGCGAGCCTGACCTGTCGCTGCTGGTGAAGGACCTGTCCTTCTACCGCCGCTATCTGCACCAGCACGGCTTCCGCACGTTCCTGGGCGGCAAGTACGACCTGCTCCTCACGGCGGTGCGGGCCGCGGGCGATTGAACACGCGCGCGGTCCGCGTTGGCTCAGGCCGGCCGAGGCTGAACGGCTGGGCTGGGGACGTGGCCCGCGCGCACCACGAAGTCGCCAAAGCCTTCACCGGGCTGACGTTCGCGTGCGTAGCCTTCGAACAATGGCTCCAGCGCGGCGAGGATGGCGTCCTCGTCGATGTTCTCCTTGTAGAGATGACTGAGGCGCTGGCCTCGCGCATCTCCGCCCAGGTGCAGGTTGTAGCGGCCCGGCGCCTTGCCCACGAGTCCCACCTCCGCCAGGTATGGTCTCGCGCAGCCGTTGGGGCACCCGGTGATGCGGAGCAGCAGGTTGGCGTCCTGCAGGCCATGCGCCCGCAGCCGGTCCTCCAGCCGTCCCACGAAGGTGGGCAGGTAGCGCTCCGCCTCCGCCATGGCGAGCCCGCACGTCGGCAGCGCCACGCACGCCAGCGCGTTGCGGCGCACCGGGCTGGCGGTGCGGAAGCTGTCCAGCGCGTGCGCCGTCACCAGCGCGCCGATGGCGTCGCGAGCCTCGGGCGTCACACCCGCGATGACGAGGTTCTGGTTCGCCGTGAGCCGGAAGTCCCCCGTGTGGATGCGCGCGATCTCCCGCAGGCCCGTCAAGTGCGTGGCGCCGGGCCGGTCCGCCACGCGGCCGCTGTCCAGATGCAGCGTCAGATGCCACCGGCCGTCATGGCCCTCCGTCCACCCGAAGCGGTCTCCGTTGTGCTCGAACGCGAAGGGGCGCGCCGGCTGGAGCGGGAAGCCGAGCCGCTTCTCCAGCTCCGCCGTGAACCAGGGAACGCCGCGCTCCTCCAGGACGTACTTCAGGCGCGCGTGCTTGCGGTTGGTGCGGTCCCCGAAGTCGCGGTGAATCTTCACCACCTCCTCGGCGACGGCGAGCGTCTGCTCCGGAGGGATGAAGCCGACGACGTCCGCCAGCCGGGGATAGGTGGCCGCGTCACCATGCGTGGCGCCCATGCCGCCGCCCACGGAGACGTTGAAGCCCACGAGCGCGCCGCCCTCGATGATGGCGATGAAGCCCAGGTCCTGCGCGAAGACATCCACGTCGTTGAGGGGCGGCACCGCCACGGCGGTCTTGAACTTCCGGGGCAGGTACGTGGCGCCGTAGATGGGCTCGTCCTCACCGCCGGCCACCTTCTCCTTCCCCAGCCAGACTTCGTAGTAGGCGCGCGTCTTCGGCAGCAGGTGCTCGGAGATGCGCACCGCCCACTGGTACACCGTCTCGTGGACGCGCGAGTCCACCGGATTGGGGTTGCACAGCACGTTGCGGTTCACGTCGCCGCAGGCGGCCAGCGTGTCCATCATCGCTTCGTTGATGCGGGCGATGGTGGGCCGGAGGTCTTCCTTGATGACGCCGTGCAGCTGAAAGGCCTGCCGCGTGGTGATGCGCAGCGTGTGGTTGGCGTGCTCGCGTGCCAGCGCGTCCATCACCAGCCACTGGGCCGGTGTGCACACGCCTCCAGGCAGGCGGGTGCGGAGCATGAAGCTGTAGTCGGGCTCCAGCTTCTGCTGACGCCGCTCCTCGCGCACGTCGCGGTCGTCCTGCTGATAGCTGCCGTGGAACTTGATGAGGTTGGTGTCCGGCGTGGCGAGGCCGCCCGTCACCGGGTCCTCCAGGCTCTCCGCCAGACTGCCCCGGAGCAGGCGGCTCTGGGTCTTGATGTGCTCCACTTCGGAGAGTGGCTTGGGCTGGTGGCTCATGTCGTTGCTCGCAATCGGAATGGGTCAGTAGACGTCGCGCAGGTAGCGCCGCTGCTCGCGCAGGGATTCGAGCCAGGCGTGCGCGTCCTCGCGGCTCTTGCCGCCATGGGTGGAGACGATGTCCACCAGTGCCTCGTGGACATCCGGGGCCATGCGCTGGGCGTCGCCGCACACGTAGAGGTGGGCGCCGCCTTCGAGCCATTCGTAGACGTCACGTCCGGACTCACGCAGCCGGTGCTGCACGTAGACCTTCTGTGCGCGGTCCCGCGAGAAGGCGAGTGACAGCCGGTGCAGCGTCTGCTTCTTCAGGGCCTCCTGCCACTCCGTCTGGTAGAGGAACTGGGTGCGGAAGTGCTGCTCACCGAAGAAGAGCCAGTTGCGGCCCTTCGCACCGGTCTCCGCGCGCTCCTGGACGAAGGCCCGGAAGGGCGCCACGCCGGTGCCAGGGCCAATCATCAGCACGTCCTTGTCGCCGTCCTCCGGCAGCCGGAAGCGTTCGTTCGGCTCGATGAAGACGCGGACCGTGTCGGTGCCGGCCGTGCGCGTGGCCAGGTGGTACGACGCCGCGCCGAAGTGCCGCAGGTCGAGCGCCGTGTAGTCCACCACCGCCACCGTGAGGTGCGCCTCTTCACCCACGCGCTTGGGGCTGGAGGCAATCGAGTACAACCGGGGCGTCAGCCGGCGCAGGGACTGGACCAGCTCCGTGGCGTCCCAGGTGGCCTTGTAGGCGCGGAGTACGTCGATGACTTGATGCCCCGCCAGCAGCGCGCGGAAGGCCTCGGCGCGGCCCGGTTCGAGCACTTCGCGCAGCGCCGCGCTGCCGGACAGCCTGGCGTGCCGCTCCAGGAAGGGGCGGTTGAGCCTGGTGATTTCCAGCTCGTCACTCAGCCAACGCGCCAGCGGGAGCGTGCGGCCCTCTCGGGTGACCGCCGCTTCTCCGTCGAGGCGCAGCTCGGACAGGAAGGACGCCACCAGCTCCGGCGGATTGTGGGGCCACACGCCCAGCGCGTCGCCGGGGGCGTATTCCAGCCCGGAGCCCGCGAGCGCCAGCTCCAGGTGTCGCACGTCCTTGAGCGCGCCGCGTGCGGTGATGCGCTGATTGAGCAGCACCTCCGCCGTGTAGGGCGCTTCCTTGGTGAATGTGGGCGTGGCGTGCGGCTCCCGCAGCGGCACGACAGGGGCCGTCACCGTCGCCTGCGGAGCCAGTGCTTCGCGCGCCAGGGTGTAGGCCTGGTCGAGCCAACCCTTGGCCACGGGCTCGAAGTCCACGTCGCAATCGGCACGCGCCAACAACTGGCTGGCGCCCAGCTCCGCGAAGCGGGCGTCGAGCCGCCGGCCCACCTCGCAGAAGCGCGGGTAGCTGGAGTCTCCCAGCCCCAGCACGGCGTAGCGCAGCCCCTCCATGCGAGGCGCGCGCTTGCCGAGGATGAACTCACAGAATCCGCGTGCGTCGTCCGGCGGGTCGCCATCTCCCTGGGTGCTGATGACCACGCAGAGCAGCTTCTCCTTGGCCAGCTCCCGCACCGGATAGTCGCTGGCCCGGAACAGCCGCGTGGCGAGCCCGGCGGACTCCACCTGGTGCTTGAGGCGCTCGGCCAGGAGGCGGCTGTTCCCCGTCTGCGTCCCGTAGATGATGGTGAAGTGACCGGCGGGGGCCGCCACGGGTACGGGCGCCACGGGGACGACGGTGGCCTGGGGGGCGCGGACGGCCAGTCCCGCCGTGTAGCCGCTCAGCCAGTGCAGGGCGGAGGCGTCCATCTCCTCCACGAGCTTGAGCAGCAGGGCACTCTTGTTCTCACCCAGCAGCGCGTTGATGAACGGGGGCGCGTGGGTGGCAGGGGATGCGCTCATCGTGCGGCCTCCCGGAGGGAGATGATCCGGTCGAGGTGTTGCTCCAGGTCTTCAGTGGCTTCCAACTCCAGCCACGCGGCGCCGGCATCGCGGGCCTCCGCGCGCAGGGCCCGGTGTGTCTGGGGCGCGTCGGTGTGGACCAGGGCCACCAATCCCGCCGCCGCGAGCGCCAGCGCGACCTCCACATCACCGGGGGTGGTGGTGACGTGCCAGCCCAGGTCGAACAGCCGGCGCTCCAACTGGAATGCGCGTGAGCCCGCGTCCGGCGTGGTGGGGAGCAGGACGATGGCGCCGGGCTGCCCCAGCCGTCCCCGCCGCTCGGGCTGCGTGACGAGCGAGGAGGCCACGTCGCCCTTCGTCGACTCCTCCACGGGCCCCAGGACCATGCCCGCGGCCACCGTGTCGTGCGTGAGCGCGTCGATGACGATGAAGGCGCCCGTGCGGCGGTTGTCACGGTACGGGTCGGTCAGCAGCGGCCGACGGCACACCACCCGCACCCGGCCGATGTCGTTGAGCGACAGGGACTCGGCGGGCTGCTCGGACAGGTCCGCCAGTTCCTTGCGCCACAGCACCCGCTCGATGTGCGCGGGCGCGGTCCGCGAGGCCTGCTTCACCAGGTAGCGGCGCGAGCAGTCCAGCGGCTGTTCTCCGAACCACACGAGCATCGCGTCGAGCTGGTGGAGCGACAGCGGCGGCTGGTCCACGTGGGCCAGCACGTCGCCTCGGCTGGCGTCCACTTCGTCCGCGAGTCGCAGCGTGACGGACGCGGGGGACGCGGCCTCCTCCAGCGGTCCGTCGAAGGTGTCGATGCTCGCCACGCGCGTGCGCCGCCCGGAGGGATGGACCTGGATTTCATCCCCGACGCGGACGGTGCCGGAGGCAATCTGTCCCGCCAGCCCTCGGTAGTCCTGGTGGGGCCGGAGCACGTACTGCACGGGGAAGCGGAAGGGCGCGTCGTCCTGCCGGCGCTGGTGGGGCAGGGACTCCAGCCACGCGAGCAGGGTGCCGCCTTCATGCCAGGGCGTGCGGGCGCTGGGCCGGGTGATGTTGTCCCCGCGACTGGCGCTGACGGGGAAGAGCCGCACGCCCTCGAAGCCGAGCGCGTGGGCGAAGTCCACCAGCTCGGCGCCGATGCGCTCGAAGGTGCCGCGGTCGAAGTCCGTGAGGTCCATCTTGTTCACCGCCACGGCCAGGTAGGGGATGCCCAGCAGCGAGGCGATGTACGCGTGGCGGCGCGTCTGCGGCAGCACGCCCAGTCGCGCGTCCACCAGGATGACCGCCGCGTCCGCGGTGGAGGCGCCGGTGGCCATGTTGCGCGTGTACTGGATGTGGCCCGGCGTGTCCGCGACGATGACCTTGCGCCGCGCGGTGCTGAGGTAGCGGTAGGCAACGTCGATGGTGATGCCCTGCTCACGCTCGGCGCGCAGGCCGTCGGTGAAGAGGGAGAAGTCCAGTTCCTCTTCGTCCGCGCCGGCCGCGGCCTTCAGGCCCTGGACCAGCACCTCGGAGGGCACGGACACGGCGGCGGCGGTCCGCTTCGCGCTGGCCTTCCGCACGGCGGAAATCTGGTCCTCGAAGAGCCCGTCGCACTCGTAGAGGAGCCTGCCGATGAGGGTGGACTTCCCGTCATCCACGGAGCCGACCACGACGAGCCGGAGCAGCTCCCGGGAGGCATGCTGGTCGAGCAGTTGCTGCAAGCCGGTGTCCATTAGAAGTAGCCCTCGCGCTTCTTGAGCTCCATGGAGCCCTCTTCGTCGTGGTCGATGAGTCGGCCCTGCCGCTCGGACTGGCGGGCGTTCACCATCTCGTGGATGACGGTCTCCACCGTGGTGGCGGAGGATTCGATGGCGCCACTGAGCGGGTAGCAGCCCAGGGTCCGGAAGCGCACGCGCCGGAGTTCGGGCTTCTCCCCGGGCCGCAGCCGCATGCGCTCGTCATCCACCATGAGCAGCGTTCCGCCCCGGTCAATGACAGGACGCTCCGCCGCGAAGTAGAGCGGCACCACGGGGATGCGCTCGCGCAGCACGTAGTGCCACACGTCCAGCTCCGTCCAGTTGGACAGCGGGAAGACGCGCATGCTCTCGCCCGCGTCGACGCGGCCGTTGAAGAGGTTCCACAGCTCCGGCCGCTGGCGGCGAGGGTCCCACTGTCCGTGCCGGTCCCGGAAGGAGAACACCCGCTCCTTGGCGCGGGACTTCTCCTCGTCGCGCCGCGCGCCACCGAAGGCCGCGTCGAAGCCATGCGCCGCCAGCGCCTCCAGCAGCGCCTGCGTCTTCATCGCATGGGTGTACTTCTGGCTGCCGTGGTCGAAGGGGTTGATGCCCTCGGCCAGCGCGCGCTGGTTCCGGTGGATGATGAGGCGCAGTCCGTGGCGCGCCACGAAGGCGTCCCGGAACGCATACATGTCCCGGAACTTCCAGGTGGTGTCCACGTGGAGCAGCGGGAAGGGCAGGGGCGCGGGGTGGAAGGCCTTGCGCGCCAGGTGCAGCAGGACCTGGGAGTCCTTGCCGATGCTGTAGAGCATCACCGGGTTGGCGAACTCGGCCACCGTCTCCCGGAGGATGTGGATGCTCTCCGCTTCCAGCTCCGACAGGTGGGACGCCCGCGCGAACGTGTGCTCACTCATGACCGCCCTCCGCCACGCGCGCTGGCGCGTGTCCATGCTCCGAGGTTCCCTGCGCCACCAGCGAAGGCAGGCGCTCGCGCAGCGAGACGACCTCGCCCACGATGAGCAGCGACGGCGAGCCGAGCGCGTCACGCGTCGCCGCCTGGGCGATGTGGCTCAGCGGAGCCTCCACCACCCGTTGATGCTCCCACGTGCCCGCCTCCACCACGGCGGCCGGGGTGGACGCGGAGCGCCCCGCGCCGACCAGCGCGCGCACCGTCTCCTCCAGCCGGCTGCCCGCCATGTAGAGGACCAGCGTCTGGGCCTTCGCCAGGAAGTCCCAGGCCGGCGCGCTGCCGCCTCGGTATGCGGTGGCGAACGTCACCGCCCCGGAGACACCCCGGTGCGTGACGGGAATGGCCGCCGCCGCGGGCACGGCTGTCCCCGCGGTGAGGCCGGGCACGACTTCATACGGGATGCCCGCCTCTTCCAGCGCGAGCGCTTCCTCGCCGCCGCGGCCGAAGACGAAAGGGTCACCGCCCTTGAGCCGCACCACGCGGCGCCCCAGCAGCGCCTGGGCGATGAGGATGACGTGAATCTCCTCCTGGCTCACGGAGTCTCCGCCGCCCTCCTTGCCCACGTAGATGAGCCGGGCGTGGGGACGCGCATGCTCGAGCACGCCAGGGTGGACCAACCGGTCATGAACGACGGTGTCCGCCTCCCGGAGCACGCGCGCGGCGCGCAAGGTCAACAGCTCCGGGTCTCCCGGACCCGCGCCGACCAGGAACACTCGGCCTCTCGTCTGCTCTCTCATCGTGTCTCTCCAAGAATCTTCGAGTGCTCCAATTCCGTGCGGAGCCGAGCCCAGGCGGCCTT
Source organism: Myxococcus virescens (assembly GCF_900101905.1). Classification (NCBI taxonomy): domain Bacteria; kingdom Pseudomonadati; phylum Myxococcota; class Myxococcia; order Myxococcales; family Myxococcaceae; genus Myxococcus; species Myxococcus virescens. Next base: position 588,185 of record NZ_FNAJ01000003.1, on the reverse strand, counting down.
GCGCTCGCCTCGCTCCAGCAGCGCGCCGATGTCTCCCACCGCCACCTGCTTCAGCAGTCGCTGGCGCGCTTCGCCTCGGGGCAGGTGTTCGCGGAGCCAGCCGCTGAGTCGCGCCAGCCAGATGTGGTGTCGCGTCACCTGGGCGGTGAGCGTCTTGCGCAGGTGGCTGGCGAGCGCGGGGGCCCGGCCCGCCGAGGACACGGCGATGGTGATGGGGCCGCGCCTGCCGACGGAGGGCAGGGTGAAGTCACACAGCGCCGGTTCGTCCGCGGTGTTGACCCACAGGCCCAGGTCCCGGGCTTCGGCGGCCACCCGCCGGCCCACGGCCTCGTCATCCGTGGCCGCGAGCACCAGGTGATGGCCGCGCACGTCGCCGGCCTCGTAGGAACGGGGCTGCCATTCCAGGCGTCCATCGGCTGCGAGCCGCCGCAGCGTGGCGGTGGTCTCCGGTGCGATGACGCGCAGTCGCGCGCCGGCGTCGAGCACCGCGAGGGCACGGCCCTCCGCGATGGCGCCGCCGCCCACCAGCAGGACGGAGCGTCCTTCGAGTCGAAGGCACACGGGATAATCCAAGGCGTGTGAAGGCATGGCGCGTTTCATCGGACCGGGTGGAGGCCGCACTCGCGGTTCTCCGCGGACTCCCACCACCAGCGGCCCGCGCGCTCGTCCTCGTAGGGTTTCACCGCGCGCGTGCAGGGCGCACAGCCGATGGACGGGTAGCCACGGTCATGGAGCGCGTTGTAGGGCACGCTGTTCGCCCGGACGTAGGCCCAGATGTCCCGGCTGCTCCACGTGGCCAGCGGGTTGAGCTTGAGCAGCCCATGCGCGCTGTCCACCTCCAGCGTCGCCACGTCGGTGCGGGTGACGGACTGCTCACGGCGCAAGCCCGTCACCCACGCTTGTTGGCCCGCGAGCGCGCGCGACAGGGGCTCCACCTTGCGGATGGCGCAGCACGCCTTGCGTGCCTCCAGGCTCTGGCGGAAGGAGAAGTAGCCGTTCGTGGACTCCAGCGCCTCCACGCGCGCGCGCTCGGGGAAGTACGTCTCCACGGTGACGCCGTAGCGCTTACGCACCACCTCCATGAGCTCGTACGTCTCCGGGGGCAGGCGTCCGGTGTCGAGCGTGAAGAGGCGCAGGCTGGGCGCATGCTGGCGCGCCAGGTCGATGAGGACCATGTCCTCCACGCCGAAGCTGGAGGCGATGGCCGCGCGCGCGCCGAAGCGGCGCTCGGCCCAGGCGAGGAGGTCCTGCGCGGGGGCGTCCTTCACTTCAGTGGCTTCGGCGAGCAGGGCCGAGGCCTGGGGCTGCGGGGGCGACATGGTGACTCCAGGAAAAGAAAAGGCCCGCCTCTTTCGAGGGCGGGCCGCACGAGCAAGAAGGTTCGAGAAGGACGCGCTACACGCTTCTCGATGCTCGGCACCCGCCTGCAGGCGGACACACGGGACACGCACGGCACAGACAGAACGCGCTACCCGTGACACAGGCGTCATCACCCCCGGCGGGGAGCACGGGAGAGCAGGGGACACGGGCGTCGGCGGTGAAGGTCATGGGGGAGGCGCGGTGCAGGGCTGGGGGCGGAAACGAAAACGGCCCGGTTCCTGGGAGAGGAGACCGGGCCGGGAAGAGCGCGAGGAGGGAGGCTTGGAAGGGCGTCCCGTGTGCGCGTCAACAACCCAGGTCCGGCTGACGACAACAGGCACACGACGGACAGCAGCGGCTGGCAAACGGCGCGGCGGTCGGTGTGTGGGAGTGCGTCATCGCGAAGACCTACGCTAGCGGCTGTTTCAGGCGCGCGTCAACCCGTCCTCCTCGATGCGGTATGCGGGGCGGGGCCTGCCCGAGGGACGCCCGCTCGCCCGCACGCATGGGGAGCGGGACACGGCGCCGTCGGGTGAACGTCCGCGCGGACCTTGGAAGGAGGCGGGGAGGCGAGCCCTCGTTGCCCATGCGGCAGCGGGCATCACCTTTTGCGGCAAGCCGGATTCACCCGTCACCCATGGAGGCCATCGATGGCGAGCACCAACAAGGACGTCGAGATGCTCAACTCGTTCCTGCGCGGCGAAATCTCCGCCGTGGAGACCTATCGCAAGGCGATCGGGCACGTCTCGGACGCACTGGCTCGTGACGCGCTGGAGTATTGCCAGCACGACCATGAGCACCGGGTCGAGGAGATTCGCGAGCGCATCCTGAGGATGGGCGGTGAGCCCGTAGAGAGCTCGGGCATGTGGGGCACCTTCGCCAAGCTGGTCCAAGGCGGCGCGGACATCCTGGGCGAGAAGGCCGCCATCCAGGCGCTGGAGGAGGGCGAGGACCATGGCCTCGCCGACTACCAGCGCGACGCGGACCAGGTGCATGGCGAGAATCGACGCTTCGTGCGGATGGAGTTGATTCCCGCGCAGAAGCGGACGCATGAGCGGCTCAGCCGTCTCAAGCGCACCCTTCACTAGCGCGTGCCGCGCGGATGCGCGCCGGCCGGGTGTCTCGTTCCGGGCGCCCGGCCGGATTTTCTCAACCCGTGCGACACGACACCGGCTTGAATCCCCGGGCATCCGGTCCGTCTCAGGTCACGCGCGGCGCCCTGAACCCTCCCCTGATGGGGTGTTGGAGCTTGTGCGCAGGGCATGCGATACCTGGGGTAGCTCGTCGCGTTGAGGGAGGCGGAGCATGTCGCCGGACCGCGGTTCATCGGAACGGGAGCCACGCCCGGAGCAGGTCTCCGGCGAGGAAGCCCGGACCGTGCCCGCGACCTCCACCTCGCTGATGGACGCCAGCCATGCGGGGACGCTGAGCGCGGGTTGTGAAGCCCTCTTCCGCTCCACCGAGACGACGCTCCAGTGGGCCTGGCGGGTGTTGAAGTGCGCGAAGGCGGGGCCGGGCGCGGGCCCCCTGGCCACGTCCGCCCGTCAGTGCGCGCTCGAGTTCCTGGATCGCGTCCCGCCTCATGTGCGCCGCGGTGTGGCGGAGCTCCTGGGGTACAGCAACCTGTGGCAGGCGGTGTGTACGCGGCTGGGACGCCCGGTGGCGCGCTCCACCGAGGAGCTGCAGCATGAGCTGGGCGAGGACCTCCAGGTCCTGCTCCACGGCGCCCAGGCGCGGCTGGGGACCGCCGCCGCGCTGGAGCAGGGGCTCCTGGTCCACCTGGGGCGGCTGCGCGATTCTCGCCGGGGGGAGCCGGGCGCGCCGCTGGAGCTGCGCGCGGCCCTGGACGCCTTCACCCACTCCCTGTCCGAGCTGATGACCGCGGCCAGCGCCTACCGCCGCGCGTGGGAAGCGGCGGAGACGGAGCTGTCCGAGTCCGCGGCGTGGCTGGGCGCCGGAGACCCGGGCTTCTGCTCGTGGATGGCGGACCACCTGTCAGAGACAGTCTTCGCGTGGCGCAACGCCCACGCCTCCGTCCGCACGCTGCGCGAGCTGGGAGAGCTGTCCCAGCAGTCGTAGCCGGACGCCTGCCTCACGCATCCACGAGGATGCGGTGCCGGTACAGCTCCAGCAGGACGTCCTCGGACAGGTCCGCCTGCTTGTGCTCGCGCAGGTGCTTGCGCACGGCGTCCACGGGCTCGCGTCCGGTGAAGTCGACGAGCAGTCCATAGGCTTCACCGGGCAGGGCCACGGCGTCGTATTCGCTGTACGCGCCCAGGGCCACGCTGCCGTCCTGCATCCACTGGACGGTGGCATCGGGGTTGAGCTTGAGCGTGCGCGGCAGCTGGGGCGCCACGGCGGTGTGATGGAGCTTCTCCAGCGTCTTCAGCTCGATGGTGCCATCCAGGCCCAGCAGCTTCTCCACGCCGTCCGGGGGCAGCGCCTTCACCAGGCGGTAGCACTCCCGGAAGTAGTCGAGCTCGAGTCCCTCGTAGCCCTGCCACAGCGCCGCGTAGGTCTTGGCGGGCGGCGCGGTGTCATCGAGGTCCTCCACGGTGAGCGGTCCGGGCTGCGTCTCCGCGCGGTCCCTGCCGGACAGCACGTAGTCGGGGAGGAGCTGGAGCGCCGTCCAGCGTGACAGCTGGATTTCGGCCAGCGTCAGGTACGTCTTGAGGGACATCCAGAACTTGCGGCCGTCCGCGCCCGCCACGTACTTGCAGAAGAAGGTGGAGCAGACGGCTTCTCGGTAGGGCCAGATGGTGCAGCCGCCGCTGTCCGCGGAGAAGTAGCCGCAGCGCAGGGACGCGGCCCGGCCGAAGAACTGGTGGCCGTTCTTGTAGAGGAACTGGAACTTGGCGGGAGGCTTCACCCACTGCGGCGTGACGCCCACGCGGCTGGCGATTTTCGCCTCCATGCGGCGCCGGCCCTCGGCCAGCTCGGGGCGGTCATCGGACAGCAGCGCGCCCACCAGGTAGTTGGGCAGGCGCGGTGAGTACGTGCAGCACTTGGTGTCCGGCCGGAACATGCGGCTGACGCCGTCCACGGAGTCGACGGCGCCCTGCGCGGAGCCCTGGCTCATGGCGCAGTTCGAACAGGTGGCCTTGCTCTCCTCGGGAACGTCCTGCCGGAAGAAGTCAGGAAGGAGGTCGCGGTAGAGAAGGGGAAGGCTGTCGAGCATGCGTGGCATGGCGGCTCCGGGAAGGTGTCCACCGACGCGCCGGACTCACTGGCGCGGGCTTTCTTCCCGGAGCCTGACGAGCGGAACGACGCGTCGAGCGGCCTAGAAGTAGCAGATGGAGTCGAAGCCGCAGTAGCCCTGACGGTCTCCGCACTGACAGTCGTAGTCATCCGCACAGAACATCGCCGAGCAGAAGGGGCCACCTGAGCCGCCGGTGCCGCCGCCCGTTCGATAGGTGTACTCGCACACGGAGTTCACGCAGGCGGCCGTCTGCGCGTTGGGACACGCGTTCGCACACTCCCAGTCCTCGTCACAGAAGGACTGGAAGCAGATGGCCAGCGAGGACTCGGCGCTCGCGCTGTTCTCACAGAGCGCCTCGGGCCCGGAGCTGATGGGGTCAGCCGCCGCGACGGTCGCGAACGTCAGCAGCAGGGCGGCACTCCAGGCGAAGGGACGGCGGATGAAAGACATGGATGCTCCTGAGCCGACACCCCGGGCGGGAGTGCATGGGAATGTCAGGCTGTCAAAGAATACCAGGATGTGTCTGGGGTGACGGCAGGCGTTTTGGCTCGCTTGCATTCAATGTCAGACATTCTTGCCGGCCGACGTGGCACGTCGCGCGAAGATTCCGTCCCGACTGATGCACTGCGTATCACGCCCGCTGCGTGAGTTGCCCATGCGCTCCGTGAGGGGGCGCCGTCGCGAGTCGTGTTTCACCCGCGCAGGCAGGTCAAAAAGCATGGCTGTAAGTGAAATCGCGCGATGACCTGACGGTACAGGTGGCGTGTCCAGTAGGCTACGCAGCCAATGCCGTGGGTCATCCCCCCGTTGACCACTCGGAGGTGTGCCATGGACGGATCCGGTCCCCTCCCGTTTCCGGTTGAAGCCCAGGACGTTGGCGTCATCGGACGCGTGCATGCTGCGCTGACGCATCAGTTTCCGCACCTGCATCCAGTGGCGCGTCATGCCATCAGTGGGCTCGTGCGTTTCTGCGACGGGTGGCGGCGGCTGTTTCCGGCGCGGAGGCCGACCCAGGTGGTGCCCGCGCTGACGACGTGGGAGCAGTTCCTGACGACCGAGCCCCGCTCGCGCCGCATCATGGTGACGGTGCAGCCGTTGGGCGTGGACACGGACGGCGGGATGTGGGCACCGGTGCTGCTGGCGCGTGTGGCGCGCTGGTACCGCGACAGCCGCGGCGTGCGCCGGCAGAACCAGCCCCTGGACGTCTGGGTGGCGCGCCTGGGCCGTGAAGGCTCCGATGCACGCCAACGCGTCCAGGACGCGGACGTCCTCACCGCCGCCATCACGTGCGAGGACGGTGGGCTCCAGGTGGTGCGTTTGTCCCTGGACGACGCGGCGCTGACGCCTGACGCGGTGGCGGCGTTGCTGGCGCGCACGCCCAGCCGCTCGCTGGCCGAGGCACGCCGGGAGGGCTTGTTCCCGCAGGTGCTGGTGGACCGCGCCTCGCGAGGCGACAGCGCCTGGACGTCCCACCTGCTGACGTCGAGCGCCTGGTTCGGCGCGCGAGTGGACGCGGCGACGGGCGCCCTGGAGCTGAGCTTCGACCACCTGGTGATGGATGGCACCGCGATGGCCGAGCTCTCGCTGGCGGCCTCGGAGGGCTTGCCGCGCAGGGAGGGCCGCGCGGCGCCGGGCGAATGGCTCACCGGTCCCGAGGAGCCGTCGCCGCTGCTGCGAGTGGAGCTGCCGGAGGGGCTCGACTTCCGGAACCTCACCTGCGCGATGCTCCAGGCGGTGCAGCGGGCCGGCGAGGGCGTGTTCCCCGTCGACAATCCCACGCTGCTGGTGCCGGTGCTGCCCGCATCGCCGCACACCGTGGCTCGGAAGTGGCGGCGCATTGGTATCGCGGTGGTGCCCTCGCGGACGCGCACAGGGCCGATGACGCCCGCGCACGTCGCGCACCTGCTGGAGCAGACGCGGCGGGGCGGCGGCGTGCTGAAGGACATCTTCTCCACGTTGTACTCGCCGGCGCTGCCGTGGTGGATGCCCTCGCTCACCACGCACGGCTTCGCCTTCACGCCCTTGCTGCGGCAGGTGCCCGCCGCCCTGGGAGGCAATGCCCTGCTGTCCAAAATCACCTTGGAGGTCGACGATGATGAAGCGCTGGCGCGGCATTCCCCGCTCTTCTTCAACACGATGCGGCCGCTGTGTGCCGTGGGGGGCGGCGTGGCCCTCTGCGTGACGGAGGTCCTCCACGCGACGCCCTCGGGCGTGCGCAAGCGCTTCTTCGCGGCGCTCGCGGGCAGTGGTGCCCTGGGCACGCGCGAGAAGCTGCTGGCCTTCCGGGATGTGCTCGTCGCGGAGGCGGTCAGCAGGGCCCGGTCGCGACGCCCGGCACTCCCTTGAATGAACCTTCCTGGTCTTCCGTCACGAGAGCTCTCCATGGTCTCCCCCCACGACCCCGGACGCATCCGGCCGCGACCGCACCTCCAGTTCCCCTTCGACTCGAGCTTCCCGCGCATCTGGCACCGCAACGGCCCTGGCACCACGCACCTGTGGAACGGGCTCAACATGCTCTTCCCCCAGGGCGAGCGGTTCTTCGTGCGCAGCGTCAACCACTACATGCCGCAGCTGGCGGACACGCCCGCGCTGCACGCGCAGGTGAAGGCCTTCTTCGCGCAGGAAGGCAAGCACGCGCGCGAACACCAGGACTACATCGAGCTACTGGAGTCCCAGGGCTACGACATCCGCCGCTTCATGCGGCGGTACGAGTCATTCCTCTGGGGCGTCATCGACGCGAAGCTTCCGCCGTCGCTGCGGCTGTCCATCACCGCCGCGTTGGAGCACTACACGGCGCTGATGGGCGAGAACACGCTGACGCTGGGCGTGTTCGCGGACGGCCACCCGGCGATGCGCAACCTCATCGAGTGGCACGCCGCCGAGGAGATTGAGCACAAGGCGGTGGCCTTCGACGTGCTGCGGAAGGTGGCACCGGGCTATGGGCTGCGCGTGCTGGGCATGATGTTGGGCGTGTTGTCGCTCTTCGCCCTGTGGTTCGCCGCCACGGTGACGTTGCTGCGCCAGGAGCGTGGGCTGGGGTGGACGGGGCTGCTGCGCGAGCTGTGGCGCGCTCACCGGAAGGACCCGGTGCTGTTCCAGGTGCTGGGACGGGGCTTGCGGCAGTACCTGCGCCCCTCCTTCCACCCGCTGGACCATGACAACCTGGAGTTGGCCAGGGCCCACCTGGCGACACTGGAGGCGCCGCCTCCGGGGGTCCCGGAGCGCGAGGCGGCATAGCGGTGCGAGCGCACGCCTGGTGAGGGGGCATCCCGCGCGGGGCCCTGGAGGAGCGTGAAGGGTGCTTGCTCCTGCGATGCCCCGTCCGGCGCCCTGGGGAACCGGTACGTCTGTTGGCGGTGCTTCCCGCTTTGTCACGTGCGCCGCGCAGGCTCTGACGTGCGGGTGACACCTACTGTGGCTCCTGCCCGCGTGTCCGGCAGGCGTCCCGGCGCGAACTCTTCACGCGCCGGGCCGACACACGGTGATAAGGACGGCCCCGCTGTTACCCAGAGCCACGATCTCGACCCATGTCCAGCATGCACACCCTGCGTGGGGCTCCGGCCCTTTCTGACTTCAGGCTCGCCAAGCTCCTGGCCCAGTGCCGTGAGCGGGTGCCCTCCGTCTCATCCATCTATGCGGAGTTCGTGCACCTCATCGACGCTCCGGCGCCCCTCTCCGAGGCGGACCTGGCCACCCTGGGCCGCCTGCTCGACTACGGGCCCCGCGTGGCCACGGGCGCGCGCACCGGCAGCCTGCTGCTCGTGCTGCCTCGGCCGGGCACCATCTCCCCCTGGTCCTCCAAGGCCACGGACATTGCCCACAACTGCGGCCTGGGCGAACGGGTGCGGCGCATGGAGCGCGGCACTGCCTTCTTCGTCGCGGGCCCCGACGGGCAGGCGTTGCAGGACGCGGAGCTGGAGCGCCTGAAGCCGGTGCTGCATGACCGGATGACGCAGGCGGTGGTGGGGCGTCTCGAAGACGCGGCCATCCTGTTCGCCGGGCACACGCCCCGGCCCTTCACGACGGTGGACGTGCTGGGCGGAGGCCGCGCGGCATTGGTGACCGCCAACCGCGAGCTGGGCCTGGCCCTGGCCGACGACGAGATGGACTACCTGGTGGCGCGCTTCACCGAGCTGAAGCGCAACCCCACCGACGTCGAGCTGATGATGTTCGCGCAGGCCAACAGCGAGCACTGCCGGCACAAGATTTTCAACGCGAGCTGGACCATCGACGGCAAGCCACAGGAGCGCTCGCTCTTCCAGGCCATCAAGAACACCTACGTCCAGCACAAGGAAGGCGTGCTCGGCGCGTACAAGGATAACGCGGCCGTCATCGAAGGCTTCGAGGTGGACCGCTTCTTCCCGTCCCCCGAATCTGGTGAGTGGGGCTCCGTGCGCGAGCCGGCCCACATCATGATCAAGGTGGAGACGCACAACCACCCGACGGCCATCTCCCCGTACCCGGGCGCCGCCACCGGCGCGGGCGGCGAGATTCGCGATGAGGGGGCCACCGGCCGTGGCGCCCGGCCCAAGGCGGGCCTCACCGGCTTCAGTGTGAGCCACCTGCGCATCCCCGGCTTCGAGCAGCCCTGGGAGCAGCCCTACGGCAAGCCGGACCGCATCGTCTCCGCGCTGGACATCATGGTGGACGGCCCCCTGGGCGGCGCGGCCTTCAACAACGAGTTCGGCCGGCCGAACCTCACGGGCTACTTCCGCAGCTACGAGGTGCAGGTCCCCACGCCCGGTGGCGTGGAGGTGCGCGGCTACCACAAGCCCATCATGATTGCCGGTGGCCTGGGCAACATCCGCGCGTCGCACGTGCAGAAGGGGCGTCTGCAGCCGGGTGACAAGCTCATCGTCCTGGGTGGGCCCGCGATGCTCATCGGCCTGGGCGGTGGCGCGGCGTCCTCCATGGCGCAGGGCGCGAGCGCGGCGGACCTCGACTTCGCCTCCGTGCAGCGGGACAACGCGGAGATGGAGCGGCGCTGTCAGGAGGTCATCGACAGTTGCTGGGCGCTGGGCGACAAGAACCCCATCCGCTCCATCCACGATGTGGGCGCCGGCGGTCTGTCCAACGCGGTGCCGGAGCTGGCCCACGACAACGACCTGGGTGGACGCCTGGAGCTGCGCGCGGTGCCCAACGCAGAGCCGGGCATGTCGCCGGTGGAGATCTGGTGCAACGAGGCGCAGGAGCGCTACGTGCTGGGCGTGGCGCCGGAGGACCTGGCCCGCTTCGCCGCCCTGTGTGAGCGGGAGCGCGCGCCCTTCTCCGTGCTGGGGGACGCCACCGCCGAGCAGACCCTGAAGCTGGGGGACACGCAGTTCGGCAACGCGCCCATTGACCTGCCCATGGACGTGCTGTTCGGCAAGCCGCCGCGCATGCACCGTGACGTGACGTCGCGCCCGGTGTCGTTCGCGCCGCTGAAGCTGGATGGCTCGCTGGCGGTGCTGGCGGAGCGCGTACTGAGCCACCCCACCGTGGCGGACAAGAGCTTCCTCATCACCATTGGCGACCGCACCGTGTCCGGGCTCAGCAGCCGGGACCAGATGGTGGGCCCCTGGCAGGTGCCGGTGGCGGACTGCGCGGTGACGCTGTCCACCGTAACGAGCACCACGGGCGAGGCCATGGCCATGGGCGAGCGCACGCCGCTGGCCCTCATCGACGCGGCGGCCTCGGCGCGCATGGCGGTGGGCGAGGCGCTCACCAACATCGCCGCGGCCCGCATCGGCAAGCTGTCCGACGTGAAGCTGTCCGCCAACTGGATGGCCGCGGCGGGCAGCCCGGGCGAGGACGCCAGCCTCTACGCCGCCGTCCATGCGGTGGGCATGGAGCTGTGCCCCGCGTTGGGCCTCACCATCCCCGTGGGCAAGGACTCCATGTCCATGCGCACCGTCTGGGAGGAGGGCGGCGCCCGCAAGGCCGTGACGTCGCCGGTGTCGCTCATTATCTCCGCGTTCGCGCCGGTGCTGGACGTGCGCAAGTCCCTGACGCCGCAGCTGGTGGACGTGGCGGACGACACGCGGCTGCTCTTCATTGACCTGGCGCGCGGGAAGCAGCGGCTGGGCGGCTCCGTGGTGGCGCACGTCAACGGGCAGGTGGGGCCGGAGAGCCCGGACGTGGAGGACCCGGCGCTGCTGCGTGGCTTCTTCGCCGCGGTGCAGGCGCTCAGCGAAAGCGGTTCGCTGTTGGCGTACCACGACCGTTCCGACGGCGGTCTGTGGGCCACATTGTGCGAGATGGCCTTCGCGGGTCGCTGCGGACTGGATGTGGACCTGGCGCCGCTGGGCGGTGACGTGGCGGCGGCCCTCTTCAACGAGGAGCTGGGCGCGGTGGTGCAGGTGCGCGCCTCGGATGTGGCGCGCGTGCGCGAGGTGCTGGCACAGCACGGCCTGTCACGGGATGTCCACGAGCTGGGCCGCCCGGTGACGGCGCTTCAGGTGCGGGTGCGCCACGGCGGCGACACGTTGCTGGCGGAGGATACGTTGGCCCTGCGCCGCACGTGGTCCCGCGTCAGCTACGAGATGCAGAAGCTGCGCGACAATCCCACCTGTGCGGACCAGGAGTCCGCCGCGAGGACTGACGCGACGGACCCGGGCCTGTCGCCGAAGCTGACGTTCGACCCGGCCCAGGACGTGGCCGCGCCCTTCATCGCGAAGGGGGCCCGTCCTCGCGTGGCCGTGCTGCGCGAGCAGGGCGTCAACAGCCAGCAGGAGATGGCCGCGGCCTTCACGCGGGCGGGCTTCGCCGCGGTGGATGTCCACATGAGTGACATCCTGTCGGGGCGGGTGTCGCTCGAAGGCTTCAAGGGCGTGTTGGCGTGCGGCGGCTTCTCCTACGGCGACGTGCTGGGCGCGGGCGGCGGGTGGGCGAAGTCCATCCTCTTCAACCCGCGTGCGCGAGACGCCTTCGCCGCCTTCTTCGCGCGGCCGGACAGCTTCGGCCTGGGCGTGTGCAACGGCTGCCAGATGATGTCGCAGCTCAAGGACATCATCCCGGGCGCGGAGCACTTCCCCCGCTTCGTGCGCAATGCCTCCGAGCAGTACGAGGCGCGGCTGTCCCTGGTGGAGGTGTCGAAAACGCCGTCGCTCTTCTACCAGGGCATGGAAGGCAGTCGGATGCTCATCGTCACCTCGCACGGCGAGGGCCGCGCGGAGTTCCCCAGCGCGGAGGACGCCGCCCGCGTCAACGGGCTGGGGCTGGTGACGACGCGCTGGGTGGACAACCACGGACGGGTGGCGGAGACGTATCCCGCCAACCCCAATGGTTCGCCCCACGGCATCGCCGGCCTGACGACGCGGGATGGGCGCTTCACCATCACCATGCCGCATCCGGAGCGGGTGCATCGCTCCGTGCAGCACTCGTGGCGGCCTCGAGAGTGGGGCGACGACGGCCCCTGGATGCGCATGTTCCGCAACGCCCGCGTCTGGCTGGGCTGAGCGGTACGGCGCGCACTTCGAAGTACAGGGCCTCTCGAGTCCAGGGAGGCCATCCTTCCTCGCGTCAGGAAGTCATTCCTCCACGCTTTGGATTGTTGATCCAATTGCCAACTTCTCTCATGAAGTCCCAAACGTCGCCGTCTTGAGGGGAAACGTACCTGGCTGAGTCAGACGAGCCAAGCGCTTCGAAGATCGCGCTAATCCAGTTCTTCTTGGCGCGAGGGTCGCCTGGAAGCAGCTCTTTGAGCCACCCCTCCAGTTCACCTACGGGGACAACGAAAATGCCCATTTGGGCGAGCGGTTTGAAGAAAAGCTGAACCATGGAGGCTTTTCTCCTTTCGTCCAATGCACTGACACCGTGGGCTTTCAAACGTTCTTTGCTGGTCTTGCCGGCTTCCTGATCTTGGGAGAAGTACTTGCGAAACTCTCCCTTGGCGTTTCCCAAGGTGTTGATGGTAGCTGGATCGGCGTTGGCAGCGGCGAGCAGGTCCTTTAGAACGTTGTCATCCCCGATGATGTCCAAGTCGACAATAGCAGCTGCGGGAACCCCCATCCGGCGAAGTGGTCCGATGATTCGGTGGATGGTCTGCTTGCTATGTGCGTTCATGAAGAGACACCCATCCGCGCCTTGCGTCTCCCGAAGCAGGCGTTCGTTGATCTCTTGGTAGAAGGCTCGGTCGCTGTCTCCTTCGCAAACAACTGCACCTTCATGAAATAGGGCGCTGAGAGTTCCTGTCGAACGCAGGAGCGGATCGTGCATCATTTGTGTGAGTTCGCTGACCGGAAGGAGCCGTGCTGTGGGAACTCTGTGTTGATAGGTAAGTCTGACGATGTTGACGTCAGGCGAAGTCTGGATGCATCCCATCAGGAAATCCGCACTGTGGGTGGCGGCCACGATATGGGCGCCTCGCTCACGTGCAAGTCGATGTAGCTTCTGCCCTAGACGTCGAGCCAGAGGCGGATGCAAGAAGGCTTCGGGTTCGTCGACCAGCATGACTACGTATTCGTTGCTCATCACGGTGGAGAGCAGGCCGATAAAGGACTTCACTCCATCGCTGTAACTATCAATGGAGCGAGCTCGCGAGAAGTACTCAATGGAACTGGGCAAGAGGGGCATGAGTTCGTTGTCGCCGGGCTCCTCCGATGCCAGCTTGAGTTCTGTGTGTACGAAGCTGGTAACATCGATGACCAAATACTGACCAAGCGTTTCGTAGACCAACTGCCGTAGCGAATGTCGGGCGGACGGGTTTCTGAGAAGCTTGGTGAATGGGCTATCGTCGTTCCGACTGGTGGCTGGTAGTGATTTAGGCCTTACATGCTCCAGGCGCTGCCTTCCATCTAGTCTCAGGGTCATGGCGCCCAGTAGGTGGATATATGGGCGAGGATGGATGCGCCCATTCTTGATGGCCTCGGCGATGGCTGCCGTTACGCCAAGGGTGTGTACTGACTTTCGCATGTCTTTTATGAAGTCCATGCCCGAAAGTAGTAGGTTGCGAACGTGGTTTTCTGGCTCGTTGTTCTTGGTTGTTTGTTCGTCTTTGGGTGCTGCGTCGGTAGGTTTGGCTGTGAGAAAGTCGAACGCCGTGAAGAAAGAGTCAATGATGTGTTGGGAGTCGCCTAATAGCTTTCTTGTGACTTGAGGCTGCGGAGTCAGGACGAGCTTCCCTGCAACGAGCAGGTCCTTGGTTCGTGAGATGCCGTTGATGCCGACCGCGCGTTTAGTCGCATCTGGAGTGAGGGTGACACCAGGGTTCTCAAAGATTGCAGAGGGGAGCTCTTCCTTGATCCGGTTGGCAAGTATCTCCAAGAGCGCCTCATTCCGAGGCAGTTCGCACTCGACATCCGTAAGCATTCCCCCCCTGCCACTCCGGGCCGGTTCTCCCTTGTTGAGGAAATACTCGAGTTCTTGGAGTAGCCGACTCTTGCCTGAGTTGTTGGGGCCGACCAGCACCACAGCGGAACCGACAGGAACGGTCAGCGAGGATTCATGAGGCGTCGGGCCAAATCCAAGGATCAAGCTCTTGAGCATGTCAGCAGTCTAAGCTGCCGATTGCGATTCTTGTGCAAGGTTGCGAATGCTCGCATGTCCCGTGAATGAATGGGGCGCTGGCCGAAGCCTTCAATCGGGTGTCAGTTCTGCCTCGCCCTGGCGCCTGATCGCAGGCGCCAGGGCCCAATTTCGCCAGACCTCCGGGCCAACACTCTTCCACGGGCGAGGCATGCGAAGCCCCGCTCCGGGCGCTTGTGGAATCTGACCGCCGAAAATCGTAAGTGGAGGCTATGCCTTGACCAGCTCCAGCGGCTGGCCTTCGGGGACGTGCTTCATGGACACCGAGTTCATGCAGTAGCGCAGGCCGGTAGGCGGGGGGCCGTCGGGGAAGACGTGGCCCAGGTGCCCGTCGCAGCGCGCACAGCGGACCTCGGTGCGAATCATGCCGTGCGAGACGTCCTGGATTTCCGCCACGGCGTCGGGCGCCACCGGCTGCGTGAAGGACGGCCAGCCCGTGCCGGACTCGAACTTCGTGCCCGCCTTGAACAGGGGATTGCCGCAGCCCGCGCACACGTAGGTGCCGGGTGTCTTCGTGCCCAGGAAGCACCCGGAGCCAGGCCGCTCGGTGCCCTGGCGGCGGAGGACTTCATACTCCTGGGGGCTCAATCGCTTGCGCCATTCGTCATCGCTGAGGGTGAGCTTGTCGACCATGCCTTCCTGCTCCTTGTCCGGGCCCGGACCGGGGCCCACGCGCACATCAGATGCGCATCCTGCCCCAGCGTCGCGCCTGGTGGGCAGCAAGGTGTGAGGGGGCTCGCCCGGCTCCTCGCTCCAGGGCCAGGCGCAATCCGGGAGGCGACGGCGGGGCGCCGGGGTTCAACGGGAGTGGGAGGGGCGTCATGCAAAGCGAGGAGCGTGCAATGCGGATTGGCGAGCTGATGACCAAGAACCTGGAGACCATCGAAGCGGGCGAGCCCATCCGGGCCGCGGCGCTGAGGATGCGCACGTGCAACATCGGCTCCCTGCCGGTGCTGGAGGGTGGGCAGCTGGTGGGCATGCTGACGGACCGGGACATCGCGGTGCGGTCCGCGGCGCTGGGGCAGGACCCGAACACCACGCCCGTGCGCGAGGTGATGACGGCCACGGTCATCACCTGCGACGTGGACGCGACGCTCGAGGTGGCGGAGCAGGTGATGGAGGAGAAGATGGTGCGCCGCCTCGTGGTGGTGGACGGTGAGCGGCGGCCGGTGGGGCTCTTGAGCCTGGACGACCTGGCCACGGTGCCAGAGGAAGTCCTGCACGCGGGCGAGGTGCTGGAGCGGCTCCAGCAGGTCTGAAGCGACGGGGCGCGAGCGGTGGGCTTCACCGCTCGCGCCCTGGTGTCACCCTCTGGCGTCCGGGGCCGGACGGCACGACGCGACGAGCTCCGCCGCGGCGTCCTCCCACGGGACGTCCCGCTGCGCGCCGTCCCGCTGTCGCAGGCGGACGTTGCCCGCGGCCACCTCGCGTGCGCCCGCCACCACCAGCCATGGGACGCCCGCCGCGTGGGCATCCAGGACCTTGCGGGACAGGGATTCACCCCGCCGGTCCACGCTGGCGCGGCAGCCCGCCTCCTGGAGCTTCGCGGCGAAGCGCTCGGCGTAGTCGCCCGCGCCTTCACCCACGGCGGCCACCACCACCTGCTGCGGCGCCAGCCAGGGCGGCAGCGCGCCGCCGTGGTGTTCCAGCATGACGCCGATGAAGCGCTCCAGGCTGCCGAGCAGCGCGCGGTGAAGCATCACCGGACGGACGCGGGCCCCGGAGGTGTCGACGTAGTGGAGGTCGAAGCGCTCCGGCAGCACGAGGTCCAGTTGGATGGTTCCGCACTGCCACGCACGCCCCAGCCGGTCCTTCAGGACGAACTCCAGCTTGGGCCCGTAGAAGGCCCCCTCGCCCGGCTGCATGTGGCACTCGAGCCCCGCTTCCTTCGCCGCGAGGAGGAGCCAGGACTCGGCCTTGTCCCAGAGCTCATCGCGCCCCGCGCGCGACGCGGGCCGGCCGGAGAAGGCCACCTGGACGTCGTCGAAGCCGAAGCCCGCGTAGAAGTCCTTCAGCGAGCGCGCGAAGCGGACGACCTCCGGCACCACCTGCGGCTCGGCGCAGAAGATGTGGCCGTCATCCTGGGTGAACTGCCGCAGGCGGAACAGGCCGTGGAGCGCGCCGCCGGGCTCCGCGCGGTGCACCACGCCGAACTCGCCCAGGCGCAGCGGCAGGTCGCGGTAGCTGGGCGCCATGCGCTGCACCAGTTCGATGTGGCCGGGGCAGCTCACCGGCTTCACGCCCAGGTGTCGCGCGCCGTCCTCCACCAGGAACATGTTCTCCCGGAAGTTGTCCCAGTGGCCGCTGCGCTCCCACAAGGGCTGCGCGTAGAGCTGTGGGGTGCGGACTTCCTGGTAGCCCTCGCGGCGCATGCGCTGGCGGACGTGCTCCTCCAGCAGCC
This sequence comes from Myxococcus virescens, assembly GCF_900101905.1. Taxonomy (NCBI): domain Bacteria; kingdom Pseudomonadati; phylum Myxococcota; class Myxococcia; order Myxococcales; family Myxococcaceae; genus Myxococcus; species Myxococcus virescens. The sequence goes on along the minus strand of NZ_FNAJ01000003.1, from coordinate 571,722 downwards.
GGTACAGCACCAGTCCGCGCGGGTGCCAGAACACCATGCCGGGTGCCTCTTCCTGCAGGTGGAAGAGGTCCAGGCGTTGGCCCAGCGCGCGGTGGTCGTGTTCGTCGAGCATTGCTTCGTCTCCGATTCGGAAGGGTGAAACGCCATCCGGTCGGAGCGCTGAGCGAGCGCACGGTTGCCCCGGCCGGAGAAGGCGGGGCAGGGGACCGTGCGTTCGTCAGCTCACCACGTGACGCGCACGGTTCCACGCCCGCCGAAGCGAGTCGTGGTGCCGGTGGTCGTGGTGGTGATGACGAAGCTCACGGCGAAGAAGATGCGAGGGGCGCGGAGAATTGTCAACTCGGCCCCCTGCACGGACCCTGCGCTACTGGGAGGGCCCGTGCAGATGTTGCTACGCCAACAGCGACGCGAGCCCGATGAGGCCGGCGATGAGGAAGAACAGCGACTCACCGGCGATGAGGCCACCGCCCATGAGGGACATGGTGCTCATGTCCTCCGGAAGGGCCTCGCCTTCACCCGGGCTGCCACTCACCGCGGGCTCTCCACGCTTGGAGAACGTGTTCCAGACGGACGTCACGATGCCGCCCGCGCCGAACCACAGCGACACCGGGAACGCCACGAAGCCGCCGAACGACGACGCGTAGGGACTGGGGAGCAGGATGGCGTCCACCGTCCAGCCGACGGCGAAGCCCTGGCGGGAGCCCTTCACGTACCGCTGGTAGCGCGCGTTGCCTCGCACCACCTTGCGCAGCAGTTCGTAGATGAAGCCGATGGCCAGTCCGAGGAGCAGGGCATTCACGACGGCCTGCGACAGCGAGCCGAGGTCGCGGATGGCGCCCACCAGCTTGTACGTCATCGCGGAGCCCCACTGGCCCACCTCGGCGTTGGGGTTGTCCAACTGGTTGATGGTGAGCGCCGGGTAGGCCGTCATGAACACGCGCGCCAGGCCCACGCACAGCAGCGCGCCCATGATGACGCCCAGCACCTGATAGCGGAACTGGGTGACGCGGTTGGTGCCCAGCCGCCAGCCGGTGGAGCGGTCCTGCTGCATGTCGCAGCCCACCGAGGTGGAGATGAGCAGGATGGTGGCTGCCATCATGCCCACCAGCGGAACGCGCAGGCCCATCATGGACATCATCAGCACGGAGATGACGAAGGCGCTGGAGATGGGATTCTGGTCGGTGATTCCAAACGAGATGCCGTTGATGAGCACGAACAGCAGGGCCAGCAGCATGCCGAAGAGGAGCCAGCCGATGGGCTGATTCAGCACCTGCGTGCCCACCACCAGCGTCGCGCCGCCCCAGACACCCACCCAGGCGAGCAGCCGGGGGATGTTGACCTTCTTCCAGGACTCCTCTTCCCCTTCGTCCTTCACCGAGGCCCGTTCGCGGATGCGCTTCGCCGCCTGGACCGCCAGCAGCGACAGGTCCACCACGGCCGCGCCGCAAATCATCCCCAGGCCGATGACGAAGCCGATTTTACGGAACGGGTCCTGAGGGCCGAGCCACCCTATCTCACGGAGGGTGGGCACCAGCACCGCGCCGATGACGGCCATCACGATGGCGGGGACGGTGATGCGGCTGCCGACAATCATGCCCGCGCCCAGCGTCGCCGCGCTGGTGCCGATGGAGGCGACGAAGGCCACCTTCTCCGTCATCCACGCCGCCAGGGCGCCCAGCAGGGTGCCGCCGCCCAGCTTGGAGATGGACGCCTTGAGCAGGCGCTTGTCCGTGAGGGCGCGCAGGATGTTGGCCACCGCCAGCCCGGACGGATAGTCGAGCTGGAGCTTGTCCACGAGCAGCGGCGTGTAGAGCATGCCCACGCCCACGGCGAACATGCCCACGCAGCCGACGAAGAGCATGAGCTGCCAGGCCGCGGGCATCTCCATGCCCAGCCACACCATGGACTGGATGAGCACGGACATGGCGCACAGCGAGGCCACTGACGCGGCCATCGTCTGCATGTAGTTGGCGCCGTGCTTGCCCTCCGCGCCGTACCCGTAGGTGACGGCGCTGCCGAGGATGCCGGCCAACACCTGGCCGCCGACGAAGAAGCCCACGCTGAAGTTCATGTACGAGGCGGCGATGCCGCCCAGGGGCCCCAGGATGAACAGGGCCACCGCGCTCAGCAGCAGGTGGTACTTCCACGTCCCCACGGGGGGCAGCCAGTGGAAGCGACGTTGGGAGGGCTCCGCGAGGGCGCCACCCGAGGACGGGGGAGGGGGCTCCGGGGGGAGCGAGGGGGCTGACAATGACATTCGAAGGCAAGGGTACCGGCCTTCCACGCTCCTGTCACAACCTGGGCCGTCGGGTGAGGGGGGCGGGCCGCCCGCTCGCCCGAACGTTGGAGAAACGCCGCACCGCGCGTGACGCGTGGCAACATCGGCCGTCATGCGATTCACCCTGAACCGGGGCGTCAGTCTGGCTGTGCTTGCCTCGGCCCGGACGGAGGACGACCACCACGCGGACCTGGGCTGTAGCATCCAGGGGCCCACCGCGCGTCCTGTCCGCCGGGCCTTTCTCCCACTGAAGCGGCACGTCGCCGCGCTGGGGCGCGAGGGCGCGCTGCACGATGCGGAGGCGCTGGTGCGTTGGCTGGAAGACACCCCACGCTATGCCGCGCTGTGCGTGGGCAAGCAGCGGCGCATGGGCCGACGCGTGTTGCGTCCTGACGTGCTGTTCCCAGTGGCCACGCGACACCGCCCGCGCGTGCTGCACCTTCGCCAGGAGGAGCTGGGCCTGGATGTACCCGTGCGTGCGTCCGAGTGGCCCGCCGTGGCGGACTTCTTCGCGGCGCTCGCGCGCGGCGCCACGCGCGCGGAGCTTCGGGCCTTCGCGGCGCTGCCCGTGCTGGCGGAGTTGGTGGCGGACCTGGGGCAGGCGGGCTGGCTCGTGCGCCATGAAGCGCCCGTGGAGGTGCCCTCGCCCGGCGCGCTCTTCGTGGGGCACAACACGGTGCTGGTCGCGGGCCGCGAGGGACGCGTGCTGGTGGACCCGTACTTCCGGCCCGAGGGCGCGGTGGACGCGCCGGGCTATCCGCCGATGCAGCCCCGCGACGTGGGACGCGTGGACGCGGTGGTCATCACCCATTCACATGGGGACCACTTCCACCTGGGCTCGTTGCTGCAGTTGCCTCGCGACACGCGCATCTTCGTGCCGGCGGTGGCGCGTGAGAGCCTCTTCTCCACGGACTGCGCCCTGCGGCTGGCGCAGCTGGGCTTCACGCGCGTGGAGCCCTTGCGCTGGGGCGAGTCCCGGCAGGTGGGCGACGTCACCGTGCGCGCGCTGCCGTTCTACGGCGAGCAGCCCACGGATGGAGAAGGCCCGTACCCGGACCTCTTCAATGAGGGCAACGCATGGTTGGTGCGGGCGCCCGGCTTCTCCGCGGCGTTCTTCGCGGACTCGGGGCACGACGTGCGCGGAGACATGGCGGCGGTGTGCCGGCGCGTGCGCCGCGAGGCGCCAGTGGACGTGCTCTTCTGCGGCGTCCGCGGCTTCCGGCTGGCGCCCATCTTCTTTGGCTTCACCACGCTGGAGGCGTTCCTGGTCAACGTCCCCCGCGCCATGCTGAAGGCGCCGCAGCGGCTCATGGCCGGGCCAGAGGAGGCGCTGCGCTATGGCGCCTTGCTGGGCGCGCGTTACGTGGTGCCTTGTGCGGACGGCGGGGCGCCCTGGTACTGGCGCGAGGGCATGGGGCCTCGCTACGCGGGCTATCCCGGCGAGCCCGTGAGCGGCGCCAGTCACCTGGATGAGAACCCGGACGCGGACCCCTATCCGGAGCGGCTCGCGGAGGTCCGGCGGACGATGAAGGACGTTCCCAGGCCCCTGGTGCTGCGGCCGGGAGAGTCGCTGCGCTGGAAGGGCGCGAGGACGCCGGAGGTGGTGCGCCACCCTGGCTTCGTGTGGCCCTTCGGCGACGCGGCGTGACGCGTCCGCCGCGCGGGGACTCAGCGCGCGGCGAGCCGGGCCCTGCCTCGCACGAACTGCACCACGTACACCCCGGCGACCACCGTGAAGCACACGGTGGCCACCGTCAGGTACCTGCCGATGAGCTGGTGCTCGCCCCAGTTGTGGGGCATCCCCACCAGCTTGCTGGCGTCGCTCAGGCCCACGCCTTCCATCCTGCCGAAGGGGATGGCGTTGAAGTCCTTCTTCGACTTCCACCACGTGAGGAGGCCGTCCACGAGCGACAGCGCGCCGAGCCCCAGGAAGCCCCAGCGCAGGGCCTGCTTGTGGAGGTAGCTGCCCGCCGGGGCGTAGATGGTCAGCATCATCACCGTGCCCAGCACCATCATCCCGCCATCGCCGTTGAAGGTGATGAGCATGTCCACCGTCTGAGGCGACAGCAGCAGCGTGCCCACGGCTTGAAGCGCCAGCAGGCTCGCGCCGCAGGCCACCCACAGCCACTGACGGCGCCTCCACCCCCACCACGCCCACGCGCCCAGCGCCGCGGCGAGCATCAGCGCGAGGAGATAGGAGCGGCCGAAGATGGCCGTCTTCCACAGCGTGGGGAACGCGGACCGGCCGCAGAACCAGGCCGTCATGGCGTGGCCCAGCTCATGGAAGGGCATGGTGATGAGCCGGGCCGCGAAGGCGCTGAAGTTGCCGTTCAGCGCTACGTAGGACACCAGGAGCGCCACGGGGATGGCCCAGGTGCGCAGGCGGTGCTCGAACGCGGCCTCCTCGGCGTCGCCGTCCCAGGCGGGCGTCTCCGGTGGCAGCACGTCCGGGCGCAGGTCGGGCGTCGCCATCCAGGCGGGGTCGACGAGCGGCGGTGGTTCCCCGGGCGCCACTGCGGGGGCTTCCTCGCGCTGCCGCGCCGCCCGGGCCTCCGCCTTGGCGTAGATGATGCCGCAGCGGGGGCACTCCGGCCCGGCGGCGCGAGGTGACTGGCAGCGGGGGCAGGCCTGGGGGGACGAGGCTTCCACGGTGGTTCCACTCTAGGAGGCCGCCGTGTCCGGCGAAAATCGGGGGGATGGAGCGGGGTGGGCTTGACGGCCACGCCAGACTCACCCAAGAGCGCACCATGCCACCGCTGGACGCGAAGACACGGGGACGGACGTCGCGCGGGCGCCTGCGCGCGCTGGACGCGTTCCTGTGCCGCTTCGAGCGCCCGTTGCTCGAACGCCGTGACGGGCCCTGGGCACACGCGGTCTTCGTCGACGTGGGGTTCGGCGAGCACCCATGGACGACGCTGGAGAGTGCCCAGGCCTTTCGCGCGCTCAACCCGGAGCTCGCCGTGGTGGGCGTGGAGCTGGACGCGGCGCGCGCGCGGGCGGCGCAGGCGGACGCGGATGCCCGCACGTCCTTCCGCGAGGGCGGCTTCGCGCTGCCCCTTCGCCCCGACGAGCCCGCCCGGCTGGTGCGGGCCATGAACCTGCTCCGCCAGGGCCCCCCCGAGCGTGTCCCCGAGGTGCACCGCACCCTGACCCGCTACCTGCTGCCGTCGGGCCTGCTGGTGGAGGGGAGCGCGGACGCGACGGGTGCGGTGATGGCCGCGCACCTGCTGCGCCGCGGCGTTGGGGAGGGCGCGGAGCTGCCGCTGCGCGAAGCGCTCCTGTTCCACACCGACTTCAGCCTGGGCTTCGCGCCCATGCTCTTCCGGGACTGGCTGCCCCGGGACTTGCGCCGCCGGGTACGCCCGGGTGAGCCCATCCATGACTTCTTCTCCGCATGGAGCGCCGCCTGGCAGCAGGCGCGGACCCTGGGCCATACGCACCCACCCGATGCGTTTCGCGAAGCCGCGCTGGGGCTCTCCGCACGCATGGAGGGAGTGGCGACCGACCCGTGGCTCTTGTCCCAGGGTTACATTGTTTGGAGGCCCAAGGGGGGCGTCTGTTCTTGACGACTGAAGGAGAGGGCGCAGCCGAGGGAAGCCAAGTGGGGTGGCGTGCGGTTATCCTCCGCGTGACCAGGACTTGAAACGGCACCTCCTCTCCTCCGCGTGAGGCGTGCCGGGAACGCAGCGGGAGAACGACACCGTCATGTTGGAGCAGGCACCCCAGGTTCGAATGGAGGGCCGTCCGTCCGTGCTGCTCTTCTCCGCGGGCTTCTACGGCACGCTCGCGGCCGCGCGTTGCTTCGGACGCAATGGCATTGACGTCACGGTGGCGGACCCCGGCAAGCTGGGGCCCGCGAGCTGGTCTCGCTTCGTGGGCCGCCGCGTGCAGTGTCCTCCGGAGTCCCAGGCCGAGGCCTTCATCGAGTGGCTGATGGACCTGGGCCGCCGCGAGCCGATGCGGCACGTGCTCTATCCGACGAGCGATGAGCTGGCGTGGCTGGTGTCCGTCCACCGCGAGGCGCTGTCGGAGTACTTCCACCTCTACGACCCGGGCGTCGACGCCGTCTACGGCCTGCTCAACAAGCGCAAGCTCTTCGAGGTGGGCCAGGCGGTGGGCCTGAAGCTGCCGCGCACCTGGTTCCCCGAATCGGAAGCGGACCTGAACGTGGTGTCCCGCGAGGCGCGCTTCCCGGTCCTCATCAAGCCCACCACGCAGATTCTCTACTCCACCCACCGCAAGGGGCAGCCGGTGCAGGCGCCCGAGCAGCTCGCGGAGGAGTACCGCGCCTTCTCGCGAGACGGGTACGCGCCCATGCTGGTGCGCTTCGACCCCGCGGTGTCGCGCCCCATGGTGCAGGAGTTCCACCCGGAGGCGGCGGAGGGCATCTACAGCCTCTCCGGCTTCGTGGACGAGACGGGCGAGCTGTTCGAGGTGCGCGGCGCCATGAAGGTGCTCCAGCGTCCGCGGCGCCTGGGCGTGGGCGTGTGCTTCGAATCCGCCCCGGTGCGCGAGGAGCTGGCCGCGGGGCTCCAGCGTTTGTGCAAGCGCCTGGGCTACCACGGCGTCTTCGAGGTGGAGTTCATCCAGACGAAGGACGACTTCCTCCTCATCGACTTCAACCCCCGCTACTACGGGCAGATGGGCTTCGACATCGCCCGGGGCCTGCCGCTGCCGCTCCTGGCCTACCACGCCGCGCTGGGGGACCGGGACGCCCTGCGCCGCGAGCTGCAGGCCGCGCGTGACTGGCGCGGCAACGGCGAGGTGTTCTGCAACCGCATTGCGCTGGAGATGCTGCTCAACCTCCAGCGGCTGTCCGGTGCGCTGCCGGAGGACGAGGCCCGCCAGTGGCGGAGCTGGCTGGCATCACACCGGGACAGGGCGGTGGACCCGCTCATCGACTCGGATGACCTGATGCCCACCGCGGTGGAGGTGGCGCAGATTCTCTACGGCTCCGCGCGCCACCCCCGGGCCTTCATCCGGATGATGGTGCTCAACCGGTGAGCGCGGCGCGGCTGTCCGGCGCGTCGAACGTCACCAGGTCATCGAACGTCTCCGCGCGCCGCAGCAGCCGCTCCTTCCCGTCCTCCAGCGCGATGATGGCCGGCTGGGGATAGGAGAAGGACGTGGCGAAGGGCACGAAGTAGGCGCCCGCGTCCATGATGGCCAGCGTGTCTCCCACGCGCAGGTCGGGCAGCCGCTTCGCGTGGTAGAGCGTGTCGCCCGGCGTGCAGATGGGGCCCACCACCGTGTAGACCTTGTCGGCCGGCGCGTCCGGCCGGTTCACGTGGAAGAGCTGGTGGTACTCGTTGCGCACGCACTCGGCATGGTTGATGCCGGCGTCCAGCACCGCCCACGTCCTGTCTTCCCCCGCCTTGAGCGCGTGCACGCGGCCCAGCAAGAGCTGCGTGTCGCCCGTCATGGCGCGGCCCGGCTCCAGGAAGATGCGGGGACGCTGACGGCCGCGCCGCGCGTAGTGCGTCTCCACCATCTCCACCGCCAGCGCCACGTAGCGGTCGATGGACAGCGACGCCGCCGGGTCGGGCGCGGGCACGTCGCGGAAGAAGGTGAGGTTGAGGCGCCAGTCGCGCTCGGCGATGTGCTGGACGGTGGGCGTGTTGAGGCTGCCGCCCAAGTCGAGCACCTCCAAGTCCAGTCCCAGCTCCTGGTGCAGCGTGTCCGTGAAGTCGAGCACCGACTCCACGAAGGCCGTGAAGTCGCCCTCCGTGCGGATGGTTTCTCCGCGGTGCGCGTGCAGGCCCACCACGTCCAGGTGCTTCGAGCCGCGCGCCTGCTGGTAGGCCCGCAGCGCGGCGCCTCCCGCGATGGGCGTGCCGAACTGCGCGGACCAGCCGCTGTTCGTCGTCACCCGCACGGCGACGCGCGGGCGGCGGTCCAGCTCCGCGGCCAGCCGGGCGAAGACGGCAATCTCCTCCGCGTGGTTGGCGGCCAGCAACTGGATGCCCCGGGAGATGGCCTCGCGCACGGAGGCCTCCGACTTCACCGGGCCGTTGTAGACGATGCGCTCCGGGGGCACGCCCAGCTTCAGCGCCAGCCACATCTCGTAGGCGGAGATGACCTCCGCGCCCACGCCCAGGCCGTGCAGGAAGGACAGCACGCCGGGCACCGGGTTCGTCTTGTACGAGTAATAGACTTCGCAGCCGCCCGTGCGCCCCGGCGGCACCGCGAGGAAGCGCTCCGCGTTGCGGCGCAGCGCCGCCATGTGCACCACGTGCAGCGGCGAGCCCCAGCGCTCCACCAGTTGCGCCAGCGGGACACCCTCCAGGCTCAGGCCCTGGCCGGGCACGTCCCGCAGGCCCCAGTGCGAGGCGGGGATGTGGTTGCGCGCGGGGGCCATGGCCCGCTGGAGCACCGGGCGCAGCGTCTGCTTCACCTGGCGCCTGGCCGTCCCGAGAAGCCGGCTCTTGAGGCTCATGACGCGCGGCCCTGGTTGCGCAGGCGCAGCGGCAGACGGCGGGCGACCTCGAAGGGCAGCACCCGCAGGGCGGCCTGCATGAGGCGGTACTCCAGCATGCCGTTCGTCTTGCGGTACTTGCCGTGAATCATCTCGTTGGACTGGACCACCAGCGTGCCGTCCTTGCCCAGGTTGTGCATCAGCGACGGCCGGCCAGTGCGGTAGTGCAGGATGGGCCGGTTGACGTAGACGTGGCCGAACGCGCGGATGCCGCGCAGGTAGAAGTCCACGTCCTCGTAGACGGGGATGGTGGCGTCGAAGCCGCCCAGCGGGGCGAAGTGCTCGCGGCGCACCATGCACGCGGAGTTCACATACAGCGTGCCGCGAAAGAGGATGTGAGCCACCGTCCACGCGCTGTTGGGCGTGCTGGCGCCCACCTGGGCGGCCCACTCGAAGTACTCGCTCTTGTCCTTGAGCCAGTCCGCGTCGTCGCCGAAGGGCACCACCCAGCCCACCGCCACGCCCGCGTCCGGCCGCGCGTCCAGCGCGCTCACCATGGCGTGCAGCGCGCCCTCGGCGAGCATGTCGTCGTCATCCAGGAAGTGCAGGTAGCGCCCGCGGGCCAGCGTGGCGCCGTGGTTGCGCACCACGGCCGGGCGGCCCTTCGACGGCGGGTCGTTCACCAGGTAGCGGACCCGCTCGTCCTTCAGCCCTTCCACCGCCTCGCGCGCCGTGCCCTCGGGCGTGTCGTCCAGGACGAGGACCTCGACGTTCACCCCTTCCTGGCGGAGGACCGAGCGGATGGCCTCCACCACTTCCTTCTCCCGCTTGTGGGTGGGCATCACCACCGAGACGTCAATGACGGACATGGCGGACTTATACGCGTTGGCGGCCACGCCTGAGAAGCCGCGCGCCCGCGCGCCATCCCGTCACATCAGTAGCTCGCGAACTCCAGGTCGAAATCCACTCCATTCACCGCTTCTGGGTCGCACTCGACCTGTGCCCGGACCGCCGCCAGTAGGACAGGAATGTCCGGATTCTGTCGGTTCCCACTCGGACGCGAGGGAGATGTGGCGCTCACGACCACCCAGTCATGGCTGCCAGTGGCCGCACGGACCTGCCTGTCCGCTCGACCGAAATCCCAATGCGACAGGCGGTTCAGCGAAGGCTGTGTGCGGTGGCGGGCCATGGTCATCCTCCTGCCTCGACTCCGCGAGGCTGGCCGTTGGTTGTGCAGACGTCATGCCAGCCTGCCGGCTGGGCAGACGGGCGTGCCGCGGACGACGCTTTTCCCTCTGAGAAGCGGGGGCTCGCCCGGAAGTGGTGGCTTCGGGGCACCGGGTCAGACTTGACGCGGGACGACGGTCGCGACAGGAACAGGCCACGCATGGCGTTCCTCCTGGCACACGAAGTCGAGCAGCCCCGGGCCTGCAGCTACCTGCCGGAGCGGGAGGCCTCGCTCGAAAACCTCGTGCTGGAGGACGTCACGCCGGAGGAGTACGAGCACCTGCTGGTGCGGGGCTGGCGCCGCTTCGGCCTAGTGTACTTCCGGCCGGCCTGCGTGGGCTGCAATGCCTGCGTGTCATTGCGCATCCCCGTGGAGGGCTTCCGGCCCAACCGCAGCCAGCGTCGCGCGCGTGCCGCGTGCTCGCACCTGCGCGTGGAGGTGGGGCCGCCGCGTGTGGATGACGCGCGGCTGGCGCTGTATCGCCAGTGGCATTCGGAGCGCGAGACCAAGCGCGAATGGGAGCCGTCACCCATCACCGCGCGCGAGTACTCGCTCCAGTTCTCCTATCCGCACCCGTCCGCGCGCGAGGTGGCGTGGTACGACGACGGCGCGGAGGGCGGGCCCAGGCTGGTGGGCGTGGGTATCTGCGACGAGACGCCGCGCGCCTGGAGCGCCGTGTATTTCTTCTACGACCCCGCCTATGCGCACCTGTCGCTGGGCACGGCCAACGTGCTGCACCAGGTGGAGCTGGCGAAGGCGCGGGGCATCCCCCACGTCTACCTGGGCTACCGCGTGCTGGCCTGCGCATCCCTGCGCTACAAGGGCGCCTTCCGCCCGCACGAACTGCTGGAGGAGCGGCCCGCGCTGGACGCGGCGCCTCACTGGGTGGCGCCGCCCGAGGAGGCCTGAGGCAGGGCCTGGAGCGCCGCGCCGAAGTGCTGGAGCAGCCGGCGCGCGTATTCCTCCGGCGCCACGCGCGCGTACTGGCCATGGCCCGCGCCCTCGACGACCCAGAGTGACTTGGGTTCGCACGCGGCCTGGAAGAGGCTGGCCTGGAGCTTCGCGGGCGCGTCCGGGTCCACATCGCCGTTGACCAGCAGCAGCGGCCGGCCGCCCAGCCGGCACATCCCGTCAATGGGGCGCACCGCGTCCACCGTGACGCCCGCGCGGCGCAGGGCCCACAGCACCGGCTCCGCGCTCATCGCACCCCAGCGGCCATAGCCCGCGTAGATGTCCGCCTCCAGCGCGGGATACGCCCCCGCGGCGGCCACCGCCTTCACCCGCGCGTCCTCGCTGGCGACCAGGAGCGACGTGGTGCCGCCCATGGAGAAGCCGAAGAGGCCCAACCGTCCCGGGTCCACGTCCGGGCGCCGTGAGATGAAATCCAGCGCCGCCGTCACGTCGCGCCGCTCCCGGTCTCCCCACGTCACCGTGTCGCCGCCGCTCTCGCCGTGCGCGCGCAAATCAAAGAGCAACACACCGTAGCCCGCGCCCGCGAGCGTCCGAGCCTCGAAGAGCAGCTGCGCGCGGTTGTCCGCGAAGCCGTGTACCAGCACCACCGCGGCGCGGTTGCGGGAAGGCACGTACCAACCCTTGAGCGGCACCCCGTCGGACGTGGTGAAGGCCACGTCCTCCAGTGGCGACAACGCCGGCTCCGCCGGGGGACGTGTCACCGGAATGGGCGGCGGATGCAGCAGGCCCTGGCCGATGCGGTGACCGTTCACCACGAGATATCCCGCCGCGGCGAGCGACACGCAGAGGGGCGCCAGCGCCATGAGACAGCGGACTTGAGTGCGTGTTTTCACGGATATCTAGGATTGGCTTGGAATAAAGCGAACCCTAGCTGAGCCGAGGGGGTGGCGGAGCGAATGCAAGTTGGCTACACCGCGGGTGGGTCAGGTTGGAGCCGGGGGGAGTCCTGTCACTCCGAAGGTCCTGGACCGCGGTGTCTCGAAGCACGTGAGAGTGCGGGTGATGCTCGTAACGACACAGGGCGAGGCGCCTCCAGTAGCCGCTCGGAAGCGGGTGCTGTTCACGCTGGTGTTCCTGGGCTCGGGCGGCATCGAACGGTCCGTGTGCAACGTGCTGACGGGGCTGGACCCCGGCCGGTTCGACACGAAGATGTTCTTCCACCACCGGCCCCATCCGAAGAGCCAGAGCGACCGGATTCCGCAGCGCACCGAGGTGGTGTGGGGCACCGACGCCTTCGAGTACCGGCGGGGCATGCTGCCGCGCTTCTTCTGGCGGCTGGTGCGCGAGGCGCGCGACGTGGACGTCATCGTGGCGGGGCAGGAGGGCCGGGCGGCGCTGCTGGCGTGCCTGGCGGGGCAGCTGCTGCGCAAGCCCGTGGTGGGCATGATTCACTTCGACTGGGGCGCCTTCCACCTGGAGCAGCCCCGGCGGCAGCTCTGGGGGCTGCGGTGGCTCTACCCTCGGATGAGCCGCATCGTCGCGTGCGGCCACGACTCCGCGAAGGCCTTCCGGGACCTGGTGCCGGTGGGGCCCGAGCAGCTCCACGTCATCCCCAACTTCGTGGACGGCGACCGGGTGCGCGCCGCCGGTGAGCACCCGCTGCCCGCCTGGGCGGAGCCCGTCTTCCGCAAGCCCGTGGTCATCGCCGTGGGGCGGCTGGAGCACCAGAAGGCCTTCGACGTGCTCATCCGGAGCCACGCGCTGATGCGCCAGGCCGGGGTGGACCAGCACCTGCTCATCCTGGGGGAAGGCTCGCTGGAGGCGGAGCTGAAGGCGCTGGTGAAGTCCCTGGGCGTGGAGGACTCCGTCTTCCTGCCGGGCTTCGCGCCCAACCCCCATGCGCTGATGCGGCGGGCGGCGGCCTTCGCCCTGTCCTCGCGCTTCGAGGGGCTTCCCATGGTGCTGCTGGAGGCGCTGGCCCTGGGCTGCCCCGTGGTCAGTACCGACTGCCCCTCCGGCCCCGCGGAGGTGCTGGAGCACGGCAAGCACGGCGTCCTGGTGCCCATGGAGCAGCCCCAGGCGCTGGCGGACGCCCTGGCGCGAATCGTCCAGGACGACGTGCACCGGACCGACCTGTCCGCCCGGGCCCGGCGCCGCTCCGAGGAGCTGTCCGCCGACCGCGCCCTCAAGGCCTGGGAGTCCCTGCTCTCGTCGCTCTGACAGCGGGAGAGGGGCCCGGTCCCCCGCCTTCCGGACGGGGGGGGATGAAATGAGCCCTCTCGGGGGTTCCCCTGCACGGCTTCGGGACGTCCACCTTCGTCCCGGAGGCCCGGCCGGGCGGCACCTGGAGCAGGAATCCCTTGCCGGCTCCCGGCTGCTTCACGAGGATTCGCCCCCATCATGACGACGACGAACGAAACGCAGGGCCTGAACTTCCTCCAGGAAATCATCGAGGAAGACCAGCGGACGGGAAAGTACGCGGGCCGCGTGCACACCCGCTTCCCGCCCGAGCCCAACGGCTACCTCCACATCGGCCACGCCAAGTCCATCTGCCTCAACTTCGGGCTGGCGCAGCAATACGGAGGCAAGTGCAACCTGCGCTTCGACGACACCAACCCCGTCACCGAGGACACCGACTACGTCGAGGCCATCCAGCGTGACGTGAAGTGGCTGGGATTCGAGTGGGAGGACCGGAAGTTCTTCGCGTCCGACTACTTCCCGAAGCTCTACGACTTCGCCGTGCAGCTCATCAAGCAGGGCAAGGCGTACGTGTGCAGCCTGTCCCCGGAGGAGATTCGCGAGTACCGCGGCGACTTCACCACGCCGGGGCGCAACAGCCCGTACCGCGAGCGCTCCGTGGAGGAGAACCTGGACCTGTTCCACCGCATGCGCGCGGGCGAGTTCTCCGACGGCCAGCACACCCTGCGGGCGAAGATCGACATGGCGTCGCCCAACCCCGTGCTGCGCGACCCGCCCATCTACCGCATCCGTCACGCGCACCATCACCGCACCGGCGACGCGTGGCCCATCTACCCGCTCTACGACTTCGCGCACTGCCTGTCGGACGCGATTGAGGGCATCACCCACTCCATCTGCACGCTGGAGTTCGAGAACCGGCGCGTGCTGTACGACTGGATTGTCGACAGCCTCGTCAGCGGGGACCGGCCGTACCAGTACGAGTTCAACCGGCTGAACCTCAACTACACGGTGATGAGCAAGCGCAAGCTGCTCAAGCTGGTGACGGAGGGCTTCGTGGCCGGGTGGGATGACCCCCGGATGATGACGATTACCGGCCTGCGCCGCCGTGGCTTCACGCCGGCGTCCATCCGGGACTTCGCCACGCGCGTGGGCGTGGGCAAGGCGCAGCAGCTCATCGACATGAGCCTGTTGGAGCTGTGCATCCGCGAGGACCTCAACGAGACGGCCCCGCGCGCCATGGCGGTGATGCGCCCGCTGAAGGTGGTGCTGGAGAACTACCCGGAGGGGCAGACGGAGCTGCTGGAGGTGCAGAACCATCCGCAGAAGCCGGAGATGGGGACGCGCCAGGTGCCCTTCATGCGCGAGCTGTACATCGAGGCGGACGACTTCATGGAGGACCCGCCGAAGGGGTTCTTCCGGCTGGCGCCCGGCAAGGAGGTGCGGCTGCGCTCGGCGTACTTCATCAAGTGCGAGCAGGTCATCAAGGACGCCGCGGGCAACGTGGTGGAGTTGCGCTGCTCGTATGACCCGGCCACGCGCGGCGGCAACGCGCCGGATGGCCGCAAGGTGAAGGGCACGCTGCACTGGGTGCCCGGCAACGCGCCCATCGCGGAGGTCCGCCTCTATGACCGGCTCTTCTCCGTGGAGGCGCCGGACGCGGACGAGTCCAAGGACTTCACCACGTTCCTCAACCCGGCCAGCCTCCAGACGCTGCGCGACGCCCGCGTCGAGCCGATGCTGGTGGATGCCGCCGTGGAGTCGCGCTACCAGTTCGAGCGCACCGGGTACTTCTACGTGGACCCGAAGGACTCGAAGCCGGGCAAGCCCGTCTTCAACCGCACGGTGACGCTGAAGGACTCATGGACGAAGGAGCAGGCCAAGGGGAAGTAGTCCCTGGCGTGCTTCCGGGTGCCGCCCACGCTGGCGGCACCCGGTCCGGTGCTTTCTTCGGAAGGCTCGCGGCCTACCGCGTCGCGGCGGGCTGCTCGAGCTCCTTGAGCATCTTCACCGCGTTCTCGTTCTTGGGGTCCAGCTCCAGGGACTTGCGGTAGTTCGCGATGGCCTGTTCCTTGTCGCCGTGGGCGGCGTAGGCCTCGCCGAGGCTGTCGTAGCAGTTGGCCCCCTTGGGGAACGTCTCCACGTTGAGCTTGAACACCTCGATGGCATCCGCCGCGCGCCCGTCGCGCAAGAGGTGGTAGCCCACCGTGTTCAACTGCGATTCGCTGAAGTCGTACTGGGCTTCCTTCGTCTTCTTCAGCGCGCGGTAGTGGGCGATGGCCTCGGCGGTGGAGCCCTTGCCGAGAGACTCCATCATCACGGTGCCAATGGGCATCCGGGCCTGCCGGGGGGCGATGCCATGGAGGATGCTCAGCACGCCGCTTGCGATCTCCTGGAGGTCGCCGTGGGTCGCGTTGTCGAGGAGGATGATGACCTCCTTGCGCTCGGGCACGCGGACCAGCAGGGATGAGAAGCCGTTGATGCCGCCGCTGTGGAAGATGCCTGGGAGCTGCGTCTTGCCGTCATGCAGCTGCACGGGGGCAATGGCCCAGCCGAAGCCGTAGTGCTGAAGGCCCGGGGTGAGCATCTTCTGCTTGAGCCCCGCGGGCATCAGCGCGTCGCCGTAGAAGGCCCGGTCCCAGCGGTAGAGGTCCTCCACCGTCGAGTACAGCGCGCCGGCGGCATAGGGCTGGCCCATGTCGATGTAGGGCGCGTTGACGTACCCGCCCGGCCTGGGCGTGTAGCCGCTGGCGCGCTTGGGCAGCACCGTGGCGGTGACGTCATAGCCGGAGTCCTTCATGCCCAGCGGCCCGAAGATGCGCGCCTGCACGGCCTGCGCATACGTCTGGCCGGTGAGCTTCTCGATGAGGGCGCCCAGCAGGTAGTAGCCGCAGTTGTTGTACGCGTACTTCGTGCCGGGCTCGAACTCCAGGTCGCCACTGCAGGACTTCTTCACGAACTCCGCGACGCCATAGGGGTTGACCGAGTCGGCCCGGAACTGGGGGGCGGACGTGTAGCTGGGGATGCCGGAGGTGTGGTTCAGCAGGTGGGTGAGGGTGACGCGCCCGCCGGTGTCGCCCCGGTAGTCCGGCAGGTGCTTCGTGATGGGGTCATCGAGCTGGAGCTTTCCCTCGGCGACGAGCTGCAGGATGACGGTTGCCGTGAAGGACTTGGTGATGGAGCCGATGCGGAACTTCGTATCCGGCGCGTTGGGCACCTTCCACTCGAGGTTCGCGGAGCCGTAGCCCTTCTTGAGAAGGATGCCTCCCTCCGTGGCCACGAGCGCCGTTCCGTTGAACATGCCCTTCTGGTGGAACCCATGGATGTACCGGTCTACCTCCTGCTTCCGGTTCGCCGCCTCCGCCAGTGGTGCCACCAGCACCCATGCCACCAGTACGACTGTGAGGCGCGTGCTCAGCCATCTCATTCAGACCTCCTCTTCATTTCGCGCAGTACGTGCGGGGATGCGGGTGATTGCAGCTGTTTTCACGGGCCGCCCCGGTTTTCCCTTAGTCCAGAAGTCGGGTTTTCTGTCGGACGCTTGTTCATGAGAAGTGAAGTGGCGTCTTGCATAGACAGTCATTCATGCACGACAAGGGTTGCCGTCAATGGCTGTCGAAAAAGGAGCCCATGATATGGCAAAGCCTTCCCCCGATGGCGTGCATCGCTTCCTGGCCCCGGCGAACCAGATTGATTTTCCCGAGGACCCGACAGCACAGAAGAAGCTCAACGAGGCATGGAACTTCAACCTCACGGGCTTCACCGACCAGGGCATCACGGGTAACCCGTGGAACATGTCCAACTCCGCCAACAATACCTGGTATTTCAACCCCGCGCAGACGGACACGGCACAGGGGAGCTACGCCGCCATCCAGTGGAATGCGTTCCCCGGCCGTCTGGGTTTCTACTTCGGCGGGCAGGGTGGGACGAATGCCAAGGGGCTGGTACTGCCGGAGGAGGACCTGCTGGCCCTGGCGGACACGGGCCGGACGAAGGATGGAACGCCATTCTCGGACCTGCCGCAAATCACCAATCCCTGTTCCGGGGACGTGAGCCACTACGGCCCCTTCGGCCCTCGGGGCTGGCAGGACGAATACTGCGAATGGAGCGTCGAGCGCGACAGCCAGGGCAACATCCTCCGCATCGACTTCACGTGTGAGAATCCGGAGTACTGGAACACGCTGTGGGCGGTGGACCCGAACAAGGTGCTGGAGCTGTATCGCTCCACCCTGGGCAAGCGGCAGATCGCGCTGGAGGACCTGTATCTGATGGACCCGTCCACGGGACGGCCGGTGGAGGACCCGTCCACGGGACGCCCCGCGTACAACCCGCTCAACAGGTGGAACAGCGGGCCGGAGTCCACGGCGAGCCAGGGTGGCGCCATGCACCTGACGAGCACGCCCAACACGCTCCAGACGGAAATCGGGCTCGCGTCGGCCGCGACGGTGCCGCGTCCCGTGGGCAACTCCAATGCACAGACGCTCATCTGCTGCGCGCAGTATGGCCAGCCCGCCCGCAACAGCGACCCGCACATCGGGCTGTCCGTGAATCAGCTCGTCGCGCCGCCCAATCCGCAGCGGCCGTCGAACAAGGCCACCCTGGCCAATCCGCCCGGGCTCTACATCCAGATGCCAGACTTCTCTGGCTACCAGACGCCGGACCAGACGAGCGCGGCGGAGTTCTGGACCATCGTCCGAGGCACCTCGTCGCTGACGGACCCGGATGGCAGGCCCATGCCGGGCAACTACATCCTGCACGCCACCTTCCGGGTGCCGCCGAACAAGCGCTACACCGTCTCCGACATCACCATCAACGGCCAGAAGATTCGCTGGGCCGGGCAGGTGGCGCAGACCTTCCTCATGCAAATCACCGGCATGGGGCTGGCGCAGCCCTCCCGCGCGCCGGTACAGGACTGCGTGGGCGTGCCGTCCACGGAGCTGGCGCAGCCGCTACAGCTCTTCCATTCCAGCGTGTTCAGCGCCCTGGCCGGTACCCACGTGCCCAACTTGATGGGCGTGCCCATGAACCTGGCCAGCAACAGTACCCTGATTGCCCCGACGGTGAGGGCCGGAGACACGAATGTCCCCATGGTGCTGACCGCGCTGCTGCCCGACATCTCCGCGCTGCCGACTGTGGCCTTCGACGGGGGCGGCATCACCGTCCAGGTGCAGGACATGAAGTCGGTGGACTACGCGGTGCCCGGGAACACCTATCCCGGGCCGGTGGCGGCCATCCGCATCCTGGTCTCCGTGCAGGCGGACGCGGCGCCGGGCCCCCGGGGTGTCTTCGTCACCGGTGCGGGGCAGGCGAAGACACCGACGCCGTTCCCCGCGGCGCTGCACGTCACCTCCCGGTAGGCCCGCGAGCGTGCCCATGCCCGTGCTCCAGAATCGCGTTGGCGTCGCGTTGGCGTCGCTGTTGCTCGCCGCTGGCTGTGCCAGGGACAGGGCCTCCCGGGAAGCGCCTCCGGGGGGGACTGTTGCCCAGGCGGAGACGGGGGCTCCGGCTCCCGCCCGTGCAGCCCCCTCCGGCGCTCCACCGCAGTTCAACTGCGGCAGCCAGCAGATTCTGGAGCTCGGCCCGGAGGTGCCTCCGGACTTCAGCCAGGTGGTGGGCCAGGAAGACGCGAACTGCTTCGCCTGGCAGCAGTTCATCGCGTTGAACTGGCCCGAGTCCGGCATGGACGGGGGGACGGCTGGCTTTGGCACCCCCGGGGACCTGGAGCCCGTGCAATGGCAGACGTACATGAGCACCGGCCAGCTCTTCCTGCCGGACGGGGGCGCGCCTCCCGCCTGGGGCACGCAGGCACGCATCACGGATGCGTGTCTGGCGGAAGCGGGGCTCTCCGTGGCGCAGGCCCGGGAACGCCTGCCGTTGATGGTCGCGTCGAAGTTCGCGGAGAACTTCTTCCCGGGGAGCGCGAACCAGGCGTTCCCCTTCGACGGCTCGCCCGCGTGGCTGGGGGCGCCCGGTGACACCAACGTCTGGTACGACGTGAAGGTCAACCAGCCCGAATACGACTACATCGTCGACGCGGGTCTCTACAACGCGGCGAACCAGCTGGCCCTGGTGGATTCAGGCGTGCCCGTGGTCCTGCCACAAGGCGCGTACCAGCCAGCGCCCGGCTCGGTGGGCGCCATCGAGCTGAAGTCGGCGTGGATGGAAGTGGCCAATCCCTCCGACGCGCGCTGGAACACATACAAGCTGTCGCCGGCCGTCGTGGTGGACCCGTCGACGCAGCGGTGCCGGACGGCGACCGTGGCGCTGGTGGGGCTGCACATCATCCATGCCACCCAGTCCCAACCGTCCATCATCTGGGCCACGTTCGAGCACGAGGCGAATGCGCCGGACCAGGGCGCCGACGCGGGGACGGGCGCGTGGAACTTCTTCGATGCCGCCTGCTCGCCGCGCACGCTGACGGTGCCCGCCAACTGCGCGGCGGATGGGACGTCCACGGAGGTGACGGTGGGGTGCGAGCCCAACGTGCCGCCGCCGTACCACATTGGCGACGGCTGCCCGGGGCCCGTGCCCATCCAGGTGACGCGGCTGACGCCCATCGACCCGATGGCGAAGCGGGTGAATCAACTGGTCCAGCAGAACATCGCGACGCACTTCCCGGACTCGGTGTGGAAGCACTACGTGCTGGTGAACGTGCTCTGGTCCACCAATCCCAGCCCCAGCCCGACGAAGCCCGCGAAGGCGCCGCTGCCCTTCGCCGCGCCCACGCCCTCTGGTTCAGTGGCCATCGCCAACACGACCATGGAGACCTATATCCAGCGGACCGCGGACTTCGGCCAGGGGCCCCAGGCGAGCAACTGCATCGTCTGTCACCGGAACGCGACGCTCGCTGGCAAGACGGGCATCGCGTCGGATTTCAGCTTCGTCTTCGGACTGGCGCAGGGCCTGCCACCGTCCCAGGCACCGTCGCTGAAGTCCATGCGTCTGACGCCGAGCGAGAAGGCCGCGGTGGCCCATCCCCCGACGATGCGGCGAATCATTCAATAGCATCACGAGGGGGCGCCTCGCGCGTCATCTCCACCATGGTGGGGCGCCACCCCAGCTTCGCGAACAGGCGCTGCGCGGTCGTGTTCTGCGCGGCAGTGTGGAGGACGACGCGCGGCACCCCCAGGGCCGTCAGGCGCTTCATCATCTCCTCCGCGAGCAGGACGCCCACGCCCGCGCCACGGGCCTTCTCGTCCACCCAGATGTCATGGAAGCCGCCGCTGCGGTCCAGCAGGGCATTCCAGTCCATGCCTTCCACGCGGCCGTAGGCGTAGCCCACGACCTCGCCGTCCAGCTCCGCCACCAGGACGACCGCGTCGGGCTTCTTGGCCTCGCGGCCCAGCCACCAGCGGTAGCCCGACTCCACGTCGTCTGGGAGCATGAAGCGCGCGGCGTCGAAGGCGTGGTGTTTCCGGGCGAGCGCCGCGCCCATGCGCCCCAGGGCGGGCTCATCCGAGGGCTTGGCGGGACGGAGGGTGACAGGCATGGTGGCTCCTGGCGAAGGCATGGCCCCTTCCTATAACGGGCTTCTTCACCGAGCGACGGCCTCGTTGGAATGCGCGGCTTGGCGGCGTGGCCACGAGACAACATTGTTGACGAGGAAGGGCGCCCAGGAGTCGTTGGTGGACGGGAGGCACGCCAACGGGGAGGGCGCCTCGTTGCCTCCTTGCGTTGGACGCGACCCTCCCATGGACCACCTGGATGACAGGACGTGGATGTCGGCTCCGCTCGCCCGCGACGATGGCACGCGTCCCGGCGGGCATGCCTTCGCGGACGGCGAGGGCGGCATCCCGCTCGGCATCCTGGAGGCCGTCTTTCTCAACATGGGAGATGGCGTGACGGTGGTCGACCGGCACGGCCGGTTCGTCCTTCTCAACCCCATGGCCCAGCAGATTTTCGGCGCGCTGCCTCCGCCGGAGATGCCGGTGTCCCAGTGGTCGAAGTACTTCGGGCTCTACCTCCCCGACACCGTGACGCCCTATCCCGTCGAGACGCTGCCGCTCAGCCGTGCCCTGCTGCATGGCGAGGCGGTGGACCAGGCGGAGGTCTACGTACGCAACGCCCGCCACCCCAAGGGCCTCTGGCTGCAGGTGGGCGCGCGCGTGCTCACCGACTCGACGGGAGACGTATACGGCGCGGCGTCCGTGTTCCGGGACATCACCGCCATCAAGCAGACGGAGGCGGCGCTTCGTGCGGAGGAAGAGAAGTTCCGGAGCCTCTACAGGTACACGCCCGCGATGATGCACTCCATCGACGCGGAGGGCCGGCTGGTCAGCGTCAGCGAGTTCTGGCTGCGCACCCTGGGCTATTCGCGCGAGGAGGTCCTGGGCCGTCGCTCCGTGGACTTCTTCACGCCGGAGTCTCGCCGGTATGCGACCGAGCACGTCCTGCCCGTGTTCTTCGAGACGGGCGTCTGCAAGGACGTGCCGTACCAGATTGTGAAGAAGAACGGCGAGGTGCTCGACGTCCTCCTCTCCGGCATCTCGGAGCGGGACGCGTCGGGCCGGATGGTTCGGTCGCTGGCGGTGCTGACCGACGTGACGGAGCGCAAGCGCGCCGAGGATGCGCTCGCCGAGAGCGAGAAGCGGCTGCGCGCCATCCTGGACAATGCCAACGCCGTGTTCTTCATCCTCGACCGGCAGGAGCGCTACATCTTCGTGAACCGCGAGTGGGAGCGGCTCTTCCACCGCACGCTGCAGGAGGTCGCCGGGAAGTCCACGGCGGACATCTTCCCCGAGCCGCAGGCGGCGCGCTTCCACGAGACGAGTCAGGCCGTCTTCACCTCCGGGGAGCTCGTCCAGCGGGAGGAGTGCATCCCCCTGGAAGACGGCGTCCACACCCACCTCACGCAGAAGTTCCCGCTCATCGATTCGTCGGGCACGCTCTATGCGCTGTGCGGTATCTCCACCGATGTCACCGAGCTCAAGCAGATGGAGCTGGGGCAGCGCTTCCTGTCGGAGGCCAGCCAGGCGCTGGTGACGTCCCTCGACTCGGAGACCACGCTCCAGCGCGTGGCGGAGCTGTCCGTCCCCACCCTGGGGGAGCTGTGCGTCGTCTCCCTGTTGGGCAAGGACGCGGCGCTGCGCCCCGTGGCCGTCGCCGCCAGTTCGCCCGAAGGAGGCCGCACCGTTCGCGAGTTCCTCCAGGCCCATCCCCCCGTCTCCGGTCCGCGGGATGGCCCCTATGGGGTGCTGGAGACGGGACATTCCGAGTCGTCCCCGGATGCCCTGGGCCTGCTGGACCCGGATGGACTCCGAGACGAACGGTGGAGCGCGGTGAGGGCACTGAGCGCTCGGGCATCACTGAATGTCCCGCTGCGGGCGCGGGGCCCCATCCTGGGCGTGCTGTCCGTTGTCGCGGCGCATCCGGGGCGTCCGTATGGCCCACGCGAGCGCTCACTGGCCGAGGAGCTGGGGCAGCGCGCGGCCTTCGCCATCGAGAACGCCGAGCTCTATCGCAAGGCCCAGGAGTCCATCCGCGCTCGCGACGAGTTCCTGTCGATTGCCTCGCATGAGCTGAAGACGCCCGTCACCTCCATGAAGCTGCGTGTGCAGCAACTGACGCGGACCCTGTCTCGGCAGGAGTCCGGCCAGCTTCCCGTGGAGAAGGTGGCCGCTCTGCTGGATGTCTTCGGGGATCAGCTCCGGCGTCTGTCGCACCTGGTGGAGCACCTGCTGGACGTGTCGCGCGTCAACGAGCGCCAGGTGGACCTGCGGCGCGAGGACATGGACCTGGTGGCGGTGGCCCGGGACGTCACGGGCCACCTGCGGGGACAGATGGGCCGGGCGGGCTGCGTGTTCGAGCTGGTGGCGCCCACGCCGGTCCTGGGGCGATGGGACCGGCTCCGGATGGAGCAGGTGATGATCAACCTGCTGACCAACGCGATGAAGTACGGCGCCGGCAAGCCCATCCGCATGGAGGTGTCACGCGTCGGGGAGGGGGCCCGCATCCGCATCCAGGACCATGGCGTGGGCATTCCCCTGGAGGCGCAGCCGCGCATCTTCGACCGCTTCGAGCGCGCGGCGTCCCGCAACTACGGAGGCCTGGGGCTGGGGCTCTTCATCACCCGGCGGCTCGTGGAAGCGCACGGCGGGACGATTCGCGTCGAAAGCCAGCCGGGGAAGGGCGCCACCTTCGTCGTCGACCTTCCCCCGGAGGCTCGCTGAGCCGTGACTGGAGGAGGACGGAGGGGCAGACTTCGGCCACTGCATGCATCCGCTCGAAACCGAACTCGACATCGCCCGCCGCGTAGCCCGCCAGGCGGGAGCCATCCTCCTGGAGGTCTACGCCACGCCCTTCGCCGTCCATGACAAGGCGGGCGGCATGGGGCCCGTCACCGAGGCCGACGAGCGCGCCAACGCCTTCATCGTGGAAGCGCTGCGCGACGCATTCCCTTCCGACGGGGTCGTGGCCGAGGAGTCCGACAACACCTCCGGCGCGAGCCGCTTCGAGCGCTGCTGGTTCGTGGACCCCATGGACGGCACGCAGGAGTTCGTCAACCGCAACGGCGAGTTCGCCATCCATATCGGGCTCGCCATCGCGGGGAAGGCCACGCTGGGCGTCGTGTACCGGCCCGTTGGAGACACGCTGTACTGGGGCGTGGTGGGGCAGGGCGGCTTCGTGGAGGACGCGAAGGGGCGCCGCGCCCTGCGGGTGTCGGACACGGCGGAGCCGTCCGCGCTGCGGCTGGTGGTGTCCCGCTCCCACCGCTCGCGCCTGACGGACGCGGTGGCCCAGCGGCTGGGCATCACGCACGAGCAGGCGTGTGGCTCCGTGGGCCTCAAGTGCGGTCTGCTGGCGGAGGCCGCCTGCGACCTCTACCTGCACGTCAGCGACAAGAGCTATCGCTGGGACAACTGCGCGCCCGAAGCGGTGCTGCGCGCGGCGGGCGGCATCCTCACGGACCTGGGCGGGACGCCCTACGCCTATGACGGTTCGGAGCTCCAGAACCGCCGCGGCCTGCTGGCCTGCAACGCCGCCGCCTTCGAGCGCGTGGCGCCCGTGGTGGCCGGGTTCGCCCGCGAGGCCGGCATTCTTCGCTGAGGCCTCGCGGACGCCGCTCGCGTCAGGACGCCGTCGTCTCGCAGCGCTGGATGATGGTGCGCAGCTGGGACTGCACGCCGGAGAGCATGCTGCGCAGCCGCGCATGGCGGAGCGAGCCCGCGAGCGCGTTGGACAGGGCCTGGAGCACGGAGACCTCCGTCGGCGGCCACTTGCGCTCCGTCCGGCAGTCGTCGAAGCCCACGAAGCCCCACCACTCGCCGCCCACGGTGATGGGGCAGACCAGCAGCGACCGGATGTCCTGGGCCTCCAGCAGCTCCCGAGCGGGCGATGGGAAGGCACGGGGCGGTCCCTGGACGGCCTTGCCCGACGACAGCGGCGCGACCCAGGAGGGCATGACCTCCGCGTAGGGGACGTTCTGGAGCTCGGGGTTGTCCAGCTGCGCGGAGGCCGCGGACGCGGTCCACTCGTAGCGCTGGTTGCACAGCAGCTCGCCCGTGGGGCTGGTGGCGTTCTCGAAGATGTAGACGCGGTCGACGTCGAGCGCGACGCCTACCTGGCCCAGGGCCTCCGAGACTGTCGCGGTCTCGAAGCCGCGCTCCAGGAGTAGCTGCGATACGTTCATGATTGCTGCGAATGCCTTCGAGGCCATGGGGTCTGCTCCAGGTGGGGGCGCCTGTTGCGATGCAGGTCCGGGGGAACCTGGCGGGCAGCGTTGCATGCGGGAGCACCCGTGGGTCAAGGCACGGTGCGCGAGGCACCGCGAACTCGCACCGGGAGTCGTCAGCCCTGCTCCACGGCGCGTCGCAGCTCGCCGAAAAGGCGGCCCAGCGCGTCGAGTTGGTAGTGCGCGTTGAGCCCGCTGGGATTGGGCAGCACCCACAAGCGCGTGTCGCCCAGGCGCTCCGGTTGCGCGCCCAGCGCGGCCTTGGGACGGCCAAAGGCGATGCGGTAGGCGCTCACGCCCAGCACCGCGAGGAAGCGGGGCTGGTAGCGCGCCACCTTGGCTTCTAGCGCCTTCGCGCCCCGGGCCAGCTCGGCGGGGTTCAGCAGGTCCGCGGTGGCGGTGGCGCGGTCCACCACGTTGGTGATGCCGTAGCCCAGCGCGAGCAAGGACGCCTGCTCCGTGGGTTGGAAGGTGTGCGGGGTGATGCCCGCGGCATGCAGCGTGGGCCAGAAGCGATTGCCGGGCCGCGCGAAGTGATAGCCCACCACCGCGGAGTAGAGGCTGGGGTTGATGCCGCAGAAGAGCACGCGCAGCCGGGGCGCGATGACGTCCGGCATGGTGCGACCGGTGGCTGCGTCCAGCTCATCTCGCGAGGGGCGACGGAGCGGTGTCATGGGGGCGCATCTTCGCGAGCCTACCTGGGAAGGCAACCCCCCAGGGCCCCATGCACGGGGTGGGGTGTTGCCCGTGGGACGGAGCGGCGTGGGTGCTCGGATGGCTGGCGAATGCGCGCGGGGTGGGGCAGGCTCGGCCCTTTCGCGCCGATGCAACCCAGGAGACCCTTCGCGATGCCGCACATCGTCACCCTGACGCTCAACCCGACCATCGACGTGGCCACGTCCGTGCCGGAAGTCACGCCGGAGCACAAGCTGCGCTGTGGCCCCGTGCGCAGGGACCCGGGTGGGGGCGGCATCAACGTGGCGCGCGTGGTGCGTGAGCTGGGCGGTGAGGCCATCGCTGTCTACACGCGGGGCGGGGCCACCGGGAGCCAACTGGAGGAGCTCCTGGAGGAGAAGGGCCTGCTGCGCCGCTCCGTGCCGTTGCAGGACGCCACCCGGGAGAGCTTCACGGTGGCGGAAGGCACGGGCGCGCGTGAGTACCGCTTCATCCTGCCGGGGCCCACGCTGTCCGAGCGCGAGTGGCAGCGCTGCCTCGACGCGCTGGAGGACGTGGCCGTGGGCGCGGCCTTCATCGTCGCCAGCGGCAGCCTGGCGCCCGGCGTACCGGAGGACTTCTATGCCCGCGTGGCCCGGCTGGGGAAGCGCCTGGCCGTGCGCGTGGTGGTGGACACCAACGGTCCGCCGCTGCGGGCCGCGCTGGAAGAGGGCGTGTTCATGGCCAAGCCCAACCGCCGCGAGCTGAGGGACTTGAGCGGCGCGTCGGTGGAAGACTTCGCCACCCAGGCCGCCGCGGCGCGCGAGCTGGTGGCCCAGGGCCGCGCCGAAGTGCTGGCGGTGTCCATGGGCGCGGACGGCGCGCTGGTGACGACGCGCACCGCCCAGTTCCGGGCGACGCCGCCCCCGGTGCGGACGTACAGCTCGGTGGGGGCGGGGGACAGCTTTGTCGCGGGGATGACACTTGCGCTCGCGCGGGGGCAGTCCACTGAGGACGCGCTGCGCTGGGGCATCGCCTCCGGGACGGCCGCGCTGCTCACCCAGGGGACGGACCTGTGTTACCGGGCGGACGTGGAGCGGCTCTTCACCCAGGTGAAGGCGGAGCCGGTGTCGCGTCCGTAGGCCCCCCGCCCTCCGTGGGAAGGAGGGATTGTCCCTTCCATTCCCAAGAGTGGAGGCGGCGAGGCCGAATTCGGGGTGCGAGGTGGTGGCGGCGCGAGCATGTTGCCGGTGTACGAGCGGGCTGTCGGGGTGAGGGCCCGCGCTCCACGCTTCCGAGGTGACACGCATGAAGCATCCACTCCGCCATGCCTGGGGCCGGCTCCTTCTGGCCGGTGCCCTGACGACGGGACTGCTGGCCTGCCAGGGCCGACAAGGGCTGCGCAGCGAGGATTCGGAGAAGGTGACGGTGCTGCGGGGCGTGCGGGTCATCGACGGGCGCGGCGGTGCGCCGCTGGAGAACGCCGCCGTCGTCATCCAGGGCGCGACGCTTCAGCGCGTGGGGCCGGTGGATGAAGTGGAAGTGCCCGCCTCGGCCATGGTCATCGAGCTGCCGGGACGGACGGTGCTTCCTGGTCTCATCTCCAACCACTCCCACCTGGGAATGACGCGAGGCACGGATTCGGGCGGGCAGAACTACCAGCGCGACAACATCGCGCGGCAGCTCACGCAGTGGGAGTCCTACGGCGTGACGACGGTGACGTCGCTGGGCCTCAACACGCCGCTCGTCTACGGACTCCAGAAGGAGGTCGAGCAAGGCACGCTGCCAGGCGCCTCCATCCTCAGCGGGGACCAGGGCATCGGCGTGCCGGAAGGGGCGCCGCCGATGAAGGTCGTCGAGCATCAGCTCTATCGCCCCGCGACGCCCGACGAGGCGCGCCAGGACGTGCGCGAGACGGCGTCCCGCCACCCGGCGTTCGTGAAGGTCTGGGTGGATGACTTCGGCGGAACGGTGAAGAACAAGATGACGCCGGAGGTCTACACGGCGGTGATTGACGAGGCGCACCGGCAGGGACTGCGGGTCGCCGCGCACATTCATGACCTGGAGGACGCCAAGCGCCTGGTCGCGGCGGGGGTGGATGTGCTCGCGCACGGCGTTCGCGACAGGGAGGTGGACGCGGAGCTCGTGGACGCGATGAAGGCGCGGGGCACCTGGTACATCCCCACGTTGGGCCTCAATGAGTCGTTCTACATCTACGCCGAGGGACCGGCGTGGATGGCCGACCCCTTCTTCCGCCGCGCGCTGTCACCCGACCTGGCGCGCCAGTTGGATGACCCGGCGTGGCGCGCCAGCGTGCTGGAGGACGGGAAGACCGCGCCGGTGAACAAGCAGGCGCTGACCATCAACCTGAAGAACGTGAAGACGCTCCACGACGCGGGCGTCCGGATTGGCTTCGGCACGGACTCCGGCGCCACGCCCGTGCGCATCCCGGGTTTCGCCGAGCACCGCGAGCTGAAGCTGCTCACGGAGGCGGGCCTCACGCCGTTGCAGGCCATCCAGATGGCCACGGCGAACGCGGCGGAGTTGCTGGGGTTGAAGGACCGGGGCGTCATCGAAGCGGGGCGGCGGGCGGACCTGGTGGTGGTGCAGGGGAACCCTTCGACGAACATCGACGACCTCTCCCGCATCGAGTCGGTGTGGCACCGAGGCAAGCAGGTGCCGGGGCCCACCGCGGCCCCCACCCAGGAGTGAGGCGATGACGCGACTTCAGCGCCGGTTGCTTCGCGGCGCCCTGGCCACCACCTTCCTGCTGGGAGCTCCGGGCATGACACAGACGACACTCCAACCGTCCACGTCGAAGGTGCAGCAGGCGGCATCACCTGAGCGGCTGCTGTTCAAGGATGACGGGATGACGCCGAACAGCCGCTTGCCCACGCTCGTCTATCGCGGCGTGACGCTGGAAGGGGACAAGGCGAGCGCGCTGGAGAAGCTGTTCACCGCGAATGGCTGGCCGGCGCGCTGGCGGTACACCGTCTATGACTTCCACCACTACCACTCCAATGCGCACGAGGTGCTGGGCGTAGCTTCTGGCACCTCGCGGCTGAAGCTGGGCGGCGAGTCCGGGCAGGAGGTCACCGTCCAAGCCGGCGATGTGCTGGTGCTCCCCGCGGGCACGGGCCACCGCCGGTTGGAGGCCAGCGGGGACTTCCTGGTGGTGGGCGGCTACCCGGAGGGGACGGGCGACTACGATTTGCAGCGCCCGGAGAAGGCGACGCACGACGCCTCCGTCCAGCGGATTGCCCAGGTGCCCCTGCCCGGGGCGGACCCGGTGACGGGCAAGCAGGGCGTGTGGTCCTCGGCCTGGAAGCCGTAGCGCCTCAGCGGTGCTCCACGGCGACCGTGCCGCCCTTCATCACCCAGCGCACCTTGCGCAGGGTGGTGATGTCCTTCGTCGGGTCGCCCTCCACCGCCACCAGGTCCGCGAGCAGCCCCGCCTTCACCTGGCCCAGCTGGTCCTCGCGGTGGAGCATCGCCGCGTTGCTGGAGGTGGCGGCCTGGAGCGCCTGCGCGGGCGTCATGCCGTAGGCCACCATCAGCTCCAACTCACGCGCATTCTCCCCGTGGGGGAAGACGCCGGAGTCTCCACCCGCGCACATGGGGACGCCGGCGCTGAGGGCCGCGCGGAAGGTGGCGCGCTTCTGTTGGAGGTGGGCGGGCTCCGGGTCCACGCCGCGCTTGTAGCCGCGGTGTTCAAACATCGCTGCGCTGGCGGCCAGGGTGGGGCAGAGGTAGACGCCCCGCTGGGCCATGAGGCGGAACACCTCGGCGGTGCCTTCGTCCCCGTGCTCGATGCTCTCCGCGCCGGCCAGCACCGCGCGGCGGATGCCCTCCGGCGTGCTCGCATGGACGGACACCGGGCGGCCACTGCTTCGGGCGGTGTCGACGATGCGCTTCAGCTCCTCCAGGGAGAAGGTGGGGCGGGCTTCCTGGTTGGGGCCCCAGCGGTAGTCGCCGTACACCTTCACCCAGTCCGCGCCCTGGCCGATTTGTGCGCGCACCACCCGGGTGAGGGTCTCCACGCCGTCCGCCTCTTCCGCGCCCTGGGGGACGTGCCACTCCGAGGCGAAGCCCTTGGGGCCATAGCTGCCAGTGGCGACGATGGCGCGCGTGGCCACCAGCAGGCGCGGGCCGGGGATGATGCCCTGGTGGATGGCCTGCTTGAGGCCGACGTCCGCGTCGGCCGCGCCCTCGGTGCCCAGGTCCCTGGCGGTGGTGAAGCCCGCCGCCAGCGTGGCGCGGGCGTGGTTGGTGGCGCGGGCCACCCGCAGCGCCAGCGACTCCTTCAGCACCTGGTCGTTCCAGGACGCCTCGTTGTACGGATGGAGGAGCAGGTGGGAGTGGCCCTCGATGAGGCCGGGCAGCAGCGTGGTGCCGCTCAAGTCAACGGACGTGGTGCCCTGGGGGACCTTCACCTTGGCTTCCGGCCCCGCGGCGGCGATGCGGTCGCCCGTCACCAGGACGACCCATCCCGAGTGCGGCCTGGCGGTGACACCGTCGAAGACGCGGTCGGGACGCAACAGATAGGACGCTGGTGGGGCGGTGTGCGTCGGTTCGGCAGCGGTCGCCACGGTGGTGGCGAACAGCGAGACGAAGAGGAAGGCGCGCATAGGCAGGGGAGCGAGCAAGCTCGGGCGGCGGGAAGGCCTGGGTGTTAATTCGACGGGCATGGCTTTCCAAGACCGCTCGAACGCACTGCAGGCGCTAGAGGCCGAGTTCCAGGCGGAGAAGGCCTCCTCGCTTCGGAAATTGGAAGTGAAGCTGGAGGAGACGCTGCGGGAGCTGTCCGAGGTCGAACGTCAACTGCGGTCCCTCCGGACCGCCGACCGGCGCGCGCAGCTTGCCCGGCACCAGGCCCTGCGCAAGGAAGCCGAGCACCAGCGCTGGTGCTTCATGGTGCAGCGGGAGGCGTGCGGCTTCGTCAACCACGACGACCTCGACCGGTACTACCCACTCCCCCCGTCCTGGAGGGAGTGAGCGGGGCTCAGTTCGTGGTGCGCCAGGCGGCCACCGCGAACAGGAGCCAGCCGGCGAGGAAGCCCAGGCCCCCCAGCGGGGTGATGGCTCCCAGCACGCGCACGCCGGAGAGGGCGAGCGCGTAGAGGCTGCCAGAGAACAGGACGATGCCCACCAGCATCGCCCAGCCGGCGCCGTTGAGCAGGGACGAGGGGCGGAAGTGTCCCAGCAGGCCCACGGCCAGCAGGGCCAGCGCGTGGTACATGTGGTACCGCGCCCCCGTCTCGAAGATGACCTGGAGGTCCTGGGGCAGCCGGCTCTTCAGGGCATGCGCGCCGAAGGCCCCCGCGCTGACGGAGAGGAAAGCGTTCACGGCACCCAGGACGAGCCACCACCGCATCATCGTTCGCCTTTCATCGGAAGTCGGACTGGTGCACGCTACACCGCCGCAGCCGGAGCGTCCTGGCCGACATCAACACCTGGGGCGCTCACAACAGAATGACCTCACCCAACTTCATTCCTTCAACGAAGCCGCTTCCCTTCGAGCTGCACCCGTCGTCCATCCAGGGCCAGGGTGCCTTCGCCATCCGCCGCATCCGCAAGGGCACGCGCATCATCGAGTACCTCGGTGAGCGCATCACGCAGGCGGAGGCGGACGTCCGCTACGACGACGAATCGATGGCGCGGCACCACACGTTCCTGTTCAACCTCGACAAGAGGACGGTGCTGGACGCGGGGACGATTCACAACGAGGCGCGCTACATCAACCACTCGTGCGCGCCCAACTGTGAAGCCCTCATCGAAAAGGGCCACATCTACATCTACGCGCTCACCTCCATCGAGCCCGGTGAGGAGCTGGTGTACGACTACGGCTACGAGCGCACCGAGGACATGGGGCCCGAAGCCGAGGCGCTCTACGTCTGCCGCTGCGGCGCGCCCAATTGCCGGGGCACCATCCTGGCCCCGGCGAAGAAGGCGCCGGCCCGGAAGTCGTCGGCCAAGAAGGCGAAGACCTCGTCGACGTCGAGAAAGAAGTCTGTGTCGAAGTCCCGGGGCAACAAGGGCGCGGGGGTCAAGAAGGCGGCGGGGAAGAAGTCATCCGCCGGTACCCGCAAGTCCACCCAGCGGCGGGCGAAGTCGCCCAGCCGTAAGCGCGCGAGCTGAGCTGCGCGCAGGCTCCGGCGCCCTCCCAAGGAGGGCGCCGCAGTGCCGGCTGTGCGTGCCGTGATGGTGCTGGGCACGTATGGGGCTGCGCATTGACGGTGCGCTCGTGGCCTCTTGCGTTCTCTGCCGAAACATTTTCCGAGCTTCATGAACGGAGCCAATTGCATGCGGGCCGTCGTACTCGCTTTCGTTGTGGCGCTGATGTCATCTGGATGTGGGAGCGGCGCTCTGAGTGCCATCCGAGGGAAGGCTGCGCAGGACATGGCCTGTCCGGAGAAAGACCTGGCAGTCAATCCTGTCTATGATTACGCCGGGGCTCCGAACGAGTCGGGCGCGTACTATGCGGAAGGCTGTCAGAAGCTTCGGCGCTACGAGGTGGGCTGCAACGCCT
The DNA here is from genome assembly GCF_900101905.1 of Myxococcus virescens. Classification (NCBI taxonomy): domain Bacteria; kingdom Pseudomonadati; phylum Myxococcota; class Myxococcia; order Myxococcales; family Myxococcaceae; genus Myxococcus; species Myxococcus virescens. The sequence goes on along the minus strand of NZ_FNAJ01000003.1, from coordinate 539,839 downwards.
TTGGGTATTGCCCTGATCCTCATGGGGTCGACATCCAGGAGCTCCTTCTTCGCCAAGCGGCCTTCGACCTGAAATGTGAGCAGGACTCGATATCAACCCAGCGGCTGAATCGTGACACGTTTGGCGCGAGAGGCTGTGACCAGCAGGCCAGCTACATCCTGCTGTGCGGTCGCCGCAGCTGCCGCGTGGTTCAGAATACCCAGAGCCAGTAAGACAGCCCTGAGGAGTCCTGGGGGGAGGGAGCGGTGGCTGCTCGACCCTTCATGCAAGAACGGGTGGACGCGCTGGTGAGGGTCGCCAATAGACTCCCCCCGTGAACGACGTCCTCCACTTCCTGCTCACCGCACCCGCCGAGCCCCAGGTCCTCGATTCCGTCGACGCCTGGTGGCGCCAGCACCTGGGGCTGTCCTCCCGCTTCTCCTCGCCCGCGGACCTGGCGCTGGCCGGGGGCTTCGTCGCCGACAGGTTGGGGTTCGCCTTCGCTTCTGGCTACCACGCCGCGCACCGGCGCCTGTTTCCGGAGCTCCCGGCGGAGCGGACCATCGCGCTCTGTGCCACGGAGCCGGGTGGCGCGCATCCCAATGCCATCGAGACGCGGCTGACGGATACCGGCGCGGGCCCACGCTTGTCAGGCACCAAGACGTTCGTCACCCTGGGCACGCGCGCGGAGCTGCTGCTGGTGGTGGCGTCGGAGGGGCAGGACGCCCAGGGCCGCAACCGCCTGCGCATGGTGGCGGTGGACGCGAAGCGGCCCGGTGTGCGGCTGAGCGCGCTCCCGGAGTTGCCCTTCATCCCCGAGGTTCCCCACGCGGAGCTGTCCCTGGAGGACGTGGCGGTCGCCTCGGGGGACGTGCTTCTGGGAGACGGTTACGCGCGCTACCTCAAGCCCTTCCGCACCGTGGAAGACTGCCACGTCCAGCTCGCGATGCTGGGCTGGCTGCTCCAGGTCGGGCGCCGCAGCGGCTGGCCGGACGACGTGCGCGAGGAGCTGTCCGCCCTGGCGGTGATGATGCGGGGCCTGTCCCAGTCGGACCCGACGGCGGCGTCCACGCACGTGGCCCTGGGCGGAGGGCTGGCGCTCACCAAGCGCGCGGTGCTGGAGCGGTGCGAACCCCTCTGGGCCGCCACGGATGCCATCACACGAGAGCGCTGGGCTCGGGACCGCGTGCTGCTGGGCGTCGCTGGCAAGGTGCGCGCGAAGCGGCTGGAGGCGGCCCGGCAGCGCATCCAAGAGGAAACGGGGCGAAGCGGCTGAAGGTTGGGGCGCACCCGCTGCCGGGGATTGCTCACGCGGCTCTGGCGGAGCGCTTCGATGCGGCCCGGCCGCGCGAGCCAGGCCGTGGGGCAGGGCGCGCTTGAAAGGCGAAGGGCCGGGCCTCCGCGAAGGAGGACCCGGCCCCGGTGCTCACCGCGACGCGGTGGCGGTGCTCAGTACCGGCCGCCGCCCACGGCGGAGACGATGGCGGAGAGGACGCGGTTCTCCACGCCCCACACGGCCTTGTTCAGGCCCTTGATGCCGGCGCCGCGCAGGTAGTCGGTGAAGTCGTGCAGCGCGGTGGAGCGCTGCATGCCCTCGCCCTTGGCCGCGTAGAGCAGCGGCGTGTTGGGGGCGCCCGTCAGGCCCAGGTCCGGCACGGCCTCGGACAGCTTCTGCGGGTCGATGCCCGTCGCGGCGGACATCATCGCCACCGTGAACTTGTGCACCGGCAGGTCGCGCACGTTCGGGACCTTCTTGTAGACCTTCGCCTTGGTCTTCTCGTCGCTGGCGAGCTGGTCCAGCGACACGTTCGCCATGGCGATGAGCTGCTCGTTCGTCACGTGCTTGCTGTCGAGGATGGCCCGGCTGAACAGGCTGGCCGCGGTGTCACCCTTGATGGTGATGTTGTTCGCGTCGGGGTTCGACTGGAGCCGCGAGACGATGGACTGCACCGCCTTGCCCACCTCGGTGTCCGGACCGCCGCGCCACGCACCGGGAATCGGCTGGGCCGCCGCGGCCGGACGGGCCCGGGCCGCGCCCTCGAAGGAGTTCACCTGCGTGTGACCCACGGCGGTGGCCCGGGCCACGTTGGCCGCCTGCTGAGCCGCCGGCTGGGCCCGCGCAGGCGCGGTGGTGGGGTTCGAGATGACGCGGGGGCGGCTGTCGATGCGGGACATGGCCTGGGGGGCTCCGGGAAAAATCAGCTTGTCGGTGATTATCGCAAGACAGCTGTAAAGGTTGCGTGGGGCGATATGTTCCACCGCAATGAAGGCCTTTCCCAAAGAGTTCGCTGACTGGCTGACCCCCCGGGGTCGCCGCATCCTCGACGGCAAGGAGCGTGACGTGGTGGGCGCGCTGCTCGACCCGGCGCGTCCCTTCGTGTCACTGCAAGGTGTCATCGACCCACGCCGTGCCGCCGCATGCCGCGATGCGTTGGACGCGGCGATGCGCGAGACGATGGTGCCCATGGAGGATCCGATTCCAGCGGACTCCATCTCCGGGCAGACGATGAACTACATGGAGCTGCTGCCCAAGACGGTGCGGGTGAGCACGGCGCTGCTGGAGAGCCGCCGCTCCCGCTCGTGGCGCGCGGCGGAGTCCGTGGGGCTGACGGACATGCTGCGCTCGGACACCTTCGCCGGGTTCGCCGCCGCGGTGACGGGCCGGGCGCTGCGGCGCAAGTGGGGCATCCAGGCGCTGTGCTACGGACCGGGGGACTACTCCGGGCCGCACAACGACCACCACCCGGAGGAGCCCGAGGCCCGGGACGGCTACGTGGACATGCACGTCAGCCTCACGCTGCCCGGCGTGGACCACCAGTACCTCATCTATGCCCAGGACGGGCACTTCACGCAGATGACCCCCGTCAGCACCGTGGGCGGCATCACCGTGTACCGGCTGCCCTTCTGGCACTACACGACGCCGCTGCTGGCCCGGAAGGGGAAGGAGGAGACCTCGCGCCGCTGGGTCCTGTTGGGCACCTTCCTGGATGCGGCCCCGGGGGCCCGGCCCGCGACCACCATTCTCCCCGCACAGCCTCCAGCGAAACGCCTGCCCGCCCGGTAGGCCGGTGACTTTCGGGAGTGGCGGCGGGGCCGGACGGCGTTAGCTTGGGGCGCCCTATGAGCCCCATCGACACCGACGCCCTGGCTGGAGACCTCCTCGAGTACATCGACGCCTCGCCCACGCCGTACCACGCGGTGCGCGAGTCGGCCCGCCGTCTGACGCAGGCGGGCTACCGCCAGTTGGACGAGCGCGAGCCCTGGACGCTGGAGCCGGGCGCGCGCGTGTTCATCACCCGCGGCGACACGAGCATCGCGGCCTTCCACCTCGGCACCCAGCCCGTGGACCGGGCGGGCTTCCGGCTGGTGGGCTCGCACACGGACTCGCCCAACCTGCGAGTGAAGCCGAACGCGGCGGTGACGAAGAACGGCTACCAGCAACTCGGCGTGGAGATTTACGGTGGGGTGCTGCTGCACACCTGGACGGACCGGGACTTGTCGCTCGCCGGCCGCGTCATGGTGATGGTGGAGGGCCGCCCCCAGCGGCACCTGGTGGACTTCCGCCGGCCGCTGCTGCGCGTGCCCAACCTGGCCATTCACCTCAACCGTGGGGTGAACTCGGACGGGCTCAAGCTGAACGCACAGGAGCACATGGTGCCGGTGCTGGGCCTGGAGCGCGCGGGCGTCGCGGAGCTGCAGGGGCTGCTGCTGGAGGAGTTGGCCAAGGGCGGCGTGAAGGCGCAGGCGGGGGACATCCTCGGCTACGACTTGTGCCTCTATGATTTGCAGCCGTCCATCCGCTCGGGCGCGCACGGCGAGTTCCTCCACGCGCCGCGCCTGGACAACCTGGCCAGCTGTCACGCCAGCCTGTCCGCGCTGCTCTCCAGCAGCGAGTCGCGTGAGGCCACCAGCGGCGTCATCCTGTTCGACCACGAAGAGGTGGGCAGCCGCAGCGCGCAGGGCGCCGCGTCACCCTTCCTGCGCACGCTGCTGGAGCGCCTGACGCTGGCGCACTCGGACGGCAAGCCGGACGCGTTCCACCGCGCCATCGCGCACTCGTTCCTGGTGAGCGCGGACATGGCGCACGCCATCCATCCCAACTATCCGTCCCTGCACGAGCCCAAGCACCAGCCGCACATGGGCGCGGGCCCGGTCATCAAGTCGAACGTGAATCAGTCCTACGCCACGGATGGCGAGTCGTGGGCCTTCTTCACGGCGCTGTGCCGCGAGGCCGGCGTGACGCCGCAGCACTTCGTCACCCGCACGGATTTGGGCTGTGGCAGCACCATTGGCCCCATCTCCGCGGGCCAGCTCGGCATCCGCACGGTGGACGTGGGCAACCCCATGCTGTCCATGCACTCCATCCGGGAGATGGCCTGCGCCACCGACGTGGCGCAGATGGTGGCCGTGCTCAGCCGCCTCTTCGCGTAGTCCCGCGGGTGCTCAGGAGACCGCGAGCGTCAGCCGGCGCTCGCGGGCTTCCGTCAGCGTGTGCGCGTCCATCAGCACCGCCGTCTTCTCCGGCGGGGACAGCGGCTCCACGTTGTCGCCCAGCAGCTTGCGCCGCGCGGAGGCCAGGGCCATGGGCACGGCGGCCGGCGAGGGCTGGGACTCCAGCAGCGCCAGGTGCAGCGCGTGCGCCTTGGCATCGGAGATGACGTGGTCCACCGCGTCCTTCACCGGCTCCAGCGCGTGCTCCTCGGCCACCTCTTGTGCCCGCTCCAACACGCGCGGCGGCTCCGTCTCCTCGGGGATGACGAGCAGCCCGCGCCGCTCCAGCCAGATGCCCAGCGACGCGCGGGACGTGAAGACGGAGAGGGGGATGGACAGCAGCAGGCCGGCCACGACGGGTGACAGCCACAGCAGCAGCCCGGGCGACAGGAAGAACGCCACCGCCGCCAGCACCACGCCCACGGTGGTGTGAACGGCATGCCGCCGGGCCGCCTCGGCCCAGGGCAGGTCGGCGTCGTCGCGTTGCTGGCTGGACCACGTCACCTTGTAGCCAAGCAGCGTGCCGAAGACGAAGTGCGACTGGAACAGCATCATCACCGGCGCCATCAGCGTGGCCAGCACGCTCTCCAGCGCCACGCTCAGCACCAGCCGAATCCGGCCGCCCATGCGCGCCGAGTCCTGGGAACTGGCCAGCGCCAGCAGGAGCCCGAAGCACTTGGGCGCGAACAGCATGGCCATGGACACGGAGAACAGCCGCACGGCGCCCGTGGTGTCGAACGCCAGCGCCTCCGGGCCCAGGTCCTCCAGCAGGTGCGGGTTGGAGAAGGACAGCCACCCGTCGTAGAGGCCGGCAATCAGCCCGGACATCAGGAACAGCAGCCACAGCGGGGACGCCGCGTAGGACATCACGCCCATCAGGAAGTGGCCCCGGCTGATGGGGTGCAGGCCGCCCGCGGCCACCAGGCTCAGGTGCTGGAGGTTGCCCTGGCACCAGCGGCGGTCTCTCTGCGCGTAGTCCAGCAGGCTGGGGGGCGGCTGCTCGAAGCTGCCGCCCAGCTCCGTCACCAGCCACACGGTGTAGCCGGCGCGGCGCATCAGCGCGGCCTCCACGAAGTCGTGGCTGAGGATGTGGCCACCGAAGGGCTGCTGGCCGGGGAGCACCGGCAGGCCGCAGTGCTGGATGAAGGCCTCCGTGCGGATGATGGCGTTGTGGCCCCAGTAGTTGGACTCGCCCAGTTGCCACGCCGCCGCGCCCGCGGCCACCACCGGGCCGTAGACGCGCCCGGCGAACTGCTGCAGCCGGGCGAAGAGGGTGCTGCGGCCCACGTTCAGCGGCGGCGCCTGGAGGATGCCCGCGCGCGGGTTGAGCTCCATCAGCCGCGCCATCGTCACCAGCGTGCGGCCGTCCATCAGGCTGTCGGCGTCCAGCACGATGGTGAAGTCGTAGTGGCGGCCCCAGCGCTCGCAGAAGTCCTGGAGGTTGCCGGCCTTCTTGCCGGTGTTGTCCGTGCGGCGCCGGTAGAAGATGCGTCCCTGGCCACCCACGCGGCGGCACAGGTCGGCCCAGGCGAGCTCCTCGGCGATCCACGCCTCCGGGCGGGTGGAGTCGCTGAGGATGTAGAAGTCGAAGGCGTCCAGCTGCCCGGTGGCCTCCACGGACTCGTAGGTGGCCTGCACGTTGGCGAAGACGGAGGCCGGGTCCTCGTTGTGGACCGGCATCACCACCGACGTGCGCGAGGTGAGCCGCGTGGCGGACTCCTCCGCCGTGGGCCAGCGCAGGCCGGGCAGCCGCTTGCTCACGGCGAGCTGGAGGAAACCCGCCACCGCCGTCCAGAAGGACAGCGCAATCCACCCGAAGCACAGGGCGAAGAGCACCAGCAGCACGCCTTCGGGGACGGTGGTGCCGCGCGCGCTCAGCAGGCGGTGCATCTCCCACGTGCCCGCGAGGGTGGACACGGCGGCAAGGCCCAGGACGAAGAGGCGCCGGATGCCGGCGCTCTCCGGTGAGAACGAATGAGCGTGCATGGCGGAATCTCCCGGAGCAGGAGCCTGCGTCAGCGGGAGACGGACATGTCCGGCTGTCCGGCGCGAAGCCAGCGGCGCAGGCGCTCACCCAGCGGCCACAGCACGAGCTGCTGCTCCGGCATCTGCGTGGCAACCTGCGCCGGCGTCGGCACCGGCACCGCGGCGCGCAGGGCGCGGTACAGCTCGCGCGGCACCGCGTCCCGGGTGAGCACGGAGGCGCCGAAGCGCGCGCCGTCGCTGAGGACGAAGGCGGCGCGGCCACGGGTCAGCAGCCGGCCCTCGCCCACCACGTCCATGTCCAGCACGCGCGTCAGCCACGTCTCCATGCGGGCACGGGCCAGGGCCACGGCGGCCTGCGGCTTCACGTTGGACGCGGTGACACCCTCCAGCGCCCAGGCGGCCAGCGCGGCCAGGTCCTCGGCGGCTTCGAAGCCGAAGCCCTGGAAGAAGGCGTCGAGCGCCACGCACGTCTCCGGGCGGACCCAGTCGGTCGGCACGGAGGGGCAGGTGTTCGGCGTCGTCACGGAATCCATAGATAGCTCCAGGTCTCGGTGAGGGTCTCGGAACCGCGCCGCAGGAACGCGCGCAGCTCGATGGGTTCACTGGTGCCCTCGGGCTCCAGCTCGAAGGTGGTGCGCCAACCCCCGGAAGGTTCGTGGCGCTGGATGGTGGAGCGCAGCACCTGGCCCTTGGCCGCGGTGATGACGGCTTCCACCGGCCCGTCCTCGGCGCGGGCGGTGCGAGAGAAGTCGAGGATGAACCGGCGCGTGGCCGGCGTGACGCCTTCGCCCACGGGCATGCCCGGGGTGATGGCGGAGGTGATGCGCGTCGAGGTGACGACGCCGCCGGTGTTCTCCCAGGGCGACCTGGCGCCCCAGTGCAGGCGGTAGGCCACGCGCAGCGGCGTGCCCGGGGTGAGCGGCGCGTCCGGCACCCAGAAGGCGACGATGTTGTCGTGCGTCTCGTCCGGCGTCGGAATCTCCACCAGCCGCACCGCGCCGGCGCCCCACTCGCCCACGGGCTCCACCCACGCGCTGGGGCGGCGCTCGTAGCGGGCCTCCAGGTCCTCGTAGTTGTGGAAGGCCGTATCGCGCTGGAGCAGGCCGAAGGCGCGCGGGTTCTCCGCGCGGAAGCTGGAGGTGCGCACCTGCCGCGGGTTCTGCAGCGGGCGCCACAGCTGCTCGCCGTCCCGGGTCCAGACGAGGAGGCCGTCCGAGTCGTGGACCTCCGGCCGGAAGTCGTCGAACTTCGCGCGGTCGTTCTCACCGAACAGGTACATGCTGGTGAGCGGCGCCACGCCCAGGTTGTCGATGGTGCGGCGCGAGAAGAGGGTGGCCTGCACCTCCATCACCGTGTTCGAGCCGGGGGTGATGGTGAAGCGGTACGCGCCGGTGATGCTCGGGCCGTCCATCAGCGCGTGCACCACCACCTGGCCCGCGCCAGAGGCCGGGCGCTCCAGCCAGAACTCTCGAAACTCCGGGAACTCTTCGGGGCTCGGCTGCGCGGTGTCGATGGCGATGCCACGCGCGGAGAGGCCGTAGAGGTTGCCCTGGCCCAGCGAGCGGAAGTAGCTGGCGCCCTGGAACACCGCGAGCTCGTCGAAGATGTCCGGGCGGTTGAGTGGGTGGTGGAAGCGCAGGCCCGCGAAGCCGTCCACGCCGCTGCGAGGCAGGGACGCCTTGTTGACGACCTTGCCGTAGCTGAAGAGGTCCTGGGAGAAGCGCAGCGGCTGCGAGCGGCCCGCCTCCACGACGTTCATCACCACCGGGGACTGGAACAGGAAGCCCGGGTGGAAGAACTGCACCTGGAAGGGCAGGCCCGCGTCGCGCCAGTGCGCGCGCTCCGGACGGAAGCGGATGTCGCGGTACTGGTCGTAGTTGAGCTGCGTGTACGCCTTCGGCAGTGACTTCGGCGGTGCCTGGTAGGGCCTGGCCGCCAGCGCCCGCGCGCGCTCCACCACCGTCTCCGTGGAGAAGGCCGTCGTGCCCTTCGTGGCCGCGGTCTGGGCCTTGGCCGGCGGAGCCGCCACGGCGGCGCCGCTCGACGCCACCGCCACGGCACACAGCCACGGCGCACCCAGCTTCAACGCTTTCTGCCGCAACGACGTCACGTCCGAGCGCCTCCGAAGGAGAGGTTTCGCCGAACGGCTCCGGTGTCCCGGACCTCGCCCGACCGCACGCTCCGCGTGGACTCGCGGTGCGGCGCGTCAGTGCCTCAGCAACCCGCGTACCAGCCCCGCACGCTCGAATCCGCCGTCATAAAAACGCTGGGATTCCAGTGGGTTGGGCGCGGCGTGTGACTGGAAAGTCACGGAAAGCACACTCTGCGCATGCCTCCTGTGGACGGTTCCCTGCCCTGCGGTCGGGGGCGGTGGGGAGGATAGGGGCAGGGGGTGGGGGGGCCTGTCCAAATCTTCCACAGGCTGACAATTCGCTATGCGTGCGCGAGCCGTTCCTGGATCAGGGAGAGGAGTTCCCTGCCAGCGAACGGTTTTTCCAGATGGGGGCTTGGCACCGACTCCAGGAAGGCGCGGGCCTGAGGCGTCACCGCGCCGCCGGTGAGGAAGATGACCCGCTGGGCCTGCTCGGGGTGGCGGGCCTGGAGGGCGGAGTAGAAGTCCATCCCGCTCATGCCCGGCATCATCAGGTCGCAGAAGACGACGTCGAAGCGCTCGCCGGCCTCGATGCGCTCCAAGGCCTCCTGGGCCCGGGTGAAGAGGGTGACGTCGTGGTGTGGACGCAGCGTACGCCCCAGGGCCGTGCAGACGAGCGGCTCGTCGTCCACCACCAGCACGCTGCCCCGCTTCTCCGTGGGGGCGGGCGGAGGAGCGGGCGGTGGGCGCTCCGTCCCGAGCCGCTGGGAGGGGGTCAGGAGCACCTGGAAGGTGGAGCCCTTGCCCGGCTCGCTCGTCGCATGGATTTCGCCACCCAGGGCCGTCACCAGGCTGTGGCAGATGGACAGGCCCAGTCCGGTGCCCACCCCGGGCTCCTTGGTGGTGAAGAAGGGGTCGAACAGGCGCGGCAGGTGTTCCTTGGCGATACCGGCGCCCGTGTCCGACACCTCCACGCAGACGAGGCCGTTGCCCGAAAGGCGGGTGACGACGCGGATTTCATGGCGCTCCGGCGTCCCGGAGGGAATGGCCTGGGCGGCGTTCACCAGCAGGTTGAGGAACACCTGTCCCAGCCGTGACTCGTTGCCGACCACGGTGGGGACCGCGTCGAGCTGCTTCACCAGGCGGGCGCGGTGACGAATCTCCGTGGTGGCCAGGTTCAGCGTGGACTCCAGCACCTGCCGGACGTCCACTTCCTCGCTCTCCGCTGAGTCCACCCGGCTGAACGTCTTCAAGTCCCGGACGATGCTTCGCACCCGGTCGGCGCCCTGCTGCGCCTCGGCGAGCGCGGCCTGGGCGCTGGCCACCGCCTCCGCCAGCCGGGGCTCCATGTTCCGGGTGCCGGTGGGCAGCACGCCGGTGAGCTCCTCGCGCGCGAAGGCCAGGTTGGCGGTGAGGTAGGCCAGGGGGTTGTTGATTTCGTGCGCCACGCCCGCGGCCAGTGTGCCGACGGAGGCCATGCGCTGCGCGAGCATCAGCCGCGCCTGCATCTGGTAGCGCTCCGTCAAGTCATGGGAGACGGAGACGATGGAGTCCTCGCCGTCGAAGGGCAGGGGAAAGGTGGTGGACTCCACGTGGAGCACGCTGCCGTCGCGTTTGACCAGCCGCCGCTCCTGGAGCGCCGCGCGGCCGGTGCGGATGGTTTCGTGCATGCGCGCGTTGGCGCTGGCGAAGTCCTCCGTCGGGATGATGTCGGAGAAGTGCTTGCCCAGCAGCTCGTTCACGCTCTCGTAGCCCAGGGCCGTGGCGACCTTGAGGTTGGCGTAGCGCACGCGCGCGTCGGTGTCGAAGACGGCCACCAGGTCCGGCAGGCTGCCGATGAGGGTGCGGAAGCTCACCTCCGAGCGGCGCAGGCTCTCCTCGGCGCGCTTGAGCGGGGTGATGTCCGGGAAGAAGGAGATGACGTGGGGCGTGCCGCCATAGGGCACCAGGCCCATGAAGAGCAGCGTGTGCCGCAGCTCGCCCTCGCGGGTGCGGTACTGCGCGTCCACGCCGCGCACCGTGCCGTGGCGCCGCAGCGTGTCCACGATTTGCGAGCGGTTCAGGGGCGCCTGCCACAGCGCCAGCTCCATCGTGGTGCGCCCGATGACCTCCTCGCGCGTGTAGCCGAAGAGTTCGAAGTAGGCTTCGTTGGCCGCCACCACGCGCCCCTCGGTGATGGTGGTGATGGCCGTGGGCACGGGGCTGACGGCCAGCAGCGTCTCCTTCAGGTCATCTCCGAAGGGCAGGCCCTTGCGGCCCTCGCGCCGGACGAAGCGGCGGTGGGCCAGCTCCACCCGCAGCGCCAGTTCCTCCTCGTCCACGGGCCACGCGAGCAAATCATCGGCGCCGGCTTCCAGGACGGGCCGCAGTCCGCCCAGCGCGCCCCGGTGGCCCAGGAGCAGCAACACGGATTCCTCACCGCCGGGCAGGCTGCGCAGCGCGCGCACCAGCGGGACGCGGGAGGGGTCCGTCCGGGCATCCACCATCACCAGCGTGCACGTTCCGCTGCGCCACGCTGCGGGCACCGCCGCCTCGCGCGTCACGGTGACCACCGTGTGTCCCTGCTCACGCAACCAGGACTCGACTGGCGCCAGGTCCGCCCCTCCCCCCTGGGTGACAATCAGGACCCGCATGGGACACCTCTTGATGACGAACGCTCATCGTTACACGACGTCTGCTGTTGTAAAAGCGGGGTGCCGTGCCGGTGTGGCGTGCAGGTGACGAAGCGCCCGGGCTGATACACTGGCTTCAGGACCGGGGTGGACCGGTGGAGACAGGGGGAACTCATGGAACGGCGGGGCTTTGACGACAAGACGGCCACCGAGCCGCAGAAGCCACCACCGTTGCCGGTGCAGGTGCCTCGGCGGAACTTCGAAGGGCTCTTTGTCCATGCGTTGAAGCCCACGGGCCCCTTCGCCCAGTCCTTGCGAGACATTGGCTACGACATGGAGGCGTCGCAGGAGTACTACCCGCTGGCGGTGTGGCGGGCGGCGCTGGGGGTGGCCCGTCGCCATGTCTGCGTGGGGCAGCCGCCCGAGGCGGCCAACCGCGTCCTGGGGCACCGCTATGTGGAGGGGTTCGCCCAGACGCTGGTGGGTCGCATCTTCGCCACCGCCGCGCCCCTGTTGGGGACGGAGCGGTGTCTGACGCGACTGCCCACGTATCTGCGGGCGGGGCGCGAGGACATGAAGATGCTGCTGGAGCCGGTGCAGGCGGGGGAATGGCGCATCCGCGTCGTGGACCCGGACCCGCTGCCGGACTTCGTCGCCGGCGTGGTGGAGGGCGTCCTGCTTCGCACCAAGGTGTTGCCCCAGGTGGAGGTGCTGGAGCGGCAGGCCGCGGGGTACGCCCTGCGGGTGCGCTGGACGGGCGCCTGAGCGGGCCTCCGGGCTCCGGGTGTCCGCCTCATCGCCAGCCAGGGAGGCGAGTTCCCACAGGTGCTCCCTCAGTTGTGATTGGCGGCGAAGTGTCCAGTCGTTAAACCTGCCACCCGTATGCACAAGACTCACCTCGTTGGCGCGCGCACGCACAACCTGAAGGACCTGTCGGTCGACCTCTCGGAAGGGGAGTTCGTCTGCGTCACTGGCGTCTCCGGCGCCGGGAAGTCGAGCTTGGCGCTCGACACCCTGTATGCCGAGGGGCAGCGGCGCTTCGTGGAGAGCTTCAGCCCGTACGCCCGGCAGTTCCTCGAGCGGCTGGAGCGGCCGCCCATGGATGCCCTGGAGCCCGTGGCCGCGGGCGTGGCCGTGGACCGGCGCGCGCCCGTGAAGAGCTCGCGCTCCACGGTGGCCACGCTGGCGGACGTGGAGCCGTACCTGTCCGCGCTCTTCACTCGCGAAGCCGTGCCCGTCTGCGGCACCTGCGGCGTGGAGGCGGTGCGGACGGACGCGCGCGTGGCGGCGGCCGCGGCCATACGCGAGCACCCGGACGCGCAGGCCATCCTCACCTTCCCGCTGCGCATCCCCGACACGGCGGCATTCCTGGACGCGCGGGCCCGGCTGCTGAAGGACGGCTACCACCGGCTGATGGTGCAGGGCGAGGTGAAGGAGCTGGAGTCGCTCCGTCCCGCCGAGGCGACCGACCCGGCTGGAATCGCGCGCGTGGTGGTGGACCGCGTGAAGCTGACGAACGCGCAGCTGTCGCGCGTGACGCAGGCCCTGGAGGACGCGTGGAACCGCGCGGACGGCGAGGCGCACCTCTTCGTCCCGGGGCAGAGCGTGCCCCAGCGGCTGCGGCGCGGGCTGGTGTGCCCCAAGTGCGCGCGGGAGTTCGAGGCCGCGCGGCCCGGTCTCTTCAGCTACCAGTCGCCGGTGGGCGCGTGCGCCGCGTGCCGTGGGTTCGGCCGCACCATTGGCATCGACTGGGGCAAGGTGATTCCCAACCCCGAGCTGAGCCTGTCGCAGGGGGCCATCCGCCCCTGGTCCGGCCAGTCCACCACGTGGGAGCGCGGCATGCTCCAGCGCTGGTGCAAGGCGCGGGGGATTCCGTGGGACAAGCCCTGGGGCCTGCTGACGCCCGAGCAGCGCGAGTCGGTGCTGGAGGGCGAGGGCGACTACGACGAGGGCCGCGCCTATCCGGGCGTGCGCGCGTGGTTCCGGTGGATGGAGGGCCGCACGTACAAGATGCACGTGCGCGTGCTGCTGGCGCGCTATCGCGCCTACACGTTGTGTGAGAGCTGCGGCGGCGGACGCCTCAACGCCCAGGCGCGTGCGTACCGCGTGGGCGGGCTGGATTTGCCGTCGTGGCACCACCTGGAGCTGACGGATGCGCTGGCGCGGCTGGACGCGCTGCGCACCACCACGGGGCAGGGGGAGCTGGCGCGGCGTGAGCTGGCCGGCCGCCTGCGCTACCTCCAGCGGGTGGGCCTGGGCTACCTCACGCTGGACCGCCCCGCGCGCACGCTGTCGGGCGGCGAGGCGCAGCGCGTGTCCCTGACGGCCGCGCTGGGCACGTCCCTCACCGGCGCGCTCTTCGTGCTGGATGAGCCCACCGTGGGCCTGCACCCGGGCGACGTGCCGCCGCTGACGGAGGCCATCGCGGAGCTGGCGGAGCGGGGCAACATCGCGCTCGTCATCGAGCATGACCCGCTGGTCATCCGCTCGGCGCACCGCGTGCTGGAGCTGGGGCCCGGGGCCGGGAAGCAGGGCGGGCGGCTGGTATTCGATGGCACGCCGGAGGCGCTGGCGAAGAAGCAGGACCTGCCCACGGGGCGGCTGCTGGCCGGCGTGGACGAGGTGCCGCGGACGCCGCGCACGCGCACCGGGGCGTTGGTGATTCGGGGGGCCCGCGAGCACAACCTGAAGGACCTCACGGTGGAGGTGCCCCTGGGCGTGCTGTGCGCGGTGACGGGGCCCAGCGGCTCGGGGAAGAGCACGTTGATGGACGAGGTGCTGTACCGGCACCTGGCGCGGCGGCTGGGCGTGAAGGACGTGGAGGCGCCCGGCGCGGTGGACGCGGTGGAGGGCATGGATGCGGTGAAGGCCATCACCCTGGTGGACCAGTCCCCGCTGGGGCGCACCTCGCGCGGCAACGCGGCCACGTACACCAAGGCGTGGGACCGGCTGCGCGAGCGCTTCGCCTCCGAGCCCGACGCGGAGGTGCGCGGCCTCACGGCGGCGCACTTCTCCTTCAACGTCGACAAGGGCCGCTGCGAGGCCTGCTCGGGCGAGGGCTACGAGACGGTGGAGATGCAGTTCCTCGCCGACGTGGCGCTGCTGTGCGCGGTGTGCCGCGGCCGGCGCTTCAAGGAAGAGGTGCTGGCCGTCCGCCACCAGGGCTTCAGCGTGGCCCAGGTGCTGGAGATGACGGTGGACGAGGTGCTCCAGCACTTCGGCGGCGACGCGGCGCTGAAGCGCACGCTGGGGCCGGTGGCGCGGCTGGGGCTGGGCTACCTGCCGCTGGGGCAGCCGTTGTCCACGCTGTCCGGGGGCGAAGCGCAGCGTTTGAAGCTGGCGCGAGCGCTGGCAAGTGAGGCGCAGGGGACGCTGTTCCTCATCGACGAGCCCAGCGCTGGCCTGCACGCGGAGGACGTGCGCCACGTCATCACCGCGCTGAATGCGCTCGTGGACTTCGGCGCGAGCGTGCTGGTGGTGGACCACGACGTGGCGGTGATGAAGGCCTCGGACTGGGTCATCGACCTGGGCCCGGTGGGCGGCCGTGACGGTGGCCGGCTGGTGGCGGAAGGGACGCCGGAGGACGTGGCTCGCGGCAAGGGCGCCACCGCCCAGGCACTGCGGGGCGAGCGCAAGCCGCTGGGCCGCGCGGTGAAGCTGCGCAAGCCGGGCAAGGGTGAGGTCCCCGCCATCGAGGTGGAGCACGCGCGCGAGCACAACCTCCACGACGTGTCGTGCCGCATCCCGCTGGGGAAGATGACCGTCGTCACCGGGCCGAGCGGCTCGGGCAAGAGCTCGCTCGTCTTCGACGTGGTGTTCGCGGAAGGCCAGCGCCGCTTCCTGGAGACGCTGAGCCCCTACGCGCGGCAGTTCCTGCCCTCCATGCCGCGTCCGGATGTGGAGCGCATCAGCTCGCTGCCGCCGTCGGTGGCGCTGGAGCAGCGGACCTCGCGAGCGGGAGCCACCAGCACCGTGGCCACCGTCACCGAGGTGGCCCACTACCTGCGCCTGCTGTTCGCCAAGCTGGGCGAGCCGCACTGCCCGAATGACGACTCGCCCATCACCTCCCTGTCGCCGGACGTGCTCTTCGCGCAGCTCACGGCGATGAAGGGCGAAGGCACGTTGCTGGCACCCGCGGTGCGCTCGCGCAAGGGCACCTACCTGGACATCTTCGCGGCGGCGGCGCGCGCGGGAATCTCGCGGGCCGTCGTCGACGGGAAGCTCGCGTCCACGGATGACCCGCCGCGCCTGGCGAAGACGCGTGAGCACGACATCGACCTCGTCATGTACGAGGGCAAGCTGTCGAAGCTGGACCGCGACGTCTTCGAGAAGGCGCTGGGCTGGGGCCAGGGCGCGGTGAAGGTGGACGCCGGCAAGGGCGAGACGCTGCTGTCCACCGAGCGCACCTGTCCCAAGTGTGGCACCGCCGTGCCGGAGCTGGATCCGCGCTGGTTCTCCTTCAACACGAAGCAGGGGCGCTGCGAGTCGTGCGAGGGCACCGGCATCCAGGGCGGCGCCGAGGCGATGGCCGAGGGCGAAGTCGCGCCGTGCCGCACGTGCGGTGGCAGCCGGCTGGCCCCCGTCCCCCGGGGCGTGCGGCTGGAGGGCGCGCGCTACCATGAGGTGGTGCAGCAGTCCGTGGCGTCCACGCTGACGCGGGTGCGCGGCTGGAAGTTCAAGGGGGACCGGGCGCTCCTGGGCGAGCCGTCCCGTCAGGAGCTGCTGCGCCGCATGGAGTTCCTGGAGCGCGTGGGCCTGGGCTACCTGTCCCTGGACCGCAACGCGGCCACGCTGTCAGGCGGGGAGATGCAGCGGCTGCGCCTGTCCGCGCAGCTGGGCGCGGGCCTCACCGGCGCCATGTACGTGCTGGACGAGCCCACCATCGGTCTGCACCCGCGCGACACGCACCGGCTGCTGGACAACCTGCGCGCCCTGGTGGCCACGGGCTCCACGGTGCTGGTGGTGGAGCATGACTCGGACACCATCCGCGCGGCGGACCACCTGCTGGACCTGGGGCCCACGGGCGGCCGGGGTGGCGGGCACATCCTGGCGGAGGGGCCGCCGGACGTGGTGCTGGAGAGTGATTCACCCACCGCGCGGGCCTTGAAGGAGTCGCAGGTGCGGCCTCCCTCGGGCCGGGGCGAGGCGAAGCAGTGGATTGAGCTCAAGGGCGCGCGGGCCAACAACCTGAAGCGCGTGGACCTGCGGCTGCCGGTGGGGCGGCTCAACGTGGTGTCCGGCGTGTCGGGCTCCGGGAAGAGCACGCTGATTCGCCAGGTGCTGTACCCGGCGCTGCGCGAGAAGCTGGACCGCGTCACGGCGAAGCCCGGCCCCTTCACCTCGCTGCACGGGGCGGAGGCGGTGAAGCGCGTGCTGTCGGTGGACCAGTCACCCATTGGCCGCACGCCGCGTTCGGTGCCGGCGACGTTCCTGGGCATCTGGGACGAGCTGCGCCGCGTGTTCGCGGCCACGCCCGAGGCGAAAATCAAGGGCTTCACGCCCACGCGCTTCTCCTTCAACTCGGCCAGTGGCGGCCGGTGCACCGCGTGCGACGGGCAGGGCGCCATCTCCCATGAGATGTCCTTCCTCCCGGACGTGGTGACGCCGTGCGAGGCCTGCAACGGCGCGCGCTTCGACGCGGCCACGCTGGAGGTGCGCTACCACGGGCTCACCATTGGCGACGTGCTGCGCCTGTCCGCCGACGAGGCCAAGGATGTCTTCAAGGCGCTGCCCCGCGTGGCCGCGCCGCTGGAGTGCCTGGCCGACCTGGGCGTGGGCTACCTCCAACTCGGCCAGGGTTCTAACACCCTGTCCGGCGGTGAGGCCCAGCGCTTGAAACTGGCGGCCGAGCTGACGGCCTCCGCCCGGCACGAGCCCACGCTGTACGTGCTGGACGAGCCCACCACCGGCCTGCACCTGGGCGACGTGGAGAAGCTCATCACCTTCATGGGCCGGCTGGTGGACCGCGGCGACACGTTGGTGGTCATCGAGCACCACCCGTCCGTGATTGGCGCCGCGGACCACGTGGTGGAGCTGGGGCCCGATGGGGGCGAGGCGGGAGGCCACATCGTCGCGGAGGGCACGCCCCGCGAGGTGGCGAAGCAGAAGACGCCCACCGGCCGGGTGCTCAAGTCGCTCTTTTCGGATGAGGACACACGCTCGCGTGCCGCGGCGCGGCGGGCGTGAAACGGGCGGGGGACTGGGGCATCCTGGGGAGCGGCATGAAAACCCTCCCCTTGTTGACCCTGGCCTCGGCGCTGGCTTTCACCCCGGCGCTCGCCGCGGCGCCGAAGCCTCCTCCCCCCGCGAAGTCCGAACCCACGAGCGAGAAGAAGCCCATGTCCTTCCATCACCTCTCCGCCAACCGGCTCGATGGCAAGCCGGAGAAGCTGTCCGGCTACCAGGGCAAGGTCGTCCTGGTGGTGAACACCGCGTCGGAATGTGGCTACACGCCGCAGTACGCGGGCTTGGAGAAGCTCCACCAGGAATACAAGGACAAGGGCCTGGTGGTGGTGGGCTTCCCGTCCAACGACTTTGGCGGCCAGGAGCCGGGCTCGTCGGAGGAGATCAAGAAGTTCTGTGAGCTCCGCTACAAGGTCACCTTCCCCATGTTCGAGAAGGTGAAGACGAAGGGGGACGGCCAGTCGCCCGTCTACGCGTTCCTGTCGCAGCACCACCCCGCGCCCAAGTGGAATTTCCACAAGTACGTGGTGGGCAAGGACGGCCAGGTGAAGGCCGGCTTCCCCAGCGCGGTGACGCCGGACAGCGCCGAGCTGAAGGCGGCCATCGACAGCGCGCTCGCGCAGCCGTAGCCCCCCAGAGGGCGCGTGGGGGCTGGCCCTCTGGTCCCCGCCCTGGAGGCATGCGGCCCTGGCTGGCGCCCTGGCATGGGCGCCGGTGGGGGCTCACCCTGAATGCCGACTCGGCTTGAAGGGAGGCCCCATGGACACCCGGGACACGGTGTGGCCGCCGCTGCCGCTGGAGGCGTGGCAGGACACCTACGCCACGTTGCACCGGTACACGCAGGTCGTCGGCAAGGTGAAGCTGGCGCTGACGCCGCCGCAGAACCACTGGTGGAACGTCGCGTTCCGCGTGACGGCGCGGGGCATGACGACAGGGCTCATCCCCTTCGGAAATGGCGCCTTCGAGGTGGACTTCGACTTCCTCTCGCACGAGCTGCACGTGCACGCCAACCGTGGGCCGTCCCGGGTGATGGCGCTGGAGCCTCGGCCCGTCGCGGAGTTCTACCGGGACTTCATGGCGACGCTGCGCTCCATGGGCATCGACGTGCGCATCTGGGAGCAGCCTGTCGAGATTCCCGACGACACCACGCCCTTCGGTGAGGACTGGCACCACGCCAGCTATGACGGTGAAGCCGTGGAGCACTGGTGGCGGGCGCTGCTGCAGGCCACGCTCGTCTTCGAGGACTTCCGCGCGCGCTTCACCGGCAAGTGCAGCCCGGTGCACTTCTTCTGGGGGAGCTTCGACCTGGCGGTGACGCGCTTCTCCGGCCGGCTCGCGCCAGCGCGCCCCGGCGCGGACCCCATCACCCAGGAGGCCTACTGCGAGGAGGTCAGCAGCGCGGGCTTCTGGCCCGGCATGCAGGCCACCGGCGGCGCGGCCTTCTACAGCTACGCGGCCCCGGAGCCGGAGGGCTTCGCGCGCGCCAGCGTGCGCCCGGCTCAGGCCCGGTACGACGCCAACATCAAGGAGTACCTGTTGGCGTACGACGACGTGCGGCGCGCGGAGGACCCGAAGGCGTACCTGCTCGACTTCCTCCAGAGCACCTACGAGGCCTGCGCGGACCTGGGCGGCTGGGAGCGGGAGCGCCTGGAGCGGCCGCTCATCGTCCCCGAGTCCCTGCGCGCGGCCCACGCCGTGGAGGAGGGGACGGTCGCCGAGCAGCCCGCGCCGTGAAGCCCGGCCTCGCGGAGGCGCGTCGCCGCGAGGCCGGTGCGCACGAAGGGCCCTCCTCACTTCGCCTTGGGTGGGAAGCGCTCCAGCACGTCCTTCACGGCTTCGTCCAGCCGCCGCTGCTGCTTCTCCGCGCTGGCGTTCTCGTCCAGCTCCGCCTGGGCCGTGCCGCGCCAGACGAGCTGCTTGGACTGCGGGTCGACGATGTCGAGGATGAGCGAGCCCTCCTCGTACTCACGCAGCGCCGTCTCCGGCATGGTGACGGCGCCGCCCGCGAAGAAGGGGTCCGTGAAGGGACCGCCCCAGGGATAGCCGTAGTAGGCGTCCACTGTCTCCGCCTTCAACGCGTTGTGGATGGCGCCGTGCCAGCCGATGAGGAAGTCCGGGTTGGCGGTGGACTCCACCTTCTGGTAGCCGCGCGCCTGCAGGTAGCGGTCCACTGTCTGCTCGACGCGCGCGCCGACGATGGGGTTGTAGACGCGGTCGTCCTTGCCCGTGGGCTGTGGGAGCCAGGCATAGGTGCGGTACCCCTCCAGCTTCTGCGTGGCGGTGGGGTCATAGTTGGTGTTCACGTCGATGCTGGAGCACGCGGCGACAGCGAGCGCCAGCAGCGGTGGGGCGATTCGGGTCAGCAGCCGCAAGGAAGCCTCCTCGGTGGCGGCGCGGTGCGCGCCGTTGCCTCCCTGACGGTAGCCACGGCATGACGAGGCCCCCTCGGGCTGGATGCCCGGTCCTCCCCGGCGGAGGTGCGAGTCCTCTGCCCCGCGGAGGGGGGCCCACCCGCTCAATGCGCACGGCGATATGAGGGCACGTCCGGTGCGTTCTCAGGGATGTCCTCCGTGAGCCGGGCCCCGGGCTCGGAGGTCATGCTCCATTCGTCTTCCCCGCAGGGGCATGCCGAGAACATCGTCATGCGCTCACGCCTTTCGACGTGGGTGACGGCGGGGCTCCTGTTGGGAGCCTGCGGTTGCGCCGTCACGCCCGAGACCCGCCAGCAGTTGGTGGAGACCACCAGCGGCAACGCCATCTACAAGCTGCCGCCGGACGCCCTGGTGACGACGGCACGACGCCTGCTCGTGGAGCAGAAGTACGAGCTGCTCCCCAGCTCGGACCCGCTCTACGTCCACACCACCTGGCGCATCCGGGGCAATACGGACCTGGGCGCCAACTGGTCCCGCATCTTCGTGCAGGTCCATCCGCTGTCGGATGGCCGCTCCGTGGTGCGGGCCTACCGGATGGACTACACCACCAACGGGCGCGCGCCCTCGCATCCGAGCATGGGCGCCGGTAATCGGGATGCGAAGCTGGGGGAAGGCGCGGCGGCGGCCTCCGTCGCGGGGGAGCCCCTGTCACCGACGAAGCCCGTCGTGCGCCGCGCCATGGATATCGAATGGGAGGTGCTGTCGCGTGTGGAGCCCCGGCTCGCCGCCCACCTCGAGGCCCGCGCGGAGTCGTACCTGGCCACCGGTAGGAAGGACCCGAGCGAGCCCACCGAGGAGTGAGCTCGGCGTCAGGCCCCAATCCCCCCGCGTCAGTGCATGCCGCTGTCGTATCCGCCGCGCCCCAACGAGTCCTTCCCGGGCTCCCGCTTCATCTTCTGGCGGCCCTCGCTGCGCGCCAGGGCGAGCGCGAGCCGGGCGCGCTTCTCCTGGGGCAGTGTCTTCGCCAGCGCCAGGTACAGCTCCTTGTCGAGCGCCGCGATGCGCTCGCGTGCCTCGAAGGCCCCCAGCGCCGCCGCGTCCACCTGCGCCAGGGCCTCACTGTCACCTCGTGACGCCCGGTGGAGGATGCGCGCCGCTTCACGCACCTGCTTGCGCAGCGGGCGGCGGCGCTCGTCGAAGCGCTGTAGCGTCTCCTCCAGCTTCAGCGCCTGCGCGTTGTCCAGGTCCAGGACGTCCGACAGCTCCAGCACCTGCCGCAGTCGCTGCCGCTGCTCCGCGCGCTCCAGCCGCTCCTCGACGCGGGCCTCGCGCCCGGTGGGCGCGGCCACCGCCACCCAGGGCAGCAGGGCCAGCATCATCACCGCCATCCGCGTTCGCACCCTCGTCCTCACAGCGTCTCTCCCACATCGATGTCGAATGCTTCGTCCCAGCCCTGGGAGTCCTCGAACAGCACCGCGTCCAGCGGCTCCAGTCCCGCCCAGGCCTCGATGGCGGCCATCGTCTCCGCGTCCAGTTCCTCGACGTCGGTGGCGGGCGCCGCCGTCGCCGTCACCGGCGCCTTCGGTCCCAGGCCTGGCAGCCGCCACGCGCCGGGCACTAGCAGCAGCAACGTCACCGCCGCGACGGTGGCCACCAGCGCGCCCAGCGTCTTCAAGCCCAGACCCTGGCGCCGGGCGCCGCGGCGCCACTCCGCCAGCGTGCGCCGGGGCAGCTCCTGGAGCTCCGTCTTCTCCTGGGGGGACAGCGCGGGCAGCGCCACCTGCGAGAGCAGCTCCTTGGATGCCGCGAGCGCCTGCCGGCACCCCTCGCAGCCCTCCAAATGTTGGATGAGCCCAAGCGCCTCGTCATCCTCCAACGCCCCCGCGGCGTGCAGGTCCAGCCGCTCTTCCTGGTCAGGGCACGCAGCCATCAGTGCTTCTCCTCGGGCGCGCCCACCCGCGCCTTGAGGCGCTTCATCGCATGGTGGAACTGCACCTTCGCATTGTTCTCCGTGATACCGAGCGTCTCGGCGATGTCCTTGAATGCCAGCCCGCCGTCCACGCGCAGCGTCAGCACCTCGCGCTGACGGCGGGGCAGGGTGAGCACCTCGGCGCGAACCTGCCGTTCGCGCTCGGCCCGCTCCAGCCGGTCCTGCGCGGACTCCGACGGGTCCTCCACCATGTCGTCCGGCCCGGAGGCCACCAGCACCGGGCGCCACCGCTGCCCCTGACGGGCGTGGTTCTTCGCCAGGTTGAGCGCGATGCGCACCAACCAGGCCCGGAAGGGCGCCGGTCCCGACAGCGTGAAGCGCGCGAAGACGCGGCGCGAGGCCTCCAACGCGCGCAGGAAGGCGCTCTGCACCAGGTCCGCCGCGTCCTCCGGGCGCGTCACGTAGCGGCGCACCAGCGAGAAGACGAGCGAGCGGTGCCGCGTCACCAGCACCTCGAAGGCCGCCGGCTCACCCTCCAGGAATGCGCGGCAGAGCGCCTCGTCCGGCGCACGCTCCAGGCCCGCCCGGGCCATGCGCGCCGGCAGGGACACCACCTGGCCGCCTGTCTCCCTGATGCTCACGTGGCTCCAACCCCGGACGGAGATAAAGGTTAATTTCGGCCGATTTCTGTCATCAATTTCTGGTTGTCCGTGAATTGCTAGATATTGAGCCAGGAAACATGCCTTCCCGAGTTGATGGCGAGCAGGCCGCGCGGGGACAATGGGTGGGCGGTTGTTACCTGGGACGGGGGCATGTTGACCCAAGGAACTGGCTCACGCATCAAGGGCGGCGTGCTCATCTCGCGGCTCAACATGCTGCGTCAGCACGTTGGGCAGGTCGGGGTGGACGCGGTGCTGCGGCGGCTGCCCGCGGAGGACCAGGCGCTGCTGAGGCAGATGCTGCTTCCCGTCGGCTGGTATCCCCTGGAGCTGAACCTGCGGTTGGACGCGGCCATCGCGGGGGTGATGTCGCCCGAGGACAAGGACCGGGCCTTCCTGGAGATGGGGCGCGCTTCCGCCCATGAGGCGCTGCATGGCCCGCAGCACGTCTTCGTCAAGGCAGGCGAGCCGCACTTCCTGCTGAGCCAGGCGCCGAAAATCTACCGCTTCTATTACGCGGTGGGCTCACGCACCTATGAGCAGACAGGCCCGTGCTCCGCGGTGCTGCGGACGTTCGGCGCGGAGAACGTCACCGAGCCGGACTGTCTCACCATCATCGGCTGGCACGAGCGCGCCATCGAGCTGTGTGGCGGCCGCGCCGTGCACGTCACCCACCCCATGTGCCGCGCCCGGGGCGCACCGCATTGCGAGTACCACTGCTCGTGGGAGTGAGCGCCCGTCAGGGGGCAGAGGGTGGGACCGCGTGCACGTCGTCCGGGTGCCGGTAGACGCGCGCCACCACACGCCATGGTCGAGGCTGATGCCGCGGTCCGCATCGCCCAGCCGTGCGGGCAACCCACCGTGAAGGCCTTCGGTTTGCCGCAGGCCCGCCGGACAGGCGTTCGGCGTTCGGGCTAAGGTCCGCGCCCGTGCGGGCTCCCAGGGACGAGCTGTCTTCGCGGCGGTTTCAACAACGATTGGCCCAGGCCATGGGCGTGACACGGGTGGCGCGTGTCACCGGCTTGGACCGGACCGGCGTGGAGGTGGCGTGCGCGGTGCGGCCGGGCGGTCACGTCCTCCAGGTCTGCAACGGCAAGGGCCTCTCCTACGACGACGCGGCCTGGGGCGCACTGCTGGAGACGGCGGAGTTGTGGGCGGCGGAGACGGTGGTGCCTGACGCCCTCGTGTGGGGCTCGCGAGCGGAGCTGGATGGCCACCTGGGCCCGCTGTGGGGCGCGGACGAACTGGGCTCGGCGGGGGCGCTGGTGGCGCCGCGCTTGTGGAGCCCGCACGTGCGCTGTGCCTGGCTCGAGGCGCGGGAGCTGTACTCCGGTGAGCCGGTGTGGGTGCCTGCGCAGGGTCTGCACGTGCCTCCCGCCGGGAGCCCCGCGTTGGGCCCGGTGGCGGTGGCGTGGACGAGCAACGGCTCCGGTGTGCATCCGGACGCGGGGCGGGCCCTGCTGCACGCGCTGCTGGAGGCCACGGAGCGGGACCAGCTCGCGCGGATGATGCCGGAGGGGTGGACGGAAGAGGTCGTCCAGCGGCGGCTGCTGCGAACGCCCGAACTGATCGAGCTTGCTCCCGCCGTGGAGGCCCTGGCTGGACCGCTGCGTGAGCGGGGCTTTGGTGTGTACCTCTTCGACGCCACGCCCGCCGCGCGCACGCCGGGCGCGGTGGGGCTGCCGGTAGGCGCGGCGGTGCTGGTGGACCTGGAAGAGGGCCCGGTGCCGCTCACCGCGGGTTATGCGTGCGCGTTGACGCGCGAGGCGGCCTTGCTGAAGGCCTTGCTGGAGGCGGCGCAGTCGCGGCTGACGGACATCCACGGCGCTCGCGAGGACGTGGCCGCCGCGGACCGGGAGGCGGCGCGAGGCTTCGCGGAGGCCTGTGCCCAGGTCCGTCCACGGCGGCGCGCCGCGGACATGCCGGACCTGGGCGCGAAGGCGAAGGGCGCCGCGGCGGGGCAGGTGCGTCAGGTGCTGGCGAAGCTCCAGCGAGCGGGCTTCAAGCGGGCGGCGGCGGTGACGATGTCGTCACCGGTCGAGGGCCTTCACGTGCAGAAGGTGGTGGTGCCGGGCATGCGCATCTCGGAGCTCCTATGAAGCAGCGCGCGGACAAGCTCGTCGTGTTCCTGGGGCCCTCGCTTCCAGCGGCGGAAGCGAAGCGACTGGCGCCCTGCACGGTGCTGCCCCCCGCGCGCCAGGGTGACGTGTGGCGCGCGCTGCGGCTGCGGCCCCGGGCCATCGCCCTGGTGGATGGCGTCTTCGAGGCACAGCCCTCGGTGTGGCACCACGAGCTGCTGGCGGCGCTGGAGGCGGGCGTGGCCGTCTTCGGAGGCGGCAGCATGGGCGCCCTGCGCGCGGCGGAGCTGGCGCCGCACGGCGTGGTGGGCGTGGGGCGCATCTTCGAGTGGTACCGCGACGGCGACGTGGTGGACGACTCGGAGGTGGCGCTGCTGCACGCGGATGGTGAGCATGGCTGGCGCCCGCTCACGGTGCCCCTGGTCAACGTCCGGCACGCGGCGGCATGCGCGGCCCAGGCCCGGGTGCTGACGCGCGATGCGGCCCGGGCGCTCGTCGAGGCCGGCCAGTCCGTCTTCTATCAGGAGCGGTCGTGGGCGCGGGTGCTGGAGGCCGTGGCACCTCGCTGGTCCGCGTCCACCCGGGCCGCGTGGGACGCGTGGTTTCCGCACGGCGCGGAGGACCTGAAGCGACAGGACGCGCTCGCGTGCCTCCGGATGGCGGCGGAGTGGGTGGCCTCGGGTGCGCCCGCGCCGCACGGCGCCTCGCGTGAGCCGTCATCCCTGGTCCGGCGTCGGCACCTGGTGGATGACGTGACGGCGACGCAGGCGGGGACCGTGTCCTCGGGGCAGGTGCTGGACGTCCTTCGGGAGTCCCCGAACGCGGCGGCGCTGGCCGAGGCGGGGTTGCGGCGGGCGCTGCTCGCGGGCTGGGCGCGCACCCTGGGGCTGGGCGTCTCCGAGGCCGAGGTGGCTGAGGAAGAGGCCCGTTGGTGGCAGGTCCAGCGCGTGCCCGCCTCGCGCCGTGAGGCCCACCTCGCGCGCCTGGGGTTGGACGCGGTGGGGCTGCGGCGGCTGTGTGGGGAGCTCGCGCTGGAGCGGCTCGTCCTGGCGCATTCGGCGCGCCTGCTGCCGGACGGCCCTTCTTGGGACGAAGCGCTGGCCGCCGAGGCCCGGCTGAGCGGGGCCTGGGTGGACGCCGCCGAGGCGGTGAACCCAACGGAGGGCGTTGGGTCCTCCTGAGCAGTGGACTTACCTCGCGGGTAAGTGAAAACGTGACATCCCCGGGGAAAAGGATAGGGTCAACCCTGGAGGTTGCCCTTGTCCAGCCCCGCTCCCTGGGTGGTTACCGAGTCTTTCGCGCGAATGGCGCCGCCACGGGCCGTGTGTCCCGCGCGTGACGTCGCGGGTGGGGCGGGAGGAGGGCAGTGGTCGTGGCCGTGAGGTCGCCTCCCTTCCATCCGGATCAACTCGTCCCGGGCAGCGAGGTCGGCCCCTGGCGCGTGGTGGCATCGCTGGGCTCGGGGGGCTTCGGCCGGGTCTTCCAGGTGGAGCGGGCGGGCCGCCACTACTCGCTGAAGATGGCGCTTCGCCCGGCGGGACTCCACGCGGCGGAGGAAGAGGACATCAACGGCCGGCTGGCGCACGAGGTCGCGGCGCTGCTGGCCTGCGCGCCCCATCCGAACCTCCCGGCACTGCACGCCGTGGACCGCTGGCCCGAGCCTCCCGACGGCTACCTGTACTTCGTCACCGACTACATCGATGGCGAGACGTTCCATGAGTGGCGCTGGCGGGTGAAGCCGACGGCGGCGCACTTGCTGACCGTCTTCACGGAGCTGGTGCGGGTGGTGGCGGACCTGCACCGCCGGGGCGTGCACCACCGGGACATGAAGGGCGACAACGTCCTCATCCGCCGCGAGGACGAGCGCCCCATCCTCATCGATCTGGGCACGGTGCGGCTGCCCGGGGCCACGACGCTGACGGTGGGCGTGGCGCCCGCCGCGCCGCACCTGCTGCCGCCCGAATGCGTGGCCTTCCTGCGTGAGGGCACCTGGCAGCAGGGGGCCAACTTCGACGCGGGCGTTCCCGGGGACCTCTACGCGCTGGGCGCGTTGCTGTACGAGGCGCTCACGGATGGCTACGCGTTCGACCCGAAGCTTCCGTATGACCGCCTGCTGCCGGCCATCGAAACGGTGACGCCGCGCGCGCCCCACGTCGTCAACCCGAAGGTGCCGCGCGCCCTGGGGGACATCGCCCTGCGGCTGCTCGCGAAGCGCCCCGAGGACCGCTACGCCAACACGGAGGCCCTGCTGCAGGCCCTCTGGGACGTGGCCAAGGAGAAGCGGCAGCCCGCCTGGAAGGTGTCGTTGGACCGTCCGCCCGAGGGCGCCGACGCGGAGGCGCCGCGGGTGCGCATGGTGCCCGACGCCTCCACGTCCTCGCGGCCTGGCCGTTCTCGGGAGTCGTCCGAGGTCGCCGCGGTGCTGCCCCTCAATCCGGAGCCCCGGGATGCGCCCGTGGCGGATGCGAACGCGCCCGTCACTCCCCCTGAGCCATCCGGAGTGCCCGCGGTCGAGGCGCCCGCCGTGCCCGCATCGGCGGTGCCCGTGGCGGAGACGCCCCCGCCGCGAGCGCCGCGTTCAAGGCGCCGAGCCGCCATGGGGTGGGGGGTGGCCGTCCTGCTGGGCGTGGGGTTGGTGGTGTTCGGGGTGAGCCGCCTCGCGATGCCCGTCGCGGGAGCCCCGGCTCCTGCCCCGCCTGTTCCCATTGAGAAAGGAAGTCACGCAGTGACGAGTCGTTCTTCGAATCCCTCCGAGATGCCCCTCCTAGAGGCGGTGCCGTCCTCTCCGGACGCGGGCGCGGTCCACGACACGGACGCGCAGGACGAAGTGTCCGCGCAGGTGGCTTCCTCCGACGCGGAGGGGGAAGCAGCCCATGCGTCACCGTTGAAGAAGCGCCCGTCGCCAGGAAGCGCGCTGGGCAAGGCCGCCGCCGTGGCCTGCCTCTCGGCCGCGTGCGCCAGCGGGCCCCAAGTGCGGGACATGCCGCCTCGCATCCAGTGCCCGACGGAGGTGTTGGACTCCATGGCGAAGCTGGGCTTCCACCCGCCCAAGATGATTGGCAACGACTTGACGCTCTCCATGACGCCCGATGTTTCCGTGCGTCCGGTGCCCGTGCCGCCAGACGGGGAGCCCATCACCCTCTATGCCATCGACGAGGTTCGGAGCGCTTGGAGCGGCCGCCTCCCGAAGGGGAGCCGCTTCTATGGGACGGTGTACCACGGGAAGACGGCCATCTACGGGTGGTTCACGGAGGTGGAGTACCCGGACGGCCGGCGCATCCCCATCTGCGCCAACATCGTGGACAGCGCCGCCCGGGAAGCCGTGGGGATGGAGTATGACCCTTCCAGCACTCCCGGCCGACCGATGATGTTTCCGGGCGTCAACCTGGCGATCTCCCAGGTTCTTGGAGAAATGGGGCACCGCAGGTAGCCCTTCACCTGTCATGGTGTGGAGGCGTCCTTGCTGGAGGTTGCTCGGCCTTGACTGGTTCGCCCACTTTCATCGTGCTCGCGTGGGGCTTGTTGTGGGCCACCCTGGCGGAGTCCGCGGCGGTGGACGCGCCCGCGGGGGCCGCCGTGGTGCGGCGAATCGACGTGCAGGCGGGAGGTCTGGCCACGCCGCCGGAGGTCCGCATCAGCCCCGGTCTGTCCACCACCCTGTTCTTCGATGCGCGCATCCGTCCGGAGCAGCTGGCGCTCGAAGGCCGTGAGCGGTTCCAGCGCTTCGGCGTGACGGAGGACCACCTCGTGCTGGTGCCCTCGCCCACCTTCCGGGAGGGGGAGCGGCTGCGGCTGGAGGTCCGGTTCCATGATGGCGCCGTGCCGGATCGGGCCGTGTTGGACCTCGTCGTGGATGCCACGCGGCCGGAGCGCCAGGTGGAGATCTACCGCCATGCCCGGTCCGCCGCGTCCTACCGGCAGGAGGTGGAGGAGCTCCGTGCGGGGATGCTCCGGCTGGAGCGCCAGGTGCAGCAGCTCCAGCGCTCCCGCACGGGAGGGGAGTACACGCGCGAGTCCCTGGTGGCGGACATCCGCGACGAGAGCACCGTCATGTTCAGGCGCTGGGCGCCCCGGAAGGTGACGGGTGACTTCGTCGTCCGCCGCGCGAGCCTCGTCCGTCTGTCCCCCGGGTGGGCCGCGCTGCGGCTTTCATTGTTTCCCTCGGAGGCGGGGAAGGGATGGGTCGCGGCCGGCGCGGCGCTCACCGACGCCCAGGGCAACCGGATGCGGACGCTCCCTCCCTGGCAGGCAGGGCCCTTGGACGCCACGGGCAGCGCGCCCGTCATCATCGTCCTGGAGGAGCCGGAGGCCGCGGACGCCGGCCGGTACACGCTCGAGCTGTGGGACGAGGGCCGCAAGCGGACCTTGAAGTTGGAGGGTTTCCAGGCGCGGTGAGCGCGCCACTTGAGCCTCGCGCCCCGCCGTGTAGGGTGCCGCCCAGGCCGATGACCTCCATTCCCCCGCCCGAGTCCCTTCGCTGCATCAACGCCGATTCCCGCGAGCCGGCGGGCTACCGTGCCGCGTTGGGCGACACCCGCGCCGCGTTGCTCCACACGGACCCGCCGTACTGCCTGCTCACCCGGCGGCGCAAGGGCGGGGACCTGCGAGACACGCGCGCACACAAGAAGATCGACCAGAACCCCATCGTCCGCTTCGAGACGGTGCGCGACTACCGCGCCTTCTCCGAGGCCTGGCTGTCGCGCGCCACCGCGCACCTGACGCCGGACGCGCCGCTCATCATCTGGACGAACCTGCTGGGCAAGGAGCCCATTCTCACCGCCGCGCGCGGGCTGGGCTACCCGCACCTGCGCGGCGAGTACGTCTGGGGCAAGCGCACCACCGACAAGAACGCCAACGAGCAGACGCTGCGCGTCTACGAAGTCGCGCTCGTGATTGCCCGCACGCCCGCGCCGCCGCTGGCGCCAGGAGATCTGCCCACCGTCTGGGCCGTGGTCGGCGGCTATGACGATGAAGGCGAAGCGAAGCGCTGGGGCGGCCACCCGCACCACAAGCCCTTCTCCGTCCTGGAGCCCCTGGTGCGCACGTACAGCCGCCCGGGGGACACGGTGCTGGACCCCTTCGCGGGCAGTGGCTCCATGCCGTCGGCGGCGCTGCGGCTGGGCCGGCGGCCCGCGTGCCTGGAAATCGAGCCGGAGTGGGCCGAGCGCGTCACCCACCGCCTGCGCGAGACGGCCCGCGAGGAAGCTCAGCGCGCCAGCGCCCGGTAGAGGCGCGTGTCCGCCCACGCGGGGATGTCGGTGGGACGGTGGCCCCACCAGTTCATCACCAGCGTGCGGCGCTGCCGGGACGTTCCGGGCAGCTTCCCGTCAGGAATCTGGTTGTTCGCGTCCAGCACACCGTGGGTGAGCGTGCCGTCGAACACCACCAGCCGGTTGGGCCGGGGCGTCACCAGGTCGGCGGTGTCCAGCCGCGTGGGGGCCAGGGACGGATTGGCCGGGTCTGGCAGCTCGGGCGTCACCACCAGCGCGCCGCCGCGCACCCGGTTGAGGAACAGCACGGAGGAGATGCGCGGGTGCACCAACTCGCCGGTGCGCTGCGCCAGCTTCTCGTCGCGGTCCTGGTGGAAGTCCACGCGCACGTCCGTCGGGTACATGCGCGACAGCCACCACTCCACGCCGGCCACGCGGCGTTTGCCGGCGATGTGCGGGCGCAGCGTGAGGATGATGTCCTCCACCACGTTGGCCGAGGGGCCGAAGTCGTACCAGAAGGTCGTCTGGTAGGTTTGACGCAGGCGCTCCGTGCCCACGGCCCCCAAGCGTCGCAGCAGGCGGCGGAAGAGCAGGGGGGGCACGGCGTTCTCAGTGAGTCGAACGAGGGTTTCCACGAGGAGGACAGCATGCCATCTTCGCCTGCCGCCCGGTGGCGCGGACCATTCTCCTCCGGCGAGGAGGGCTCGGAGATTCGATGAAAGCGCACCAGAAGATGCTCGTCGGCATTGCCTCCGGCGCGGTGGCGGGCCTCGTCGCCAATGTCGTCGCGGGCGGCGCGCCCTGGCTGGCCTTCGTCGTGGACAACGTGGCCTCGCCGGTGGGGCAGATCTTCATCCGCCTGCTGCTGATGCTCGTGGTGCCGCTGCTGTTCTCCGCCATCGTCGTGGCCGTGGCGGAGCTGGACCTCAAGCAGGTGGGGCGGCTGGGGGCTCGCACGCTGGGCTACACCGTCGTCCTGTCCTCCATCTCCGTCCTCATCGGGCTGGTGCTGGTCAACACGCTGCAGCCCGGCGCGGGCCTCAGTGACGAGGCCCGGGCGCTGGCCCAGGGCGGGATGACCATCCAGGCGGCCGCCGCGCCGGGAGCGTCCTCGTTCGGCGCGGTGCTCGTCTCCATGGTGCCCACCAACCCCATCAAGGCCGCGGCGGATGGGGACTTCATCGGCCTCATCGTCTTCTCGCTCATCTTCGGCATGGGCGTGGCGCTCACGCCGAGCGAGCCCGTCCAGCGCCTGCGCGAGTCCATCCAGGGCCTCTATGACGTGATGATGAAGCTCATCGACGGCGTGCTGAGCCTGGCGCCCGTCGGTGTGGCCGCGCTGCTGTTCGCCATGACGGCGCGGCTGGGCTTCGGCATCTTCGTGCAGCTCGCCTCCTACATGGGCACGGTGTTGCTGGCGCTGGGCCTGCACATGTTCGTCGTCTACTCGCTGTCGGTGCGCTTCCTGGGCGGGCGCAGCCCCATCGACTTCTTCCGCAGCAGCCGGCTGGCCATCGTCACCGCCTTCTCCACGTCGTCCTCCAGCGCCACGCTGCCCACCGCGCTCAAGGTGGCGGAGGAGAACCTCAAGCTGCCGCGCAACGTGTCGCGCTTCGTGCTCACCGCCGGCTCGGCCATGAACCAGAACGGCACCGCGCTCTTCGAAGGCGTCACGGTGCTCTTCCTCGCCCAGGTCTACGGCGTGCCGCTCAGCCTGTCCGACCAGGCGCTCATCATGTTCATCTGCATCCTGGCGGGTATCGGCACCGCGGGCGTGCCGGCGGGCTCCATTCCCGTCATCGCGATGATTCTGGGCATGTTCAAGATTCCGGTGGAGGGCCTGGGGCTCATCCTGGGCGTGGACCGCTTCCTGGACATGTGCCGCACCACGCTCAACGTCACCGGCGACCTGGCCGCCGCCGTCTACGTGGCGCGCGGAGAGTCGGCCGACAGCCCGGCCGAAGAGGGAGCCGTGGACCCCTCTGCTTCCTGACGCCGGGCATTTCCCGCCGCACCTTCCCCACAGCAAACGCAGTCCCACCGCCGTCATCGGCAAGGAGCCCCGCATGAGGGTCGCCAAGGATTCCGTCGTCTCGCTCGAATACCGGCTGCACCTGGGAGACGGCCAGGTCATCGACCAGAGCGCGCCCGAGCAGCCGCTCTCCTACCTGCACGGGCACCGGCAGATCGTCCCGGGGCTCGAAGGGGCCCTGGAGGGCATGAGCTTCGGCGAGAGCAAGCAGGTGGTGGTGGCGCCCGGCCAGGGCTACGGCGAGCACGACCCGGCGGGCGTGCGCACCGTGCCTCGCAGCATGCTGCCGCCCGGCTTCTCGCCGCAGGCCGGCCAGTCGCTGATGGCGCAGACGGACCAGGGCGACATCCCGCTGCGCATCCAGGAAGTGCGCGATGACGGCGTCGTGGTGGACCTCAACCACCCGCTGGCCGGCAAGACGCTGCACTTCGACGTCACCGTGAAGGGCGTGCGTGCCGCCACGCAGGAGGAACTCTCCCACGGCCACGTCCACGGGCCGGGCGGGCATGAGCACGGCTGACGCAGGCTCCTGACGCGGCGCGGCCAGCCTCCCGGGTTGGTCCGCCCCGTCAAACGCGGTGCTCGCCGGGGGGCGTGGGGGTGAACTATCTTCGCCGCCCCCATGAGCCAGTCCCCCTCCCAGACGCCCAGTCCCAGCGGCCTCCGCATCCAACCGTCCGACTCACCGGGTGACGCGGGCGCCTCCGCGGCTCAGGATCCGGAACGTTACTGGCTGGAGCACGTCTACCAGGGTGGGGTGCGTCAGCTCACGGTGCGCGCCGTCATCGCCGGTATGGTGATTGGCGCGGTGATGTGCCTGTCCAACCTGTACGTCATCCTCAAGACGGGCTGGAGCCTGGGCGTCACCATCACCGCCTGCATCCTGGCCTTCGCGGTGTTCGGCACGCTGCGCTCGATTCGGGTGCTGAAGACGGAGTTCACCGACCTGGAGAACAACGCCATGGGCTCGGTGGCGTCGGCCGCCGGCTACATGACGGGCGGTGGCAACATGGCCGCGGTGCCCGCGCTGCTGATGCTGACGGGCACGCTGCCGTCCTCGGGCTGGCTGATGGTGTGGTTCGCCGTCATCTCCGCGCTGGGCGTCTTCGCGGCCATCCCCATCAAGCGCCAGCTCATCAACGTGGAGGCGCTGCCGTTCCCCACGGGCACGGCCACCGCGGAGACCATCCGCGCGCTGCACGGCCATGGCGAGGTGGCCCGCCGCAAGTCGCGGCTCCTGGGCATCGCGGGTGGCATCGGCGCGCTCGTGGTGGCGCTGCGGGACGCGCGCTTCACGTGGCTGACCAACATCCCGGAGAAGGTGAGCCTGCCCTTCACGATGCTGGGCAAGAAGGCGTCGGCGTGGTCGCTGTCCTTCGAGTTCAGCCTGCTGCTGGTGGGCGCGGGCGCGCTGGTGAGCTTCCGCACGGGCTGGTCCATGCTGCTGGGCGCCGTGCTCACCTACGGCTTCCTCGCTCCGGCCATGGTGAGCCAGGGCGCCATCGGCGAGGTGACCTACCGCTCCATCAACAGCTGGATGGTGTGGACGGGCTCGGCGGTGCTGGTGTCCTCGGGCCTGCTCTCCTTCGCCTTCCAGTGGCGCAGCGTGGCGCGCTCCTTCAAGTCGCTGTCCGGCCTGTTCAAGGGGAAGAACGCGAAGGAGGAGGAGGCCGACCCGCTGGCCGGCATCGAGTGCCCGCCCGCGTGGTTCCCCCTGGGCTTCGCGATTCTCGGCCCGGTGGCCGTGTTCCTCATGGCCTACCTGTTCCAGATTCCGTGGTGGGCGGGCGTGCTGGCCATGCCGCTGGCCGTCGTCATGGGCGTCATCGCCAGCCGGGTGACGGGCGAGACGGACACCACGCCCACCAAGGCGCTGGGCCCCGTCACGCAGCTCATCTTCGGCGGCCTGGCGCCGGGCAACATCCCCGCCAACGTCATGAGCGCCAACGCGACGGGCGGCGTGGGGCTCCATTCCGCGGACCTGCTGACGGACCTCAAGTCCGGGTGGCTGCTGGGCGCCAATCCGCGCCAGCAGTTCGTCGCGCAGCTCTTCGGCGTGGTGGCCGGCGCGGCCGTGGTGGTGCCCGTGTTCAAGATTCTGGTGCCAGACGCCAGCATGCTGGGCACGGAGGAGTTCCCCGCGCCCGCCTCCATGGTGTGGGCCGGCGTGTCGAAGCTGCTCGCCACGGGCGTGGCCGCGCTGCCGGGCTCGGCGCGCATGGGCGCGCTGTGCGGCGCGGCGCTGGGCATCTTCCTGGTGCTGCTGGAGCGCTGGGCCCCGGCGAAGGCCAAGGCCTACGTGCCGTCCCCCGCGGGCTTCGGGCTGGCCATCGTGATTCCGGGCTCCAGCTCCATCGCCTTCTTCCTGGGCTCGGCCATCGCCGCGCTGCTGCGCCGCACGAAGCCGAAGCTGGCGGAGGACATGGTGCTGCCGGTGTCCTCCGGCTTCATCGCCGGGGAGAGCCTGCTGGGCATCGGCATCGCGATGGCGAAGGCCTTCGGCGTGATGCCCAAGTAGGCCCCGCGGGGCGGGGCGCCTCAGTCCACCCGGAAGGTGGAGAACGAGGCGCCCGCCACGAAGCGGAAGGTGGGCGTGTCCATGCCGGCGCCCACGCCCGGCCCGCCCAGGACGTAGAGGTCCAGCCAGGACAGCGCGTGCTTGCGGATGGCCAGCAGCAACTCGCCGCCCGGACGGCCACCTTGCAGCGGCAGCCCCGCCACCAGGCTCACCTCGCCGCGCGTGCTCTCCCCGGCCCGCGACGTCACCGTGGCGCCCAGCCGCAGCTCGCTGCCGATGACGTCCTGGGAGAAGCCGGACACGCTGGCGAGCTCGTGCTTCTTGCGCACCAGCACGCCGGCCTCACCGCCCACCTGCCACGTCTCCGCCAGGAAGCCGACCTGCAGGCGGGGGTGCACCGCGTAGTCGTCCCGGGCCAGCAGCGCCGTGCTGCCCACCGGAAGCGCGGCTGACAGGTCCGCCGCCAGCTGGAGGCCAAGGTCCTGACGCTTCAGCGCCGCGCGCAGGCCCAGCCACGGCGTCCCCATTCCCGAGCCTTCCGGGGCGTTGAAGTCCCGGAAGCGCGTGCCCCCCTGGCTGACGATGAAGGGCACCTCCGCGGCGACCTGGAGCCACGGCAGCACGCCGTAGGCGGCCGTCAGGTCCATGGTGAAGCGGTCCTCCACCAGGCCACGGCCGCTGCCCGGCTCCCAGCGACGTTGGAAGGTGAAGGGGAGCTGCTCGTAGTGCCCCTGGACCGACATCCGCAGCGCGCCCTGGGGCAGCGTGCGGCCCGTGCCCACCATCAGCGAGCCCAGCGCCGCCGGGTCCAATTCCAGACGCTGGAGGTTGAAGGAGGGGAGCGACCGGCCCTGGGCCCGCGCTTCAGCGGGGCCAACGAACAGGGCCAATGAAGACAACACAGAGACAAGCGCAAGCGCAGGCCGGGACGGCAAGACGCGCCTCCAATGAAACACGACGTGAATGCGACGGCCCGAAGTCCCGCACGAGTCGCACGACACGCCAGTTCCGTGCAAGGGCGGCACGCCTACCCTTGCGGCCAGCAAGTATTGGGGTTCCAAACAACTTGCCGGCTTGACGGGCCAGTCGTCCGGATTCTTCCCGTGTTTCCGTGAAGTCTCATTCCCAGACATGGCTGGGAATGGACGGACGCGCGCGGCGCCTACGCGCTGGCGGCGGCCAGGTCCTGCAGCTCCTGCCAGCGCGTGTACAGCCGGTCCACCTCGGCGACGGCGGCGTCCAGCTCCTTCTGCACCTCCGCCACCTTGGGGCCGTTGCTGTACACGGCGGGGTCGGCGAGCTGGGCCTCCAGGCCGGCCTTGCGCGACTCGGCGGCCTCGATGGTGGCCTCCATGCCGTCCAACTCGCGCTGGTCCTTGTAGGAGAGCTTCCCGGGCTTGCGCGCGGCCTTGGCGGGCGCGGGCGCGGGCTCCTCCTGCTTGGGGCCCGGCTTCGGGGCGGCGGGGGCCGCGGCCTTCGCGTCCGCCTGCTCCTTCAGCCGCCGGTACATGGCGTAGTTGCCCTCGTAGCGGGTGACGCGGCCTTCGCCTTCGAAGGTGAGGATGCTGGTGGCCACCTTGTCCAGGAAGTACCGGTCGTGCGTGACGAGCAGGGTGCTGCCCCCGAAGTCCAGGAGCAGCCGCTCCAGGATGTTGA
This sequence comes from Myxococcus virescens, assembly GCF_900101905.1. NCBI lineage: Bacteria > Pseudomonadati > Myxococcota > Myxococcia > Myxococcales > Myxococcaceae > Myxococcus > Myxococcus virescens. Next base: position 504,041 of record NZ_FNAJ01000003.1, on the reverse strand, counting down.
GGGTGACGATGTCCAGGTCGTTGGTGGGCTCGTCCAGCACCAGCACGTTGGCGCCCTCCAGGAACAGGCGCGCCAGCAGCAGCCGGTTGCGCTCGCCGCCCGACAGCGCCTTCACCTTCATGCGCTGCATGGGCACGGGGAAGAGCAGGTCGTCCAGGTAGTCGCGCAGGGCAATCTTCTGGTCGCCCAGCTCCACCCAGTCCTCGCCCTGCGAGGCCGCTTCGTACACGGTGGCCTCCAGGTCGAGCTGCGCTCGGCTCTGGTCGTAGTACGCCACCTTCGTGTTCTTCCCGATGACGAGCTTGCCGCCGTCGGGCTCCACCTCGCCCAACAGCACGCGCAGGAAGGTCGTCTTGCCCACGCCGTTGGGACCCACCAGGCCCACGCGCTCGCCGCGCTGGAGGCGGAAGTTCACACCGTCCAGCACCTTGCGGTCGCCGAAGGCCTTGTTCACGCCCTCGGCCTCGATGACGGTGTGGCCCAGCCGGGGCGCCGCCGCCACGCGCAGCTCCGCCACCTTGGGGCGCTCGAAGCCCTTCTCCGCCATCAGCTTCTGCGCGCGCTCGATGCGGGCCTTGCTCTTGGTGCGGCGGGCCTCCGGGCCCTTGCGCAGCCAGGCCACTTCCTGGGCAATCCAGCGCTCGCGCTTGTGCTGCGCCAGCGCGGCGTTCTCCTGCGCCACCAGCTTCTGCTCCACGTAGGCCTGGTAGTTGCCGGGGTAGGACGTGACGCCCGCGCCGGGCTGGATTTCGACGATGCGGTCCACCAGCCCGTCCAGGAAGTACCGGTCGTGCGTGACGAGCAGCAGCGCCCCGGGCAGCTTGTCCAGCTCCTCCTCCAGCCAGTCCACCGTGTCCGCGTCCAGGTGGTTGGTGGGCTCGTCCAATAGCAGCAGGTCCGGCCGCGTCAGCAGGGCCCGGGCGATGGCCACGCGCTTGCGCAGGCCGCCGGACAGCTGCGCCACGGGCCGGTCCCAGTCCTTCACGCCCAGCCTGTCCAGCAGCGTCTTCGCGTGGTGCTCGGTGTCCCAGCCGCCCATCTGCTCGATGCGGTCGCTGAGCGCGGAGAACTGCGCCATCAGCTTCTCCTGCTCTTCCGCCGGGGCGGACTCCATCCGCTTCGCCAGCTCCGCGTGAGCGGTCAGCGCCTCCTTCAGCGGCCCCTGGGACACGGACAGCTCGGAGGCCACCGTGGCGCCTTCGGGGAACTCCGGTTCCTGGGGCAGGTAGGTGACGCGGGCGCCGCGGCGCAGCTGGAGCTCGCCCGTGTCGGCGCGGGCGGCCCCGGCCAATATCTTCATCAGCGACGACTTGCCGGAGCCGTTGACGCCCACCAGGCCCACCCGTTCCCCCTCCTCGATGGTGAAGGTGAGGTCCTGGAAGACGGTGCGGCTTCCGAAGCTGAGCTGAACGTTGGCGGCGCGGAGCAGCGTCACGGGATTGGACTCCTGAAAAGGCGAAAGGCGCCCCTCATTGAAGAGGGACGCCTTCCTTACCGCCAGAGTGTGGCGGATGCGCGGACTACTTGCGCGCGGCCTGCTCGGCGGCCAGCTTCTCCTTGTACGCCGCCATCAGGGCCTCGGACTCGTTCCGGGGCACCGGCGTGTAGCGGGAGAACTCCATCGTGTACTCGCCCTTGCCCTGGGTGGCGGAGCGCAGGTCCGTGGAGTAGCCGAACATGGTGTTCAGCGGCACCTCGGCCACCGCCGTGACGTAACCATCGGCCGACTCGGTGGAGATGATGGTGCCACGGCGCTGGTTCAGCTGACCCACGACGGAGCCCTGGAAGTCCTCGGGAGCCTGGACCTCCACCTTCATCATCGGCTCGAGGATGATGGGCTTGGCGGCGGCATAGCCCTCACGGAAGCCCATGATGGCGGCCGTCTTGAACGCCATTTCGGACGAGTCCACCGCGTGGAAGGCGCCGTCGTTGATGACCACGCGGACACCGACCACGGGGAAGCCGATGAGGCTGCCCTTCTTCACGGCCTCGGTGAAGCCCTTGTCGCAGGCCGGGATGAACTCGCGGGGGATGGTGCCGCCCACGATGTCGTCCACGAACTCGTACTGTTGCACCGCGTCCGAGGGCAGCGGCTCGATGTAGCCGCACACGCGCGCGAACTGGCCGGAGCCGCCCGTCTGCTTCTTGTGCGTGTACGCGAACTCGCCCTTCTGGCTGATGGTCTCCCGGTACGCCACCTGCGGCTTGCCGGCCTGGACCTCGCAGTTGTACTCGCGCTTCATGCGCTCGATGTAGATCTCCAGGTGGAGCTCACCCATGCCGCGGATGATGGTCTGCCCGGACTCCTCATCGCGGTGCACGCGGAAGGTGGGGTCCTCCTTGGTGAAGCGGTTGAGCGCCTTGGAGAAGTTGGCCAGCGTGGAGCGGTCCTTCGGGGCCACGGCGAGCGAAATCACGGCGTCCGGGACGTGCATGGACGTCATCGTGTAGTTCACCGCGCCATCGGTGAACGTGTCGCCGGACGCGCACTCGATGCCGAACAGCGCAACGATGTCACCCGCGGTGGCCTCGTTGATGTCGTTCATCTGGCTGGAGTGCATGCGGACGATGCGCGGAACCTTGACCTTCTTCTGGTTCGACTGGTTGATGATGAAGTCGCCCTTCGTCACCCGGCCCTGGTAGATGCGCATGTACGTCAGCTGCCCGTAGCGGCCGTCCTCGAGCTTGAACGCGAGGCCAACGAAGGGCTTCTCCGGGTCGGAGTCGAGGATGACCTTCGCCTCGTTGTTCTTCTGGTCCAGCGCCTCGTTTGTCGCCTCTTTGGGGTTGGGCAGGAACGCGCAGACGGCGTTCAGGAGCAGCTGCACACCCTTGTTCTTGTACGCGGAGCCGCACATGACCGGCGTCATCTTCAGGCCGATGGTGGCCCGGCGGACGGCGGCGATCAGCGCCTCGTTGGAGATGGGCTCGTCGGCGAGGAACAGCTCGCCGAGCTGGTCGTCGACCTCGGCCACGCCCTCGATCATCTGCTGGCGGCGCGTCTTGGCCTCCTCGAGCAGCTCCGCCGGGATCTCCTCTTCACGGATGTTCTCGCCGCTCTCGCCATCGAAATAGAACGCCTTCATTTCGATGAGGTTGATCAGACCCTTGAGGCGGTCCTCGGCGCCGATGGGCATCTGCATCTTCACCGCGTGGTGGTTCAGCTTCTCCTTCAGCTGGGCGGCCACGCGGTCATAGTTCGCGCCGGTGCGGTCCATCTTGTTGACGAACGCGATGCGCGGGACGCGGTAGCGCTTCATCTGGCGGTCCACGGTGATGGACTGAGACTGCACGCCAGCGACCGAGCAGAGGACCAGGATGGCGCCGTCGAGCACGCGGAGCGAGCGCTCCACCTCGATGGTGAAGTCCACGTGTCCCGGGGTGTCGATGAGGTTGATGTTGTAGTCGCCCCACATCGCGAACGTGGCGGCGGACTGGATGGTGATGCCCTTCTCACGCTCCAGGTCCATGTTGTCCATGACCGCGCCCACGCCGTCCTTGCCGCGGACCTCGTGGATCTCGTGAATGCGACCCGTGTAGAACAGGATACGCTCAGAGAGCGTCGTCTTGCCCGAGTCGATGTGGGCGGAGATACCGATATTTCGAATCTTCTCGATGGGTGCGTTGGCGGCCACGATCCGGTCCTTCTTCTCTTGAAAGTGCCTGACGGAACAGAGCAGGCGGGGCCTCTACTTCCCACAGGACGTAGTTTCCAGCCAAATCCGCATGGAAATTGACCCACCCGGGCCTACCTCCACCTACTCAATGCCATTCTCAGTTGGGGTTTTTTAACGATGAGCGCGACAAAAAACTTCTCCCTCGCCCGAGCCTGGCTGGACGCTTTCAACGCCTATGACGTGGACGCGCTGGTGGCGCTCTATGCAGAGGACGCCACCCACACGTCCCCCAAAATCCGGGTGCTGCACCCGGAGACTGGCGGGCGGCTGGTGGGGCGGCAGGCCCTGTCCGCATGGTGGAAGGCGGCCAACGCCCGGCTGCCGGGGCTGCGGTATGAGCTGGTGGCCCTCACCGCGGACGAGGACCGGGTGTTCATGGAGTACCTGCGCCATGCGCCGGGGGAGGCCCCCATGCCGGTGGCGGAGGTCTTTGAGGTGCGCGACGGCCGGATTGTCGCCTCGCGGGTGTACCACGGCTGAAGTCCCCCACCTTCCGTGAAGTGGGCTAGCGTGGCCGCCAATGGCGAAGAACTCGAACCCCAGCGCATTCGACAGGGACTTCGGTTACCTGATGCCGTTCCTGGACCGCGTGACGGCGGCCGCCTCTGACCTGGAGGATGCGTCCGCGCGCGCGGAGCTGACCCGGCTGATGGTGGAGGAGAAGGCGCGCTGGCAGCGCATCCAGGAGCTGCTCGGAGGGGCGGGGGGCCGCGGCGCCGCCGCGCCCGCGCCGGCCCGGGAAGCGCCCGCCGAGCCACCCCGGCTGGCGCGGGGCTCGGCGGACGAACTGCACGAAGCGGCCCCTTTCGCCACGGGCCTCACGGTGGGCAGCCTCAGGGGCAGCCGCTGAGCTGGTCCAACGCGTCGAAGGTGGCCGCCTTGTAGGCCTCTGACAGCGTCGGGTAGTTGAAGCACGTCTCCACGAAGAGCCGGGCAGTGGAGCCGGTGAGCAGGGCGGTGAGGCCCACGTGCACCAGCTCGGAGGCCTGCGGCCCCATGACGTGCACGCCCAGCAGCTTGAGGCTCTCCCGGTGGAAGAGCAGCTTCAGCAGGCCGTGCGTGTCCCCCAGAATCTGTCCGCGTGGGTTGGTGGCGAAGGCGGCGCGGCCGGCCACGTAGGGCACGTTCAGCTTGCGCAGGGCCTCCTCCGTCTCGCCGGCCATCGACACTTCGGGGATGGTGTAGATGCCGTAGGGCAGCACCGGCGCCATGGTGCGCACGCCGCCCAGGTCGAACGCGTGCTCCACGGCGATGCGCGCCTGGTCCATGGACGTGGAGGCCAGCGCCGGGAAGCCGATGACGTCCCCCACGGCATAGATGTGGGGCAGGGCCGTCTGGTACGTGGGGCCCACCTCCACCTGGCCGCGCGGGCCCACCTTCACGCCCAGGGCCTCCAGCCCGAGGCCCGCCGTGTTGGCGGTGCGGCCGGAGGCGACCAGGACCTGGTCCGTCTCCAGCACGGCGCCGGAGGAGAGCATCATCCGGATGGGGGTGTCCGCGTCCCGCGGTGCGTCCACCTGCTCCACCACTTGGCCAAAGCGCAGCTGGATGCCGAGCGCCTCCATGCGCTGGCCCAGCAGCGCGGAGAACTCGTCGTCGAGAAAGGGCAGCAGCTCCTCGCGCGCCTCCACCAGCGTCACGGGGATGCCCATGGCGGCGAACATGCACGCGTACTCACAGCCGATGACGCCGGCGCCCACCACCACCAGTGAGCGCGGCAGCCTTTCGAGCTCCAGCACCTCGTCCGAGTCGTGGATGCGCGGGTCCTCGAAGGGGTACAGCTGCGGCCGGTACGGCGACGAGCCGGTGGCCACCAGGATGGTGCCGCCGGTGAGGCGCCGCTCCGGAGAGTCCTGGCGCCGCACGACGACGGTGTTCGCGTCCACGAGCGCGCCGGTGCCCTGGATGATTTCCACCTGGTGACGCTGGAGGTTGCGGGCAATGCGCTCGCGCTCGATGTCCTTCACCCGCCGTTCGCGGAAGAGGAAGTCGGACACCGTGGCCTCGTGCCGCAGCGTCGTCTCCACGCTGTACAGCCCGCGCGCCCGGAAGCCGGACAGGTGCAGCGCCGTCTCGCGCAGCGTCTTGGAGGGAAGGGTGCCCGTGTTCGCCGCGGTACCGCCCAGCACGGGCTCCCGCTCCACCACCGCCACGCGCTTGCCCGCAAGCGCCGCCTGTACCGCGCCCCACTCACCCGCCGGGCCAGAGCCAATCACCACCAGGTCGAAGTCCGCCATGGAGGCGAAGGTACGCGACCCCGCCGGTCGTTTGAAGCCGCTGCAAGCGGCTAGGGGGCCGAGGGCGCGCGCCCCTCGTAGCGAAGTCCCTCTCGGACCTCATCGTCCGTCAGCAACCGGAAGGTGCCTTCGGGGATGCCTTCCAGGTCCACGCCGCCAACGGCCTCGCGGTGCAGCGCGCGCACGGGCAGGCCCACGGCGCCGAGCATCCGCTTCACCTGGTGGTGCCGGCCTTCCGTGAGCGTCACCTCCACCGTGTGCTCGTCCCGCACGTTCACCTTCGCGGGGCGGGCAGGGCCATCATCCAACGTCATGCCTCGGCGCAGGGGCTCCACCCGCTCGTCGCTCGCGGTGCTGAAGACGGTGGCCACGTACCGCTTGGGCAGGTGCGCGTCCGGGGACGTGGCGTGGGCCACCAGCTTGTCGTCGTTGGTGAAGAGCAGCAGGCCCGTGGAATCCACGTCCAGGCGGCCCACGGCGTGCCACGTGTATCCCGCCAGCTCCGGTGGGAGCTGGGGCAGCAGCGCCTCGAAGACGGTGCCGGTGCGGTGTTGCCGCTCCGTGGAGGACAGCAGGCCCGCGGGCTTGTGGAAGGCCAGCACCCGCGTGGGCGGGGCCTCCAGGGACACGACGAGGCCGTCCACTTTCACGGTGGCGCCCGGCGGCACGGGCGTCAGCGCCATCTTCGCCACGCGGCCGTTGATGCTGACGCGGCCGGCGCGGATGGCGTCCTCCGCTTCCTTCTGGGGAAAGATGCCCGCGCGGGCCAGCGCGCGCGACAGCCAGTCCGGCTTCTCCTTGCCCTCCCAGCGTTTGTGTTGCGGCGGCGGCTTCGGCTTGTCGGGCTTGCGAGGCATGGGCGCGGCACTGTACCCGGCCGGGCCTCGGGCGGGGGCGGGAGTTGAACGGGCCCAGGAGGCGCTGTCGCGGTGAAGCCGCGTGAACGGGGGGCCGCCCGGCCGGCCGGTCTGCGTCCACGCGGCCGGCGTGGCCCTTCGGGATGACGGGCAGGAACGTGCGTCGGTGGACACCTTCCGAACATGCGCACCCGGATTCCATACCTGACGCTCCTGGTCCCCGTTCTCGCGCTCGCCCAGTCACGGGCGCGGGTGCCCATCGCCGGGGAGCCCGCGCCCGCCCAATCCACGTGGCTGTGGGTCCTGCTGCTGGTCGTGGCCGCCGCTGTCCTCGCCTGGGGCGCGGTGCGCATGGCGGGGCGCAAGGGGCCGCCGACGTCCGGCTCCGGGGGGATTGGCGTGGGGAAGGGGACGGGGCTGCCCCAGAAACCGCGCTCCGTCTAGGGCGCGGGCTGACGCTTGCGGAGGCTGTGCAGCGCGGCCAGCCACAAGCGGGCTTCCTTCCGCGTCAGCCGTGAGCGCCGCAGCGGTGCGAACAAGTCCCGCACCGCCGTGCGGCCCGGCTGGGCGTCCACGAGGAAGCCTCCCGTCGTGAGGATGGATTCCAGCGTGGACTCCACCTGCGCGAGCTCCGCGTCCGTGGCCGCCGCGGGCAGCGGGCCGGGCGGCGTGGCGGCGGCCTCCAGCATCGCCACGCGGACCTCGTAGGCGTACAGCAGCACGGCCTGCGCCAGGTTGATGGAGGGCTGTTCGGGCGCGGTCGGCACGGCGGACAGGTCGTGCACGCGCTCCACCTCCGCGTTGGTGAGTCCACTGCGCTCGTCACCGAAGACGAGCGCCACGGGCCCTTGGGGCGCCCGGGCCACCAGCTCCTCACCCACCGCGCGCGGGGGAAGCCGGCGCTTGCCTTCGACCTTGCGCGAGCTGGTCCCCACCACCCAGACACAGTCAGCCACGGCCTCTTCCAGCGTGTCCGCGCGCCGTGCCGCGTCCAGCACGTCCCCGGCGTGGACGGCGAGCCTTCGCGCCGGCTCCAAATCCTCCACCTCCGGGCGGACCCAGACCCAGTCGGACAGGCCGCAGTTCTTCAAGGCCCGGGCGGCGGCGCCCAGGTTTTCCGCGTTGCGGGGGCGCATGAGGACGAATCGGACGGGCAGCACCATGCGCGGGGCACCTTAGCGGTTTCTCGCAGCCTGAGGACCGCGGATGGAGGTCCCGCCGCGTCGCGGACTCCGCTAGCCTGGGGGCCTCGAAAGCCTTCGCAGGCGTCCAGGAGCCACGGACGGTGTGGCTCCCTGGACACCCTGCGGGTCCGCTGACGCGCGGGGGACGCGTCAGAGCCGCGGGCGCCTGACCACAGCCCTCTCTTCCTCGGCGTGTCCCCGTCCGGCACGCCTTGTGAAGAACACGCGTCATCTTCTGGAGGAATCATGGGTTCGCAGTCCGTCGTCACGCAGCGGCCAACGTGGGCGAAACGCTCGCGCTGGCTCCTCGCGGCCATGTTGGTGAGCGCCACGCTCGCAGGCTGCAAGAAGGAACCGGAGTCCACCGAGCCGCCCGCGTCGCAGCCCCAGGCGCCCGTCGCCGCGCAGCCGGCGGACTCGGGGACGGCCGTGGCGCAGGCGCCGACGCCCCCCGCGCCCGAGCTGCTGACGCCCGTCGTCCGCGCGGTCTCCACCAACGACGTGCTGCCGCAGGACATCGTCATCGAGTTCCCGCGGGAGGTGCGCCCCAACGATGGCTCGGTGTTGAAGGACACCGTCGTGACCATCACTCCGGAGGTGCCGGGCAGCCTCTCCTGGTCCTCCCCGTCCACGCTGACCTTCAAGCCGTCGGGGGCGGGCTTCGCCTTCGACACGAAGTACGCCGTCTCGCTGGCGTCGGTCGGGCTGGATTCGGGCGTGGTGAAGCCGGCCGCGGTGGGGGACTGGTCGCACACGTTCACCACGCCGCCCTTCCAGTTCGTCCGGATGGTGCCGCGTCAGCTCGACACGGTGAAGGGCCGCGTGGAGGTGGAGGTCGTCTTCTCCGGTCCCGTGGATATCGCCGCGGTGCGCTCGCGTGCGGGCTTCCGGGTGGGTGGGCAGGCCGTGGGTGACGTGAAGTGGCGCACCCTTCCCACCACGCGCAACGTCGTCAGCGCGCAGCTGACCAGCGGGCTGCTCAAGCAGGGCCGCACGGTCGACTTCAGCCTCCAGGCGGGCCTGCCCGCCGCGTCGCAGGCGAAGGCGACGGCCCCCGCCGCGCGCAGCGCGTTCGAGCTCCGCGCCGGCAAGCGCATGGACATCACCCGCGCCTCGGTGGAGCAGGGGGCCACGGGCTTCTACATCGAGGTGAGCTGCCGGGACGTGGACGGCGCCGAGCCGCCCTCCCCGCGCGAGACGGAAGGGTATGACCCGTACTACTGGGACCACCGCAACAAGGGCTGCACGCTGGATGACGGCGTCGCCGCGGAGGCCATCCACCTGACGCCCGCCGTCAAGGTCTCCGTCGCGCCGTCCCGCCGCGGCTTCCGCATCTTCGGTGACTTCAAGCGCGGCTCCTACGCGCTGCGCATCGACGCGGGCACGACCTCGGTGGGCGGCGGCATGCTGCTGGCCACCTACGAGGAGGCCTTCGCCGTCCCCGCGCGCTCGCCGCAGCTGTCCTTCGCCACCTCCGGCCGCTACCTGCCGCGCAGCGCGTGGCGCAACCTGCCGTTGCAGCACCTCAACCTGGACTCGGTGGAGCTCACCGTCCGCAACGTGCCGCCGGAGAACCTCGTCTTCTGGATGAGCGACGACTACCGCGAGCGCGCGGACGAGCGCACCTCCAACGTGGTGGCGAAGCGGACGCTGGCGCTCAAGTCGCAACCGGACACGCTGGCGACCACCTACGTGGACGTGGCCAGCCTGGTGCCGGCGAACACGAAGGGCCTGGTGGAAATCACCGCGAAGCAGAGCCACCACGTGGCGGCCAGCCGCATCCTCCTCACCAACCTGAGCCTGGTGGCCAAGCGCGGTGAGGCCGCGCCGGGCTCCAGCGGCGCCGGTGAGGTCTGGGTGTGGGCGCTGGGCATCGAGAGCACCGAGCCGCTGTCGGGCGTGGAGGTCTCCCTGGTGAAGAAGAGCGGCGAGTCGGTGGCCCGCTGCACCACGGTGGCGGCGGATGGCTGCCGGCTCCAGGTGCCCGCGCCCGGCGTCGACGACAGCGCGCCCTTCGCGCTCATCGCCCGTGACGGCGAGGAGCTGACGTACCTCAAGTACAGCGAGCTGAAGACGGAGATTGCCAACGCGGACGTGCATGGCGAGCCCTACCGTTCGGAGAAGGCCTACCGCGCGTCGGTGTGGTCGGACCGGGGCGTGTACCGCCCGGGCGACACGGCCCACATCGCCGCGGTGCTGCGGGGCCAGGATGACAAGGCGCCGCCGGCGGGCATGCCCGTGGAGCTGGTGGTGGTGGACCCGCGTGAGCGTGAGCTGAAGAAGGTGTCGCTGAAGACGAACGAGGCGGGCCTGGTGACGCTGGACCTGCCCTTCGAATCATTCCAGGACACGGGCAGCTACCGCGTGGTGCTGAACGTGGCGGACCGCGAAGTGGCAATCTACTCCGTCAGCGTGGAGGAGTTCGTCCCGGAGCGCATGAAGGTGGAGGCGCGCACGGAGCAGGCCGGCTACCTCCAGGGGGACGAAGTCCCGGTGGGCGTGGAGGCCGCGTACCTCTTCGGCGGCTCGGCGGAGGGCAGCCCGGTGGAGCTGACGTGCCGGCTGATTCCGTCCGCCTTCAAGCCGAAGGAGAACGCGCAGTACGCCTACGGGCTGTGGCGCCAGGACGGCAGCGAGCCCCGCCCCGTCACGCTGGGCCAGGTGCAGGGCACGCTGGACGCGAAGGGACAGGCCGTCCTTCGTTGCCCAGCCCAGGGCGCCATGGGGGCCCTGCGGGGCGCCGGGGCGCTGAGCGCGCTGGCCAGCGTCTTCGAGTCGGGCAGCGGCCGTTCCACTCTGGGCAGCGTGACGGTGCCGGTGCACCCGGAGGCGTACTACGTGGGCCTCCAGGGCAGCACGGGCAAGGTGAAGGCCGGCAAGCCCTTCACGGTGAAGGGCGTGGTGGTGGACTGGGACGGCAAGCTGCTGGCCGCCTCGGACAAGACGCCCAAGACGGTGGACGTGGAGTTCCTGCGCCTGGAGGAGGAGTACGGCTCCTTCTACGACGAGAACGAGGGCTACGAGCGTTACCAGCGCTACCTGCGCCCGGTGCGTGAGGGCCGCTCCACGGTGGCGGTGAAGGATGGCCGCTTCTCGCTGGACGTGACGCCGGGCGCGGACTCCGCGGGCTACATCGTGCGCGTGCGCTCGGGTGGGGCCCAGACGGACCTGGAGCTGGAAGGGGAGGGGCGCTACTACTGGTGGGGAGAAGGCTCGCGCGTGGACCAGACGCCGCGCCCGCTCAAGCCCACCTCGCTGGAGCTGGCGCTGCCGGCGAAGGGGCGCGTGGGACAGGCCATCACCGTGAAGGTGAAGTCGCCCTACAAGGGGCGCATGCTCTTCACCGCGGAGACGGACCGCGTGCTCGCCTCCCACTGGGTGGCGGTGGAGCCCGGCGAGGTGACGTGGAGCTTCACGCCGTCCGCCTTCGCGCCCAACGTGTACGTGAGCGCCTTCCTGGTGAAGGACCCGCACCTGGAGTCGGCCGAGGCCTTCATGCCGGACCGCGCCTTCGGCGTGGGCAGCGTCACCCTGGAGCCGGTGGAGTACACGCAGTCGGTGACGATGAACGTGCCCAAGGAGGTTCGCTCCAACGACACCCTCACGGTGGACCTGGAGCTGGGCCCGCAGGAGGGCCCCACCTTCGCCACCATCGCGGTGGTGGACGAGGGCATCCTCTCCCTCACGCGCTTCCAGAGCCCGGACCCGCAGAAGCAGCTCTTCACCCGGCGGGCGCTGGGCGTGGAGACCTACGAGACGCTGGGCTGGACGCTGCTGGTGCCGCCGGGTGGCGCGTCCCGCTCCACGGGTGGTGACGGCGAGGGCGGCGCGGATGGCCGCGTGCAGCCCGTCAAGCCGGTGGCGCTGTGGAGCGGCCTGCTCCCGGTGCCGGCCAACGGCAAGCTGCGCGTGCCCTTCAAGCTGCCCCAGTACCGCGGCGCGGTGCGGGTGATGGCGGTGACGGCGGGCCCGCAGCGCATTGGCCGCGCCAGCGCGCAGGTGTTGGTGCGCGACCCGCTGGTGCTCCAGACGACGTTGCCTCGCTTCCTCACGCAGCACGACGAAATCCAGGTGCCCGTCTTCGTCACCAACCTGTCCGGCAAGGCGCAGGACGTGAAGGTGACGCTCAACGCGGAGTCACTGCCGGTTCCAGGGCTGGTGATGCCCGCGGCGGCCACTTCGCCGCTTCAGCTGCTGGGCAAGAGCGAAGGCACGGCGCGGGTGGCGGACGGCAAGTCCCACACCTTCGTCTTCCAAGCCCGCGCGGTGCAGGCGGTGGGCGCGGCGCGGCTGTCGGTGACGGTGGAGGGCGGCGGCTACACCTCGAGTGAGTCGCTGGACGTGCCGCTGTCTCCGGCGGGCCCGCGCGAGCGCCTGGTGCAGCAGATTGAACTGGCGCAGGGGACGACGGACGTCTCGCAGTACCTCCAGGGCTGGGTGCCCACGACGGAGCGCTCCACGCTGTGGGTGACGGCCAACCCGTACGCGCGCTCGTTGCAGCACCTCGCGTACCTGGCGCGCTACCCCTACGGCTGCGTGGAGCAGACGACGTCCGCCACCCGTCCGTTGCTGTACGTGTCCGAGCTGGTGAACGACGTGGACCCCACGCTGACCGGGGGCGGGACCGTGGGCGACATGGTGCTGTCGGGCATCAACCGCATCCTGGCCATGCAGACGCCGTCGGGCGGCTTCGGCTACTGGCCGGGCGCCACGGAGCCGGTGGGCTGGGGCTCGGCGTACGCCACGCACATGCTGCTGGACGCGCAGAAGCTGAAGTACCCCGTGCCGCAGGACCGGCTGAATGACGCGCTCACGTGGATGTCCACCGAGCTGAACAAGTTCGAGAGCCGGCAGGGCCGCGACGACATGTACACGGACAGCGCGGAGGCCTACATGCACTACGTCCTCTCCGTGGCCGGCAAGGGCCGCAAGGCGCGTGTGCAGAAGATGGTGGACGCGCTGGCGGAGCGGGCGAAGAAGAAGGCGCTCACGGGCGAGGAGCAGGAGCGTGACTACATGCTCAAGGCCTCGCTGTGGCTGTCGGGCGACCGGCGCTACGAGAAGGAGCTGCGCAACCCCGACCTGTCGCCCGTCACCGAGGAGCGGAAGAACGACTGGTCCTTCTACTCCGACCGGCGCCGCCGTGGCTTCATGCTCAGCACCTTCCAGGACTTGTTCGGCAAGGACGCGGCGGGTGAGCCGCTGGCGCGCATGGTGGCCGAATCGCTCCAGGCGCACTCCAGCGGCTGGTACACGACGCAGGAGTTGGTGTGGGGCATCACCGGCCTGGGCAAGCGGCTGCAAGGGACGTCCACCCAGTTCTCCGCGCCGGTGCTCAAGGCGGACGGAAAGGTCATGACGCCGGTGCAGGACAAGACGGTGCGTTCGTCGGACCGGACGTGGTCCCTGGCCCGCGCCAGCGAGCGGCAGGGCCTTCAGCTGGAGGTGACGTCCAAGGACGAGGGCCGGCTGTACCTCGTGCTCAGCAGCGAGGGCGTGCGCTCGGACAGCAAGCCCCGCACGGGCGGTGAGGGCCTGGCGCTCACGCGCACCTGGCGCAAGCTGGACGGCACGGTGCTGGCCATGGGGCAGGCCCCGGTGGCGTTGGCGGACCTCGTCTACGTGGAGCTGGAGATTCGCAACACGACGGGCGAGCGCGTGCAGAACATCGCCCTGGTGGACCGGCTGCCGGCGGGCTGGGAAATCGAGAACGCGCGCCTGGGCCGGGGTGGCTCCACGGACTGGGTGGACCCGGCGTCGCTGTGGTCCGCGGACTACGTGAACATCCGCGATGACCGGATGGAGGTCTTCGGCAGCCTGGGGCCTCGCGAGGCGAAGAAGGTCGTCTACGCGGTGCGCGCGGTGACGGCGGGTGCCTTCACCCTGCCGTCGGCGGAGGCGGAGGCCATGTATGACCCGCGCTTGTGGGCGCGTGAGCCGGGCCGGACGATTCAGGTGTCCGGGCCGTGGAAGGACAACCTGCTGTAGCGCGCGGCGCGGGGAGACGCTCCTAGTCGAGCGTCTCCCACAGCGCGTCGAACGCGCGGTTGAAGGGCTGCACCAGCCGCGCGTCGTCGGAGACCAGGACGTTCTCGTGGTTGTACTCGGCGGCCGAGCGCGTCCAGTTGTAGCTGCCCGTCACCAGCCGCAGCCGGTCGAACACGGCGAACTTGTGGTGCATGTGCGCGGACGTCCTGTCCAGGCGGATGGGGATGCCGGCGTCCCCCAGCCGCTCCATGTCGGAGCCCGGGTCCATGGCCTTGTCATCGTCACTCACGATTCGCACCCGCACCCCGCGCCGGTGGGCGTCCAGCAGCGCGCGGGTGATGCGGTCATCCGTCACGGTGAAGACGCAGACGTCGATGGAGCCGCGTGCCGACTGGATTTGCTGGACGATGGCGTTGAGCGGCCCCTCACCCGGAGAGAAGTGCGCCTCCATGCGCGATGTCTGCTCGGGCTGGGGCGCGTGCAGCGCCTGCACCGTCTCCTCCAGCCAGGAGATGATTTCCCGGGAGCGCGCGTCCTTCATCGACGCTCGCGCCAGGGCGAAGGCCCGGGAGCGGAAGAGGGTGAGCAGGGCCTCGCCAGCCCGCCGCTCAGCCAGGACGGACTGCAACGCCTGCCGCTCGGTAGGGGTCAGCCGCCGGTCGTCGAGAATGGACGTCAGGATGGCGTCGATTTCAAAGGCATTCATTGCGCGGAGTATATGCCTGGGATTCACCGTCTCATGAGCCGTGCCCGTCGAATCACCCGGAAGCTCTTGTTCGTCGGCCTGGGGTTGTCAGGCCTCGCGGTGGCCGCGTGGGTGGCCGCCTGGCGCGTACCCCTGCCTGCCCGTCTCTTCGCGCCCGCATCGGTGGTGATGGAGTACCGGGACGGCACGCCGGCCCACGTCTTCCTGGCCCCGGACGAGCGCTGGCGCATCCCCACGCAACTGGAGCGCGTGGACCCCGACTACGTCCAGGCCCTGCTGGCCCTGGAGGACAAGCGCTTCTTCCACCACCCGGGCGTGGACCCGCTGGCGGTGCTGCGCGCGGCGACACGCAACCTGTCCACGGGGCGGCGGGTGTCCGGCGCCTCGACCTTGACGATGCAGTTGGTCCGCGTGTTGGAGCCGCGGCCCCGCACCTTCACGTCGAAAGTCATCGAGTCCTTCCGGGCGATGCAGCTGGAGGTGCGGCTGACCAAGCAGGAGGTGCTCGCGGCCTATCTCCAGTTCGTCCCGTACGGGCGCAACGTCGAAGGCGTGGAGGCGGCCGCGCTGACGTACTTCGGCCACACGGCGGCGAACCTGAGCCCCGCGGAGATTGCCACGCTGCTGGCGGTGCCGCAGAACCCGAACCGGCGCTTCCCCACGGCGCAGAACACGGCCCGGTTGAAGTCGGCGCGGGACGGCGTGGCGCGAAGGCTGCTGGACGTGGAGGCGCTTCCCCGAGGGCCCGAGGCGGCCCGCGTGTCGGCGGAGACGGTGCTGCGCGAGGTGCGCGACACGCCTGTGCCCACGGACCTGAAGCCCTTTCCCCGTGAGGCGCCACACGTGGCGGTGTGGCTGCGCACGCAGCGGCCGGAGCATGCCCGGCTGCGCACCACGCTGGACGCCGGCACGCAGCGGATGGTGGAGCGGTTGATGCGGGACGCGGCGGTGGGCCTGGCGCCGCGAGGCATCTACAACGGGACGGCGGTGGTGGTGGACCGGCAGCAGGCGGAGGTGCTCGCGCTGGTGGGCAACTTCGACTTCTTCGACCAGAAGCACGGCGGGCAGATTATCGGCTTCGCCACGCCGCGCTCGCCGGGCTCGGCGCTCAAGCCCCTGCTGTATGCCATGGGCATCGACCTGGGAATGGTGGGGCCGGAGCAGCTGGTGGCGGACGTGCCCACGGCCTACGGCGGCTATGCGCCGCGCAACTTCGACGGCCGCTTCCAGGGTTTGGTGCGCCTGGAGTACGCGCTGTCCCAGTCGCTCAACATGCCCTTCGTGCGGCTCTTGGAGCGCGTGGGGGTGGAGCGCTTCCTGGGCGCCCTGCAAGCGGCGGGAGTCACGAGCCTGGTGCAGGAGCCCGGGTACTACGGCCTTTCCGCGGCGGTGGGCGGCATCGAGCTGACGCCGCTGGAGCTCGCGGGTGTCTACGTCGCGCTGGCGGGGGATGGACGCGCGCCGCCGCTGCGGCTTCTGCTGGACGAGAAGGCGGCCGCGCCGGTGGAGGTGCTGTCCCCTGGCGCGGCCTGGCTGACGCGCCAGGCACTGTCGCTGAGGGACCGGCCGGACTTCCCGGCCCGCCGTCGGCTGACGGGCATGCCGGCGCGCGTGCACTGGAAGACAGGGACCAGCTTTGGCCACCGCGACGCGTGGGCGGCGGGCTCGGGGCTGCGGCACACGGCGGTCGTCTGGCTGGGGAACTTCAATCACACGCCCAGCGTGCACCTGGTGGGTGCTGACGCGGCGGGGCCGGTGTTGTTCGACATCCTGGAGGGCGTGGGCCCGCGCGGCCTCAACCTGCCGGACGAGAGCGTGAATCCGCCCGATGACCTGGCCGTGGTGGAGGTCTGCGCCTATTCGGGCCACCTGCCGACGGACGCCTGCGTGCAGCGCAAGCACGTCTACGCGCGGCGCTCGGCGGTGCCCACCGCGCGGTGCCCGTACCACCAGCACGTGGAGGTGGACGTGGCCACGGGGCTGTCGGTGGGGCCCATGTGCCGGACGGGGCGGAAGACGGAGACGCGGGTGTATGTGACGTGGCCGGCCACCATCCGCCGCTGGCTGGAGGAGCAGCACCGGCGCCTGCCGGAGCCGCCCGCCGCCGCGCCTGGCTGCGAGCCCGGGGGCGCGCGCACGGCCCCGTCCATTGTCTCCCCCGCGCCGGGACATGTGGCCGTGCTGATTCCCGGTGTCCCGGCCTCACAGCAGGAGGTGCCGCTGGAGGCGGAGGCCTCACACGAGCGGGCACTGACGTGGTTCGTGGACGGGGCCCTGCTGGGGACGGCGCGCGCCGATGAGCGCGTGTGGTGGACGCCGTCCGTGGGCTCCCACGAGATTCTCGTCACTGACGACCGGGGACTGAGCGCGAAGCGGACGCTGGAGGTCCGCATGCGGCCCTGAAACGCAGCGCGGCGCCCCCGAGGACAGGCGCGCCGCGCTCAGGAGTGGCTGGCCGCCGCGCTCAGCGCACTTCCCAGCCCCGCGCGCCGCGCTCGTAGCGCTTGCCCACGCCCAGGTCGCCGTAGAAGAGCAGGTCCTTCACGCCCACCACGGAGCGCCCGTCGAAGAGGCCAATCTCGCCTTGGGCGGGCATCTGGATGCCCAGCTGCGCGGCGTTGAGGCGGACGCGCTGTCCCGGGGCCACCGTCAGCGCCGGCAGCACCGCGCCGATGGGGGCACGCACCTGCGTGGGCAGGTGGCCGGGGCTCTGCGCCAGGCTGATGCGCAGCTGCGTCGTCAGCACCATGCCCGCCAGGGACAGGGGCGCCGACGTGCGGTTGCCCACCTCCACCCAGCCTTCACGCGGGTGGACGGCCTCCAGCACCAGCGTGGGTTGCTGCTGCGCGAGCCGCTCCAGTTCCTTGAAGATGAAGTTGCGGCGCTCGCGCACGTAGCGCTTCAGGTAGGAGCGGCCCGCGGTGAAGCGGCCGTAGTCCATGAAGGGGTCGTCACGCATGTGCGGGTCGATGAGCGCGTGCAGCTTGTCGATGTGCGCGTCCATCACCTCGCTGGTGAAGAGCTCCTCCATCGCCTTGTCCAGCCGCGCCTCCAGCCGCTCGCGCAGCACGGGGTTCATCACCACGCGGGTGGCCAGGTTGGAGAACACCGGCAGGTAGCCGGGGTACGAGGCCGTCTCCAGCTTGCGCTGCTCGTACATCTTCGCCACCCAGGCGTCGATGAGGGTGAAGCCGAACAGCGGGTGGCGCATGTTGCTGGTGCTCTGGCTCATGTCCTCCACGCTGATGGGGTACCACCAGCGCGAGTCCACGTTGTTGAGGTCCCACGGGACGTAGGACCACTTCGCCACCGCGCGGTCGTAGATGAAGTAGCTCTCCGAGTCCTCCACGTAGTTGTTGGACATGAGCGCGTCCATCACCATGGCGCGCAGGTAGTGCTCCAGCTCGAAGCGCTTCTCCATTTCGCTGACGAACTGGGGCTCGGGTGTGTGGTTGATGGCGCCCACCATCTCCCAGAGCTTGTCGTCCGGCTGGGACTCGTTCGTCTTCTTCGCCCAGTCACCCTGGTACGGCACCTTCACCATCTTGAATTCGCAGTCCTTCCAGCCACACCGGTAGATGGTTCCATCCGTGTCGGCATAGGCGTGCGCCCGCAGGAAGGCCTTGTTCACCTGCTCGATTTCCAGGAACACGCCCTGGTACACGCCGTTGACGTTGAGCCGCACCAGCGTGCCCTTCGACGCGGGGACGCGCATGGCCTCCAGCAGGTCGAAGGCAATCTTCTCCGCCAGCAGCGTCGCGTCCGCGTACTCGGCCACGAGGTTGAGTGACGTCCTCCCCTCGAAGCGCACGCCGTCCTCGAAGCTCACGTTCCAGCTCTTCTTCGGGAAGAAGCGCGCGGAGGCGCCCCGCAGGCGCACCTGCACGCGGTACGTCGTCCCGTTCGCCTTGAAGAGGCCGTCCTGCTCCGGCGTCCAAGGGTCCGCCTCGAACATCCGCATCGTCTCTTCGGGGATGATGAGCTCGTATTGCGGCACCGACGTCTGCACGGGCGGCATCACAAAGGGCCGCTCCGTCTCCGGCACGGGCGGTGGCGGCTCCGGAGGCGGATCCACCGGCGGTGGGTCGACGGGAGGCGGGTCCACCGGTGGCGGCTGCGTCGGCGGCGGCTCCTCCTCGCCAGGGGGCGTTTGCGGATTGTCCACACCCGGAGGGTCCTGGAGGAGCGGTGGCCGCTCCGCCTGGAGTCCATCACACGCCCACAGGCTCAGCAGCGGCAGGCACAGCAGCAATCGAGAAGGAGTCATCAACCCCGGCGCAAAGCAACGGTTGTGCCCGCCTCCAGGGCCCCTTTTTGGTGGAGAGCGAACGCTTGAGCCGGCACGCAGGCCCCCACCGTCGCGTGCAAGGGAAACGGATTACCCAACCTGGCTGCTTGTCCCACCCTGGAGGGAATGGGACGCGAAGGGGCCCCTGGCGGGGCAGGCGGCCGGGCGGAACGGGGCCCCTTTCCCCGCGTGGGCTGTGCACGGGGGGCGGCGGCGGTCCTAGCTTCAAGAGAAGAGGGGGCGCGCCGCGTCAGGGAGAGAGGGCCTCATATGGAATCGTGGAACCAGACGTCGTCAGACACCGTGCGTGTCCACACGCCGCTGGTGGTGAACCGGCGCATCGACGAGCACGTGGAGCGCTGCGTCCGATACATGGCGGAGAAGGGGGACCGCGCGGAGATGACGCGCTACCTCGCCCGGCTGGAGCGCGAGTGGGACATCAACCGCGCCCTCGCCGTGGGCACGTCGGCCCTGGGCCTGCTGGGCCTGCTGCTGAGCCGGCGGGACGGCGGACGCTGGTGGGGGCTCACCGCGGTGGCGGGGGGCATGCTGCTCCAGCACAGCGTGTCCGGCTTCAGCCCCCTGTCCGAGCTGCTGCGCGTGCTTGGCGTGCGCACCCGCCGGGAAATCGACCTGGAGAAGTTCGCCATCAAGGCGCTGCGCGGCGACTTCGAGCGCATTCCCATGGAGGGCGGGCCCATGGCCCGCGCCAACGCCGCCCTCGTCGCCGCGCAGTCCTGACGCCGCCTCAGCGGCGCGGCGCGGTGTAGCCGCCTCCCAGGGAGGGCATCAGGGCCGGGGACATGGGCGTCGGCGATGGGCCGACGCTCTTCCCGGTGTTCGCCTGGTCGAAGAAGCCATTGAGGCCGGCGATGCCCAGCGAGAAGTTCGTCACCCAGCCCGGGTCCGGCCGGCCGGCAGCGGCGCCGACGTCGAACGGCCGGGCGAAGTGCAGGCGCAGCAGCAGGGGGCCCAGCGCGAGGTTGAACCCGACGACGCCGTTCACCACGCGGTGGTTCCACAGGTCATCCCGGCCCTCGCCGACGCCGCCCGCGTCGATGGCGGCAATCGCTTCCAGGTCGCTGAGGAAGGCCACCCGGATGATGTCGTTGAGCGGCAGCTGCGCCTCCAGCGTGGAGTAGACGTAGTGCCGGCCGAGCAGCCACTGGATGTCGCCGAAGTTCACGCCGCGCAGCGTGTCGAACGAAGACAGGAAGTAGGAGCGCGCGTACCGGCCTCCCAGCGTGGTGCCCAGGCCGCCGCGGATGAAGATGTTGGCGCGGCCATAGATGGGGAAGTAGCGCTCCGCGTCCACGCGCACGTTGCCGTAGGCCTGGTTGTCGAAGGGCTGCACGCCCACCGTCGTCTCCAGCATGGCCGCGCTGCCCGACAGCGGGCCGGTGGCGTAGTGGTACTTCAGGCTGTCGTAGCCAATCTGCCCGCTCAGCTCCGTCTGGAAGCGGATGGCGCGGTTGCGCGCGTTCCAGGCCGTCAGCAGCTCCCGGTTGGCCGCGTTGCGCTCGGGGAAGAACAGCTCGAACTCCGTGTAGTCGTCCAGGAAGTACCGGGTGCCACCAATGGCCAGGTCACCCTGCACGAACAGGAAGGTGCTCAGCGGGTAGCGCACGCTGCCGAGCGCGCCGAAGAAGCGCTCACCCGACGTGAAGAAGGCATTCTGCGCGCCCTCTTCACCTTCGAAGGTGCGGTCCACGCGGAAGCGCAGGGACTGGAAGATGCCGCCACCCCACGTCGTGCGTGACTTGTCGTTGACGTAGAGCAGGTAGCCGTCCGTCAGGTCGAAGCTGCCGTACACCGCCAGGGTGAGCAGGAACTGGTGGTCCTTCATGCGGTCACTGGCCGCCGCGAAAAGCTGGCCCACGAAGCCGCCGCCGCCCGCGCCCGCGAAGCCGAAGAAGGGACCGAACTCCAGGTTCTGCCGGGTGAAGGGCTCGTAGTTCTGCGCGTCCGTGAGGGGCCGCACCGCCAGCGGGTTGGGCGGCTCCGGCGGCGGTTCGGCGGGGACGTCCAGCGACAGCATGCGCGGCGGGCGCAGCACCGCGGGCCGGCGCTCACCGGAGACGTGGAACAGCATCCACAGGCTGCCGTCCGGGCCGGGGCCGGGCTCGAAGACGCCCGTCGTCAGGTCCGTGCGCCGCACGATGCGGCCGTCCTTCGTCAGCTCATGCAAATCGGAGCTGCTGTTGTTGAAGGCGGTGAAGAAGAGGCGTCCGTCCGCCAGGGCCACCGGGGCCGTGTGGTCCCGCTCCTCGCTGGTGAGGCGCTCCACCTGCCGGGGCGCGTCCGGACGCACCCGGAAGAGGTTGAACTGGCGGTGGGACGTCGCGTCCGACGTGAAGACGATGCCCGAGGGCCCCCATGTCACCTCTCGCTCGGAGAACACGTCGTCGGTGAGCTGCAGCGGCGGGGCGTCCGGGCCCGCCTGCAGGTCGATGGCGTAGATGTCCCGCAGACCCGCGTCGTTGATGCCGATGAAGGCCACCCACCGGCCGTCGGGCGAGAAGGCCGGCGAGTACGCGGCGAGCAACCCGTGCCGGTCGATGCGGTACGCGGTGCGTCCGCCCAGGCTCAGGTCGACCACCAGGCCCACCTCCCGGTCGATGCCGGTCCGGATGGCGTTGCGGCGCACCAGCACGTCCGCGCCGCGCCGCTCCGACTTGTGCGTGTAGTCCTGCACGTAGATGACGTCGCGCCCGGTGATTTCGGCGATGAAGGCCAGCTTGTCGTTCGTCAGCGCGAAGCTGCGTCCGGAGATGGGGTGCAATGACTCCACGCCCGGCACGCCATCACCCGTGACCTTCACCGTCTTGTCCGGCACGCGCGGATCCATGAGGTACAGCCGGCTCTCACCCGTCTCCGGGACGATGGTGCGCAGCCCCAGCACGTTGCCCGACGGGGAAGACGCCATGGCGGTGGTGTAGCCGGGCGCCTTGTCGAGCAGGTCCAGCGCCGGCGCGGACTGCTCGGACGCCAGGTACGTCTTGAAGGCCCGGCGCTTCAGCCAGTTCTCGAACCGCGCGGAGATGCGCTTGGGGTTGTCGCCGGTGAGCCGCTCCAGCAGCTCCTCGAACTTGAGCGACGGTGAATCGCGCGAGCCACCCGACAGCCGCGGCGACTCCTCCAGCACGCGCTGGATGAAACCGGCGCCGTACTCCTCTTCGAGGAAGGACACGCGGACCTGGCCCACCTTGTAGATCCACAGGTAGCCGTAGGGCCCGGGGGAGAAGAAGTCGAGGAAGGCGTAGCCCTTGAAGAGGTCCGGGTTCACCAGCAGGTCCCGCACCAACATCTCCGCTTCCGGGTCCATGCCGCGCTTGGCGTAGAACTCGGCGAGGCCTTCGATGAACCACAGCGGAATGGCCTGCAGCGGGTCGCCGAACATCTTGGCCTGCTCGGCCACGGTGCGGACCTTCTGGATGGTGAACTGGTGCGCCAGCTCGTGGGTGCTGACCTCCTCGAAGAGGCGGTGGTCGCCCAGGTACGGCAGCGTCAGCTTCAGGTCCTCGCCGGTGCTGGTGAGGCCGAGCGTGCCCTCGGACACGGCGAAGAGGTTGGTCTGCAGGAACTCCTGGTAGCTGCTGTAGAGGATGTACGGGAACGTCTTGGTGGGGACGTACTTGAACTGGTCCACCAGATACCGGTAGGCCTCCTCGATGAGCGGCGCGGCGCGCTCGGCCACCATGCGCTCACGCTCATAGAAGTAGAAGCGCACCCCGCCCGACTTGTCCCCCAGCGACTTCGCGTAGGTGTAGTTGAAGCCGCCGTCCGCGCCCGCGAACACCGACTGGCCGCCGCCCAGCACCGTCCCGCCGTCGTCATCGGCGTCGCTGGCCATCAGGTAGGTGGCGCCCGCGTCCTGCTCGCCGCCGTCGGTACCACCGGCCGCGAGCGTGCCGCCATCCGCCGTCCCTGCATCGGCCGCGGCCAGGGCACCGCTGTCCGTCGTCCCCGCATCGGCCGCGGCCAGGGCACCGCCGTCCTCCGCTCCCCCGTCGACGGCCGCCAGGCCACTCTCCGGGACGCCCCCGTCTTCACCCGTCGTCAAAGGGGGTACGCCCGCGTCGGTCGCCCCCCCGAGCACCACCGGCGTGCTGCCGGGCAGCCCCGTCTGGGACTGGGGCTCGGACGTGCCGCCCGTGGACTCCGAGGGCGGACCGGTGGGAGGCGCCTTCGTGTCGCCCTGGTCCGGCGAGGGGGTGGGCGCGCCCGGGTTGGCGCCGCCTGGACTCTCCGGTGGTTGTTCGTGCGCGGTCCGCTCGGGAGGTTCCGCCAGACCCGTGGCCCCCGGTCCGACGAGGATGTCCGTGTGTCGCCACTCGAATTCGTAGCTGTTCACCGCCGTTTTCCCGGGTCTTCGGGGCACGACGTAGAACTGGGCAAGCGCGAGCCCCGGGAAGAGCACGACGAGCAGGGCTGCGGCGAGGGGACGGGGGTTCACTGAAGGCACCTCTGTGGGTGGGGTACCGGCGAGACTACACCTGCTGGGGAGGCTGCCTCCCAGCGGTCCCGGTATACAAGCGCCCCGACGATTTCTTTCCGTTTACTTGACGGGCAGTGGGCATCGCCCCCTCGGAGGCCGGGGGAGCGCGCTGTTTCGTCGGGTGCTGGCGCCGGATGATATGCATGGGGGCATGAAACGCCTCCTCGCACTCACCAGCACCCTGGCGCTCGCCACCGCTTGCGGCAATGACAATCCGTCCGTTCCCAAGGCGGAGTGTCAGGTCGAGGCCATCGATGTGTCGGCCTGCCAGCTTTCAAGCCTCTCCGCCGTACAGCCCGAGGGCATCTGGAACCTCAACATCAACCTCAACGACGGTTCCGGAGCCGCGGCCGCCATGAGGTTGTCGGGAGGGGGCAACAACACCCAGATGCTGATGGGCCTCGCCGCCACGGAGCGGCAGAGCACCCCGGAGTCGTTCTTCCTGGCCAGCGAGTTCCAGGGCGCCAACAACGTGACGATGCGCTTCGCCGTCGCCGGGTGTTCCTCGTCCGGGCCCGGGCAGATGTCCGGCATCTTCCGGCGTTGCGCCAATGGCACCGCGGACATGAAGGGCACCTTCGAGGCCATCCGGCTGGGCCGCCGCGCGGGTGAAGCAGAGGCGTCCGGCGTGGAGCTGGTCGGCGAGGTGAAGCTGAACGAGGCCACGGCCACGAATGTCGCGGTGGCCCATGGCCACGCCTACGTGACGGCGGGGGCCAAGGGCCTCATCACCTTCGACCTGAGCGACCCCTCGCAGCCGCGCCAGGTCCGCCAGTACGAGCTGTCCAACGACTACTACACGGACGCGCTGGTGAACGGGAACACGCTCTATGTGGCCAGCCGCCGCAGCGGCATCGCCGTGTTCGACATCACCAACCCGGCGATACCTGTCCGCCTGCGCTCCGTGCCCGAGTCCGTGGTGGAGGTGAACTCCCTCGCGCTGGACGGAAACGTCCTGTACGCGGCGTCGCCCGCGCCCAACGCGGAGGTGTACGTCTACGACGTCGCCACGCCCGCGGAGCCGAAGCAGCTCAAGCGGTACTTCGTCGAGGGCGCGGAGCCCCTGGCGGGGGAGGTGCCCCTGCACGTCGCGGCGATGGGCGGCCGGCTCTACGTGAGCAACTGGTCCTTCGGAATGACCGTCTCGGACGTCACCACCCCGGCGAGCCCGAAGCTGTTGGGCCGCTTCGCCAACGGCACGTCGGCCGCCACGGCGGTCGGCATGGTGGGAGACCGCGTCTACGCATTCGACGCGGGCGAGGACTGGGGCGCGCACCTGAGCGTGCTGGACGTGAGCGCGCCGGCCACGGTGGCCCGGACGGGTGAGTTCCGGACGCGCCCGGAGGTGTCCATCCGCTCGGTGGCGTTCTCCGGGACGAAGGTCTACCTGGCCTATGGTCAGGATGGCCTGCGCATCGTGGACGTGTCCGTCCCCGGCTCGCCCCAGCAGGTGGGTTACTACAACACCTGGCGGGAGACGGATGCGGGCCACGGCGTCGTGTTCCTCGAAGGCCTGAGCAAGGTGCACGTGCCGGGCGACGGATTCGTGTACGCGACGGATTCCTCGCGAGGCCTGCTCATCTTCCGCGAGACGACGGAGTAGGCTGTCTGGATGAGCGACACCCCGACGCGGTCCTGCGGCAGGTGCCAGACGCTTCCTCCCATCGCGGAGGGCGCCGGGCGTCTGTTCCTGTGGAGCCCGGTGGGGCACAGCCAGGGCCGGCTGCTGTCCTACCTCCGGGAGGCGCGGCACGAGGTCCAGGTGCGCGCCGAAGCCCAGTGCGTCGAGGTGTGGGTGCCGGAGGCGGCGCTGTCGTCTCTGGCATCGGACCTGTTGGCCGCGCTCACGCAGGAGGAGGCGCGGGCCACCCGGGCGCTGTTCATGCCGGGGGCGGCGGAGCCCGGGCTGGGTGACTATCCCCGGGTGGGCTCACTCCAGCGGCTCGTCACGCGGACGCGCGCGGGGTGGCTGGTGGATTTGCTCTCCGAGGAGCGGCTCACCACGCACTTCCAGCCCATCGTCCATGCGCGGGACACCCGCTGCATCTTCGCGCACGAGGCGTTGATGCGAGGCCTGGAGCCGGACGGAACGCTGGTGCTGCCCGGACGGATGATGCAGACGGCGCGCGAGGCGGACCTGCTGTTCCAACTGGACCTGGCGGCGCGTACCACGGCCATCCGGCAGGCGGTGAGGCACGGGCTGGACACGCACCTCTTCATCAACTTCACGCCCACGGCCATCTACGACGCCACGTTCTGTCTTCGCTCCACGGTGGAGGCCATCCACGCGGCGGGCATTCCGCCGGAGCGGGTGGTGTTCGAAATCATCGAGACGGACCAGACGGCGGACGCGGAGCATCTGCGCGGCATCGTGGACTTCTATCGCAAGTCGGGTTTCCAGGTGGCGCTGGACGACCTGGGCGCGGGCTTCTCGTCACTGAACCTCATCCACCGGCTGCGTCCCGACATCATCAAGCTGGACATGGAGCTGGTGCGTGACGTCCACCTGGACCCGTACAAGGGCTCCATCGTAGGGAAGCTCCTGGAGATTGCGCGGACGCTGGGCATCCGCACGGTGGCGGAGGGCATCGAGACGCACGAGGAGCTGCGCTGGGTCCGCGCGCACGGGGTGGACTTCGTGCAGGGCTACCTCATCGCCCGTCCGCAGAGCCCCCCTGTGGGGGCGACGCCGTCGTTCACGGATTGAGCAGGACGTTGCCGGTGGCCTGCCGCTCGAGGTTGGCGGCGCGGAGGATGTTCAGCTGGACACCTGCCTCCTGGAGGGCGAGCCGGGCATTGTAGCCGTCGCGGTTGTTGACGAAGTTCCGGGCGAGATTGAGCAGCGCACGCAGGCGCTCCGCGTGGACGACGACAGTGCCCTGGCCGTCCTCCTCCGCGCTGTCACGCAAGTCGACGAAGGCGTTGTCGGCGGTATCGAGCGCATTGACGACGTCCAGCTCACCCTGTTCCAGCGCCGTGTCCGCCGCGAGCATCCACTGACTGGCGGTCTGAATCTGGGCCAGCCGGTCCTGTCGCGCCTGCTCCACGTCGACCGCGCGGTCACCGTAGGTGTCCACCTGGAGCTGGACGGCCTGGTTCCGCACGGTGAGGTCGGCGTCGCGCTCGTTGAGCTGGGCTTCGAGCTGCTTCATCCGCTCACGCAGTTGTTCCATCTGCTGCGTGGGCGTCGGCTGAGTCGTGTTCTGCGTTCCTGCGCCGCCAGTGCCCATCGGGTTGTTCACGGGCGCTACGGTGGGCGGTGTGCCAATGGGCTCGGAGCGGCCGATGGGTTCCGAGCGGCCAATGGGTTCCGAGCGGCCGATGGGCTCGGAGCCGCCAATGAAGGCCGGCGTCGCGGGGGCAGGGGAGGGGACTGCGCTGGTCGTGCCTGTGCCGCTCTGGCCCGTGGGGGTTCCCTGCTGGGGTGCCGCCTGAGCGCCGGTCGCGCCTGTGTCGCCGAGGTTCTGCTGTTCCGCGGGGACGGCGTTCTCAGGGGGCGCTCCGCTGCCGTCTTGCGAGCCCGTCGTTCCGGCGCCACCCGTGCCAGTGTTGCCGATGCTCGTGCCGGTGCCACCCGTGCCAGTGTTGCCGATGCTCGTGCCGGCTCCACGCACGTCCTGCTGTCCGCCGGTGCCTGTGCCGCCGGTTCCACGCACGTCCTGCTGTCCGCCGGTGCCTGTGCCGCCGGTTCCACGCACGTCCTGCTGTCCGCCAGTGCCAGTGCCGCCGGTTCCACTCACGTCCTGCCCCGTCACCCCTGAACCACCCGCACCGTTCGTCGTCCCACCCGTGGTGTCCTGGCCCGTCGAGGTGCCGTCACCCTCCGGCTGCTGTCCGCTCCCACCCATCGCGGCCTGCTCCTGTTGCAGCGCCTCCAGTGGCGAGGGAACCGGCTCGTAGCGCTGCGCGGCCTCCTCGGCGGCGACCTGCCCCGCCATCGGCGGTGGCGCGCCGTCGGGCAGGACGGGCGTCAGCACGAAGTCGCGCGGTGACGCATCCTCCGGCGCCTCATAGACGTAGCCCGCCGGGGGCCTCCGTCCTTCAATCTCTTCCGCCGCCTGCTGGTTCGCGTCCTGGAGCGCCGCTGCGGCCGGGTCCCGGATGGAAGGGTCCTCGGGAGGAATCATGACCGGCGTGTCCGGCAACTGGCCGAGGCCCAACCCTGCAGCGATGGCAATCCAAAGGGGCATGGCGGAAATCTGTCCATCCGTCCGCCCTCGGACACCCCAACTGCCTGTACGGCGCCCGGCGGGCCGCTCGCGGGGCGGGCGTCCCCGAAACGGCCTGCTCAAGCCCTGAAAACACCCAGGGCCGCGCTCCCGGAAGCAGGGGAGCACGGCCCTCGGGCACCTCAGGGCGAGTCGACGGACTCAGAGGCTGATGCGGAGCCCCGCTCCCAGTTGGAACGTCGGCGCGGGGATGGAGAAGGCCGGAATCGGCTGCCCGTCCACGACGAGCCCCTCCGGTACATCAACGGCGAGCCGGAACTCACCGCCGCGCCGTCCGTAGTTCACCGAACCGTACGCCTCCACCGTGAGATACGTGAGCGCCCGGTGCATCACGTTGAGCCGCGTGGTGAACGAGCGGTCCGACAGGTTGCCCAGCGTGAACAGGTTGAAGGACGTCCGCTCCAGGGGACCAGGCCGGTCCAGGAAGAGGTACGCGGCGCCGTAATGCCGTCCCAGGTAGAGCGGGTTGAAGGCGTCCTTCAGCAGCAGGTACGGATACCCGAACGAGCCGGTGTAGCCCGTGGAGTTGAAGAAGTACTCCACACCCAGCACGGCCAGGTCGTTCTCCCCATAGGGGAAGCTGTAGTTCGCGCCCGCCGTCATCTGCGGCGTGAGCCCCGAGGGAATGTACGCCTCCACCTGGACGCCGTTCTGCGCGATGTCCTCGAGCGTCGTCCCTTCCGGAATGCGGTACAGCGGCCGGTCCGTGCCTTCCTTCAGCGCAACCTCGGCGTAGACGTCCAGCGGCCCCAGCGGTGAGGACACGTCGAGCCCGAAGCGGGGCTTGCGTCCATTCTGCGCCACGGCGCTGGCGCCCAGCTCCGCGGGCCCCAGCAGGACTTCCGCGCGCAGCGCGCCGCCCAGGCGGCCCAGCCGGTTGACCGGGTCGCTGCCGCCGGCCTGCGACGTGGGACTTCCGCTCGGGTCGGTGATGGCGCCCACGTCCGTGCCCAGGTCATCCATGACGAGGATGCCGTACACGTTCCAGCCCTTGGACTCCCAGGGCACGTGCACCTTCAGCATGGACACGCCCGTGCGCAGGTCCACGAAGGCCAGCGGGTCTCTCCGCTGGGGCGACAGGAAGTCCGTGGGGTTCCAGATCTGCCCGGTGCCCCACTTCACGTGCTGCTTGCCCACGGTGAAGAACACCGTGCGCTCCAGGTCGAAGCGCAGCCACGCCTGGTCCAGCAGCACGCGCGGGTTCGCCGGGGCGTCCGGCGTGGTCCGGGGCGGGATGGCGGGGTCGTAGTTCAGGCGTCCCACGACGAAGCCACGGATCCGGTCGGACGGGCGCGCGTCGAGGTAGCCGTCCACCAGCGTGGGGGCGGAGAAGGACGTCTGGCGGAGCGAGGTGTTCTCGCTGCCCGCCATGAAGCCGCGCAGGTAGAACTGACCGCCAATCTTCAGCGGATCGTCCACCACGTCCTCGGTGTCGAAGGCGCTCCGGGTCGCAGGGCCGTTCAACACGTCCGCGTCCCGGTCCTCCTCAGGCGCGGTCAGCGGCGGCTGCCGCTCCGTGGCGCCACCGGTGGTGCCAGGGTCCACGTCCGCCGCTGGCGCCGAGCCGTCACCGCCGAAGAGCGCATCCTCGTCAGGCCGGCCTGAGTCCTCGCCCGCGGGTGCCTCCGTGGGCGTCTCCTCCTGCCCGCCTCCGAAGAGCGCGTCCTCGTCGGGCCGCTCCTCGGACTGGGCCCACGTGGGCGTACCGGTGAGGGCCGCGGACAGCGCCGCGGCCAGGGTGAGCGTGCGCGGGGTCATCGGCTCTTGCTCTCGAGCCACGCCTTGGTGAAGAGGTTGGCTTCCAGCGGACGCAGGTCCACTGTCTTGACGAGGATGGTGGTGGAGTTCCCCTTCTCGATTTCGTCGTAGATGCGCATCTCCTCCGGAATCCAGACGTCGCCCTTCTTGGACTCGCTGAACATCTTCTTCCAGCGGGGGTAGAGCGCCGTGCGCATCTTCCGGCCGGACAGGGCGTATTCCTCCTGCTTGAGGATGTTGCCGGAGACCTTGTCCACCCAGACCTTGAGGACGGGGTAGGCCACGTCCACGCCGGGCTTGACCTTCAGCGTCATCAGGTGGGCCGTGTACTTGCCCAGCTTCGCCTCGCCCTCGTAGGACGGGTCATACTCCTCGGCCAGCCGCGACTCGTCGAAGTCCGCACGGCGGCTGTCGGTACCGGCGATGCGCTCGCGCTCGGTGCGGCGCTCCCAGCGGCCCACGTTGGGGTCGTAGTTCCAGAGGTTCTTGTCCAGGCGCAGATAGCCCTTGCCCGCCTCCGTCTTGGGCTTGGTGAACAGCATCATCAGCTTGTCGTCCTCGTCGCGGCGGTAGACGACCAGCTCGTAGACGAGGTCCGCCTTCCCCTTCTCCTTCTGCTCCAGGTAGACCATCGCCTTGTAGTCGCCGCCGTTTCGCTGGCGGTCGTCGATGGTGGCCAGGAGCTTCACCTGCTCGGCCTGCTCCAGGGCCAGGGCGGCCGGGGCGGACAGCAGCGCCACGGCCAGCGCCGCGGCGGACAGCATGTTCTTGAGGCGCATAGGGTCACCCGATGTGGTGCATCGCCGTCACCGGCTTGAGCCGCGCGGCGAGGAAGGAGGGAATGAGCGAGATGGCGGTGGTGCACGCGGTGATGAAGGCCATGGCACCCACGATGGACGAGGGGTGCACGGCCAGATTCAACGTGTCCGACATGATGAAGACCGCGACCACCTCCGGGACGTGCACGGCCATGGCATTGACGGCCAGGCACAGCACCAGCCCGGCGCTGGCGCCCGCCAGCGTGCCCAGCAGGCCCAGCAGGAGCGCCTCGAAGACGAACATCAGCAGCACGCGGGTGCGCTGCATGCCAATGGCGCGCAGGGTGCCAATCTCCCGGGTGCGCTCCCGGATGGCGATCCACAGCGTATTCATGATGCCCACGCCGATGATGACCATCAGCACGAAGATGAGCACGCCGGTGAGGCTGTTGAGCGCGGTGAGCGTCCAGGTGATGAAGGAGATTTCGTCCTCCCAGTTCGTGATGTCCAGCCGCTGGCCCGTCCAGGCCTCGCGGTTGACGGTCTCGAACTTCATGAAGAACGCGCGCGGGTCGTGGTCCATCACCGTGTGGCCCGCGTCCGTCAGCGTCTGACGCAGCCGCGCCTGCACCACTGGCACGTGCCGGATGTCCTTCAGGTAGAGCAGCAGCGCGCCCGCGGTGTCGCTCTTGAACTGGTACAGCGAGCGCAGCGTGTCCGACGGCACGAAGATGCCGAAGTCGCTCAGCATGCCCATGTCGGCCGCGATGGCCACCACGCGCGCGTCCACCGTGTTGCTGGCGCCTCGCAGCGTCTGGGCGGCCAGCGTCACGGACTCGCCCACCTGGACGTTGAGCTTCTTCGCCTGCTTCTCGAAGAGCAGCACCGTGCCGGACTCGGCCAGGCCGTCCAGCGCGCCCGCGCGAATCTGGAGCACCTGACGGAGGCCCGGCTCGGACTGGATGTCGATGCCGCCCACGCCCACCTGAATGGAGGACGTCTCACTGACGACCTTGAGCCAGCCCCGGCCGCGCTGGACGGCGAAGTCCAGCTCCGGCACGTCCTTGCGGATCTGCTCCAGGATGGCCGGATAGCCCGTGACGACCGGCGCCGCCTGGCCCGCCGTCACCTTGTAGAAGCCGGCCACGTTGACGTGGCCGGTGGACAACGTGGTGGCGGAGCGGAGCATCGACTCCTTCATGCCCGTGGACAGGCCCATGAGGATGACGAGCAGCGCGGTGACGCTGGCGATGGCGCCGCCCAGCAGCAGGGTGCGCCTGCGGTGGGTGCCGAGGTTGCGGAATGCGATGAGGAAGAGCTGGAGCATGTTCTCACTCGTCCGTCTGCATCGCCTGGAGGGGCGAGACCCGGGTCGCGAGGAACGCGGGATAGAGGGTGGAGATGGCGGAGACGCCCAGGACGATCACGAACGCCGCCACCAGGTTGCTGGCGCTCAGCGTGGGGAACAGCCGGGGGCCGGAGAAGAAGAAGTAGAGCGCTTCATTGC
The DNA here is from genome assembly GCF_900101905.1 of Myxococcus virescens. Lineage (NCBI taxonomy): Bacteria > Pseudomonadati > Myxococcota > Myxococcia > Myxococcales > Myxococcaceae > Myxococcus > Myxococcus virescens. The sequence continues at coordinate 472,354 of NZ_FNAJ01000003.1, read as the reverse complement.
CCGCGGGGATGCCGGCGCTGTTGAGCAGGGCCATGATGCCGCTGCCCACCAGTGAGCCGGCCGAGCCGAACACGAGCCCCAGCACCAGCGTCTCCACCAGCACCATGCCCAGGATGAAGGAGCGCTGCGCGCCAATGGCCCGCATCGTCCCCACCTCGCGCACGCGCTGCATGGTTGCCATCATCATGGCGTTGTTGATGATGACCAGCGCCACCACGAAGATGATGAAGACGGCGAAGTAGAGCACCAGCTTCCCGAGCAACACGAACTGCCCGATGATGCCCGCCGCCTCCTGCCAGGACACCACGCGCAGCTTCAGGCCTGCATCCTTCGCCGCCTGCCGCAGCTCCACCATCGTCTGTTCCAGCAGCTCCGGGTCCTTGAGCATCACCGCCGCGCTCAGGGCCACGCCTTGCTCGATTTCCTGCTGGGTGTAGACGCGCTGGAGCAGGTTCTCGCGCGTGAGCGCCCCCTGGTCCCCGGTGAAGGCGGCCTGGTCGTCCACGTCGCTGGACGTGGCCTCGGCCACCAGCTCGTTGTCGCTGCCCTCTCCGAAGAGGGCCTCCTCGGCCTCGTCCCGGCTGAGGGCTTCCAGGCCGCTCTGCTTCTGGATTTCCGCCAGCTCCGCCTTCTTGTCCGCGGTGAGGTACCCGTACAAGTCCCGGAACGACATCAGGTCCATCAGGCTCAGCGCGCCGGCCATGGCGGACTTCTCCAGGCCCTTGAACTGGTAGGTGCCGTAGACCTTCACGTTGACGCTCTGCATGTAGCCGGTGCGCGTGAAGGCGGTGATGGTGAGCACGTCCCCCATGCGCAGCCGGTACAGCTCCAGCAGCGGCGCCAGCTCCGAGTAGAACTGGGCGTAGCGGGTGTCGAAGTTGGCGTCGTCGGTGGTGAAGAACTGCGTCAGCAGCTTGTCCAGCGCGGGCTCCTGGCTGCCCAGCAGCTTCTGCAGCCGCTCCACCATCTTCCGCGTCTTGACGGGGTCCAGCTGGAAGATGATTTCCCGCGTCTGCGTCTGGTTCTCCTTCACCCAGCGCTGCAGGTCCGGGTCGGTGGCGATGGTCTTCTGGTTGAGGTCCCGCTCCTGCTTGATGTGGTCCAGCCGGAGCGCCGACTTCATCTTGAGGAACTCTTCGTAGAAGAACTTGGACAGCAGCATGCCTCGCTGCCCGGTGGGCACCGGCTGTCCGTCCACGATCTCCATGCGGTCGAAGGTGCGCTGGAACGCGTCCAGGTCCGTGCCGGCGTAGCGCAGCTCCAGCATGTCCCCGTCCGGAATCTGCGGGGCGATGCGGTTCTCCAGCAGCTCCAGCGCGCTGTACGGGGCCTCCTCGAAGGCGTCCCAGAACGCGTCCGTGCGCGCCCGGGCGAGTGCTTCCACCTCCGCGGGGTCCTTCTGGGCGCCGCCCAGCTCCTGCTCGCTCTTGGCCGTCTGGTCGGCCATCAGGTCGACCATCTGCCGCACGTGCCCCTTGACGCTGTCGATGCTCTCCCGCAGCTCGGGCGTCTCACCGGTCTCGTCGCGCTTCTTGTAGAGCGCGCGCAGGTTCGACAGCGTCAGGTCCACCGTGTTGCCGGAGGTGACGATGGCGCCGCTGGTGCCCAGGGGCACCACCGTCTTCACGTTGGGGTGCTTCTCCAGGAAGGGCCGGAGCTGGCTGAAGTCGTCCAGCGCGGCCAGGTCCGGCTCGCCGCTCATGCTGCCGTAGAGGGCCAACGGGTCCTTGGAGTCATCCGAGTAGACCTGGATGTGGCCCGCGACGCTGCCGATGATGCTGCGGCTCATCGCGCTGTCCATGCTGTCCATCAGCGCTCCGCCCACCACCACGAGCAGGGTGCCGAAGAAGATGATGCCGCCGATGAGCAGGTTGATCTTGCTGGAGAACAGGTTGCGGAAGGCCACCTGCAGCAGCAAACGGAGTTGTCCCATGGTCAGTGGCCTCCAGAGGCCATGGCGCGGCTGGCCTCGGCGGCGCTGATGCGGTCCAGGAACTTGCCGTCCGCCAGCCGCACCACCGCGTTGGCGTGGCTCATCACCTTCGCGTCGTGGGTGGAGAAGATGAAGGTGGTGCCCTCCTTCTGGTTGAGCTCCTTCATCAGGTCGATGATGTTCTGGCCCGTCACCGAGTCCAGGTTGGCCGTGGGCTCGTCCGCGAGCACCAGCTGGGGCCGCGTGACGAGCGCGCGCGCCACGGCCACGCGCTGACGCTGGCCGCCGGACAGCTCGTTGGGCCGGTGCTTGGCGTGGTTTGCCAGGCCCACCTGCTCCAGGAGCTGCATCACCCGCTCCCGGCGCTGGGCCTTGTCCAGCTTGCGCTGGAGCAGCAGGGGGAACTCCACGTTCTGGAAGACGCTGAGCACCTGCACCAGGTTGAAGCTCTGGAAGATGAAGCCAATGGTGTTGAGGCGCAGGTTCGTGAGCTGGCGCTCCGTGAGCTGCTTGGTGTCCTGCCCGGCCACCCGGACTACGCCTCCGGTGGCGGTGTCCACGCACCCGATGAGGTTGAGCAGCGTCGTCTTGCCGCTGCCGGAGGGCCCGGCGATGGAGATGAACTCACCGGCATGGACCTCCAGGTCCACGCCCCGGAGCGCCGGGACCACCACCTTCCCCAGGGTGTAGTCCTTGGTCACGTTCGTGATGGAGACGATGGAGGACTGCGAAGCGGTGGGATTCATGCGGTACGTCCTTTCGAAGTCTTGACGGGGCGTGGCGGACGGGGGGCATTCGCTGCGCGCCACCGCTCGGCGATGCCTGTGAGCTCAGCCTTGTAGAAATCACAGAAAGCAGACGCCTCTCGCAAGTTACGATTTCCAGCGAGACGCGGAACCGCGAGGGCCTCGGAGCAGAGGCGGGCGAAGGCGCTCAGGGACTCCTCGGCGACGCGCAGCTTGCTTTCCCAGCCCTGTGAATGGATGACGTAGTAGTGCTGCCGGTCCCCCGGAACGCTGGCGGGTTCCACCAGGCCCATGTCCGTGCAGGCCCGCAGGTTGGTGGACACCGACGCCGCGCTCACGTTGAGCAGCATGGCGATGCGCTTGTTCGACAGGGGTTTGCCCGCAAGCATCAACAGCGCGTAGATGCGCCCGCCGATGCGCGTGCCACCCCGCCGCTCGAAGTACAGCCCCACCGATTCGATGAAGCGACGTTCGGCGGCCTCCAGTTCCACCATGCCTGTCTCCGCGCCTCGCCGGCTGGGCGTCGCGGTGCGGAGCGCGCGGCAGCCGGGGGGACGGGCAGGCTTTTAGGCGGCGGGGTTTCGTTCAGTCAATACTGAATGAACTGTATGGAGTGGAGGGTGGGGCGAACCCTCCATGCGCACGTCCCATGGCGCGGGGCCCACAGCCGACGCGCGGCTGCGGGCCCCGAAATCCCCTTCATGGGGTGCAGGTCTGACATGCCCAAGGGTGTGTCATCAGTACGTGTCGGGCGAGGTATTGGAGCCCGTGTCCGGGTTCAGGGTGCTGTCGTCACCCGCGCCACCGGTGCCCTCGTGCTTGTCCACGCCGGAGCCGCCCATGTCTTTGTCCTGGTTGATGGACGAGTCCGGCGTCAGCGTCGGGTCACCCGCGCCGCCCGTTCCCGAGAGGGAGATGCTCTTGGCGACGTTCTTGGTCTCCTTCACCTCGTAGCTGGCGCGAATCTCCTGACCGGGGCGCAGGTCCTTGGCCTTCTTCAGGGTCGGGTCGCTGAAGCGGGTGCTGCGGTCGACCTCCAGGGGGACCACCGCGCCATGCATGTCGACGAAGATCTTGTCGCTCTCCGCCTTCACCACGCGGCCGTTGAGCTCCTTCTGACCCATGTTGGCCTGCTGGCCCATGGTGCCGGAGCCGCCCTGGCCCGGCTCCGTGGGCGTGGTGGTCGTCTCGCGTTCGATGGTGGTGGTGTCCTGCTGGATTTCGCTCTGCCCCACCTGGCCCGAGCCACCCTGGGCCGCCGAGGAGTCCTTCGGCTTGTTCTCATCGTTGTTGGCCAGGGCGGTACCGGCTCCGAGCATGGCGATGGTGGCGAAGACGCCAACGAGCTTCTTCATGGAGGTTCTCCTGTGGTTGTTGTGAGTGGGCGGGGGCGGCGACGTCCCCCGTTGGAGAGAACCTAGGTGCGCTCGTGGAACTGGACAGGGCTTGCTCACCCCCCTGCTGGAATGGCCGTTCGCTCTCCGGCCGGTGGTTCGGGGGCCGCGCGCGTCCGGGGAAGAGGGGAGCGCCTTGTAGGAAGCGGGGCTTTTCCCTTACCGTCGGGGGCCCAGCGCCCACTGGCCAGCCCGGCCGGTGGCCCGACAGGAGACCGTCTCCGCAATGCCCCCGACCGCCAAGCCGTCCCAGACCGCGCAGGACCTTCCCGCGCCCTCGTTTCCCGCCATCGAGTCCCTGCTCGAGGCGGCCTCCGTGGAAGAGGTCCGTGGCTTCTTCGATGGGGTGAAGACGGGCCTCACGGAGCTCAAGGGCCCCAAGGTGGAACAGGGCAAGAAGGCCCAGGCCGCCATTGGCCGCGCGGAGGAGCTGCTGGAGATGCTGGTGGAGACCCGCGAGCGGCTGATCGCCGAATCGAAGGGTGGCAAGGGCCGGAAATGACGGTGGTTTTTCCCCGGGAGACTCTTTTTTTCCGGGGTTAGGCAACCGGCGAGGCCCCCCGCCGATAATGCAAGAGAGAGCATCTTGAGTATCGATGATCTCTGACCTTTCCGCTGAAAGCAGCGCCTGGAGGAAGCAATGGCGAAGATCGACAACATGATGGGCCCGAACGTTCGTCTCTCGACCAACGTCACGACGGCGCGGCAGACGCCGGACACCGGTTTCGGCGCGCGGCTTCACAATGGTCTCAACAGCGCCGCCAGCGCCGTGGGCACGGGTGTGGGCGCGATGGCGGGCATGGTCCCCGGCGGGCAGATCGTCTCCGCCGCCGTCTCCTCGATGCACACGTTCTCCTCGACGGGTGGCTCGGGCATGGGCGCGCCGTACGCGGGCGTGATGAACACCGCGGTGGCGGGCAACCTGGGCGGCGCGGTGGCGCCGGCTGGCGGCGGTGTCGTCGCGGGCGGTCTGGGTGGCGCGGTGGCTGGCTCCGGCTCGCCGCTGGGTCTGGGTGCGCAGGGCACCGGCAGCACCACGGACACCGTCAACGGCAACTTCTCGCTGAACAAGATGGCCGAGGAGAACTCCAAGCTCCTGAACCTGCAGGCCGCCATTCAGCAGGAATCGCAGACTTTCACCGCGATCTCGAACGTGATGAAGTCGCGGAACGATACGATCAAGAACTCCATCAGCAACGTCCGCTAACTGCGGGCGTTGTCGCCCTAGGGAGCGTCAATGGCGGACACCTCGGAGATTTCGAACAGCCTCGTCCCGCTCGGACGCCAGCAGGCCAGAGTCCTGCTGGAGGCCGGTTACCTGTGGCTCGACATGGGCCACTTCGACAAGGCGAAGGAGATCTTCTCCGGGGCGGCCGCGCTGATGCCCCGGAGCGAGGTGCCCCAGTTGGCGCTGGGCGCCGTGGAGTTCTCGCAGGGCCGTCATGACAAGGCCCTGCAGGCCTACCGCGTCGCGCAGCGCCTGGCTCCGCAGTCCGGGCTCCCGCGGGCGCATGCGGGCGAAGCGCTGCTGTTCATGGGGAAGGTTCCCGAGGCGCTCAAGGAGCTGAAGGCCGCCATGGACCTGGATCCGGACGGGGACGGTGCCCGCCTGGCGCAGTCCCTCATCCAGGCCAAGGAGGCGGGAGTCCTGCCTCCGGCGAAGTCGTAGGACGGAGGTCACGGCGATGGCTGTCGGAGGTGTCGGACGAGGCGGTGGGAAGGGCCGCGCGGGTGGCGCGAAGGGTCCTGCCGGCGCGGCTCCGGCGGGTGGCGCCAGCTTTGGTGGCCGGGTGGACCGGACGGAGTCTCTTGTCGGGCCCTCGGGTCTGGTAGGCTCCAGCAATGTCCAGGGCCCCCAGGCCGCGGATCCAGTGGCCTCCCAGGCGGTGGCCATTGCCCGGAAGCTGAAGAACGGGGGCTTCAAGAGCAAGGAAGAGGCGACGCAGGCCCTGGTCGCCGAAGTCCTGAAGGAGAAGCTCCGCATGAAGTCTTCCTCCCTCACCACCAAGATTGCAGACGCGCTCCAGGATGATCCGCGGCTGAATCAGGTCCTCGAGCGGCTGTGGTCTAAGGCCGAGTGAGCGGCGCTTGGCTCTGGGCGACGACAGGCAGGTCATCCTCGAGAAGTACGGCCCCTACGTCCGGTCGCTGGCGGCGACCGTGCGCAAGCAGTTCAATGCCCAGCTGGAGCTGGATGAGCTGCTGGCCTACGGCCAGATAGGCCTTCTGGAGGCCGCCGAGCGGTTCGACCCGAAGGTCGGGGCCAACTTCCTCACCTTCGCGCACTACCGCATCAAGGGCGCCATCTTCGACGGGCTTCGGAAGATGGGCGTGCTGCGTGGTTCCGATGCCCGCAACGCCTATGTGGGAGAGCGGGCGGCGGCGTATCTGGGAAATCTTTCGGATCGTGAGGCCGGAGCAGGCAACCGCGGCAGCTCATTCGACGATGATGTGAATGACATCTCGGATGCGGTGACGGGGCTGGCGATGGTTTTCGCCACCAGCATCGAAGGCGCGGACACGGCGGGTTACACCGACGAGTCGCTCCCCGTCGACATCCGGATGGAGCAGGAGCAGCTGAAGACGCGGGTGCGGGCGGCGATCGAGAAGCTTCCGGAGAAGGAGCGCAAGCTCCTGATGGGGTACTACTTCCAGGGCAGGACGCTGGAGGAAGCGGGAGCGGAGATAGGGCAGTCGAAGAGCTGGGCTTCGCGGCTGCATGCGCGGGCAATCGACCGGCTCAAGGAACTCTTGAACGAGGAGGAGGAGCTTCCTCCTTCTCCGATGGATGCAAGGAGGGTCTCACATGGCGGGTCCGATGGCCGGAGTCTCCGCGGCGCAGGTCGCGCAGCAGAAGCTGCAGGATCAGGGCGCTCAGCAGACGAACAAGCAGGGCGCGTCGAAGTTCGACGGAGTTCTCGCTGACAAGGCGCAGGGCGCCGGTCAGGTGGACGCCGCCCAGCAGGTGAACAAGGCCCAGGCGGCGCAGGCCACCCAGCGCACGGATGCCGTGCGTCAGGTGGAGTCCGTCAACAAGACGGAGAAGGCCGCCCTCAACAAGGTGCACGGCGCCCAGGAGTCGGTGACGACCAAGGCGGCGGAGCCGGTGACGGCCAAGGCCGAGGCGTCCAAGTCGTCCAAGGCGGGCGACATGATGACGCAGATCGTCGGCGACCTGGAGAAGGGCCAGGTCAACCTGGAGCACATCATCAAGCAGGCCTCCAGCGGCAAGGCGTTCTCCAACGCGGAGCTGCTGTCGCTCCAGGCCTCCATGTACCAGTACACGCAGCAGCTGGACCTGACGAGCAAGGTCGTGGAGAAGGCGACCACCGGCCTGAAGGACGTCGTCAAGACCCAGGTGTAGGCCCAACCCCGGTTTCCCGGCGGCGCGGCCTCAAGAAGGGCGGTCCCTCCCTCTACGAGCGGGAGGGGGCGCCCTTCCGCGTTTTCCGGGGGCCTAGTAAGCTCCGACCCGCCCATGATTCGCCGACCGCACGCGTTTGCCGCCTCGCTTCTCGCCCTTCTCTTCCTGACGGGCTGCCACATTGAACTCCAGCACGCGCTGAGCGAAGCGGACGCCAACGAAATCTACGTCCTGCTCAGCAAGAACGGCATCAACGCCAAGAAGGAAAAAGAAGAAGGCGGCAACGAGGTGCGGTTCATGATCACCGTGCCCAAGGCGGATGCCGCGCAGGCGGCGGAGCTGCTCAAGCTCAATTCGCTGCCGCGGCCGGTGGAGAAGGGCCTGGCCCATTTCGCCAAGGGCAGCATGGTGCCCACCGCGACGGAGGAGCGCGCCATGCTCCTCAAGGCGATGGGCGGCGAGGTCTCCAATGCGCTGAATCAGATCGACGGCGTGCTGGAAGCGCGCGCCATCGTGATGATTCCGGAGAACAACGACCTCACGCAGCCGGAGAACAAGCCGATGCCGTCCGCGTCGGTGTTCATCAAGTACCGCCCGGGCGAGGGTGGCAAGCCGCCCATCGACACCGCCGTGGTGCAGCAGTTCGCGGCCACCGCGGTGCCGGAGCTGAAGGCCAGCGCGGTGACGGTGCTGATGACGCAGGCCCTGCCGCCGTCGGCGGAGACGGACGCGGAGAGCCGCCTGCAGGACGTGCTGGGGCTGCGCATGACGGCGGCCAGCGCCAGCCAGTTCAAGGTGATGTTCGCGGGCGCCTTCGTGTTGGTGCTGGCGATGCTGGGCCTGACGATGTGGACCTTCATGCGCGGCGGCTCCAGCAGCGCCCCTGCCACGCGCGCTGGAGCGCGTACCCGCGGTCGTCCTCCCGAGGCTTGACGTCATCGCCCCTCACGGTGGGGCTTCCCTCCTTCTCCCAGCGGGCGCCCGTGGGGCCCGCGAGGTGACGTTTGGACTCGTTCTTCACCTCGCTCAACAAGCGCCAGAGCATGCTGCTCCTGACGGCCGTGACGTTCTGCGGCCAGGAGAGCCTCGGCGCCTTGGAGCACCTTCCCGAAGAGGAGGGGGCGCTTCTGCGTCATCGCGCGCAGGAGCTGCTTCAGGTTCCGCGCGAGAAGCGCATTCCCGCGCTGGTGCAGGAGATCAAGCGGCTGGTGAAGGACCGCCGTGGTCAGCTCTGGAGCGCCGAACCGGAGCGGCTGGCCGCGCTGCTGCAGCGTGAGCGGGGCGCGCTGGTGGAAGTGGTGCTGCGCGCGCTGCCGGGCACGCTGGCGGAGGCGGTGCGCGCGCATCTGCCGCCCTCGCGCGTGAAGCTGACCCGCGAAGTCCGCCCGCAGGTCCTGGACATCGTCCGGTGGAAGCTGGAGGAACTGCTCGCGCGCGAGGTCGCTGGGCAGCAGGCCGCGGGCTTCAAGTTCGCGGACGTGCTTCAGCTTCAGCAGCGGGAGCTGCTCACCATGTGCGACCGGTTGGGCGCGCGGGTGCTGGGGCCGGCGCTGGCGGGCCTTCCGGACGCGGAGCGCGAGGCCATGCTGGAGCAACTGCCGCCGGACTTGAAGCTGCTGGCCACCAAGGCCGTGGCCGCCAACGCTCCGCGCAAGCTGCCGGAGGAGGATGCCCGGGCGCAGTTGGAGCCGCACGAGGGGCTGACGCGGCCCTCGGTGGCGCTGCGCAGCGCGGGGGCTCAGCGGCTGGCGCGCGCATGCGTGGCGCAGTCTCCGGAGTTCGCCGCGCGCATGCTGGAGAAGTACCGCGGTGAGTTCGGAAGCCTGCTGGCGAAGTGGGTGCGCGAGGAGCGCGTGCGCCCCACCGCGCGAGGCGATGGCGGCCGGACCGACATCGTGATGGACCTGGAGCGGCTGGCCACGCGTGGCCTCATCGAGCGGCCGGTTCGCCTGGCGACACCGCCGCCTCCGCGCCAGTCCGCGGTTCTTCCTCCGCCTCCGGGAGCCCGGAAGGCGGCTGCCGCGGCGGCGCCACCCGCGGCCAAGGCGGCGGCGCCCGGTGGGGCAGCGCCTGCTGGTGGGGCGGCACCTGCCAAGGCCGCACCTGCCAAGGCGGCGCCTGCTGGCAGGGATGTGCCGACACGACCGCCGGTGCGGGGGCAGACCCCGGGGGCGGCTCGCCAGGGCGGGGGAGCGCCGGCCCGGCGGGACTTCATGGCGGAGCGGGCGGCGCGAAACGCGGGTGTGTTGTCCTCGCGTGAGCCGTCCCGCGTGGCCACGCCCGCGAAGCGACAGGATGGCTCCGCGGTGCAGCGGATGCCGGCCCGGCGTGAGCCCGCGAACGCGGGCGGCGCGGGGGCTCACCGTGAGGGGGAGGGGCCCGATACGCGTCCGCCTCGCGCGGATCCAGAGGGCGCGCGCATTGGTCCGCCGCCTTCTCGGCTGGGGCAGCGCGGCGCACGGCCTCGCCCCCAGGACCCCGACACGCTGTCAGAGCGGGACCGCGCGCGGGTCGCCGAGGGTTCCCGGGTGCATTCGCGTCCGCCCGACGAGCGTTCCCGGGTGGCCGAGGGCTCGCGGGTTCAGGCTGGAGGCCAGGGCGAACGCTCGCGCGTGGCCGAGGGCTCGCGGGTCCACGCCCGACCTGCGGATGAGCGTTCCCGTGTGGCGGAGGGCTCGCGCGTCCATGCCAACGTCCCAGACGAGCGCTCACGCGTGGCCGAAGGCTCTCGCGTCCAATCCGGAGCCCCAGATGAGCGTTCCCGTGTGGCCGAAGGCTCCCGCGTCCAGGCGCGCCCAGCGGATGAGCGCTCCCGCGTCGCGTCCCGGGGGCAGCAGCGTCCGGCGGAGGAGCCTCCCCGGGCCGCCCGGATGAAGTTCGGGGCCGCGGAGCCGGAGCAGGAGGTCTCGGAGGTCTCCCGGGTGTTCCGCTCGCGCGCATCCGGTGCCCAGGGAGGCGGCCGGGCCAAGCCCCCCGAGGCGGAGCAGGAGCCGGAGCGTCCCCCCCGGGTGCTGGTGGGGCGGGCCATCACCTCGCCGGCCCTGGCGCCCATGCCCAAGCCCCGGGGGGAGGGCACGTCCGTCCAGCGGCGTCCCCGCTCTCCGTCGGGGACCGACCGTCCTGTGCCTCCGGGTGCAGGGGGACGTGGAACCAAGGGCGGAACGCGCTAGCATCCGGCTCGCAAGGAGCGGCCCATGGCGATCGGCAAGGTGATTCGAGGTGATGGGACGGCGGAGCCGGCGCACGCGCCCGAGCGTCCCGTGCTGCGGCCTCCCCGCGCGGGGGTGATGAACGCCGAGGTCTTCGAGGCCCGTCAGGGCGCGTCGGCCATCCTGGAGGAGGCGCAGCGCGAGAAGGAGCGCATCCTCGCGGAGGCGCAGCGCGAGCGCGAGGAGCTCCTCGCCAAGACGCGTGAGCAGGGCCGTCAGGAAGGCCTGGCGCAGGCCACCGAAATCATCCTTCGCGCGAAGATGCAGGCGGGGGAGGTGCTGACCGGCCACGAGCAGGACGTCATCGCGCTGTCGCTCAAGGTGGCGGAGAAGATCATCGGCCGGAGCCTGGAGAAGGACCCGGAGCTGATGGTGGAGCTGTGCGCCGCGGCCATCGAGAACCTGCGCAGCGCCCGCTCCATGATTCTGCGGGTCCACCCGAAGACGGCCGCCGTGCTCCGCGCGAAGAAGCCGGTCCTGATGGAGCTCATCGGCCGCGCGGTGGACCTGGCCATCAAGGAGGACCCCGAGGTGGCCCCCGTGGGCTGCATCGTCCAGACGGAGTTCGGCACGGTGGACGCACAGCTTCCCACGCAGCTGGAGATGCTCCAGAACGTCCTGTTGCCGGACACCGCGCGCAAGGAAGGGCCGGCTTGAGCCGGAGCGTCGAGGGACTCGCCCATGGCCATTGACCTCTCGCGGTACTTCGACCTCATCAAGGAAGCGCAGGTCGTGCGCGTGCGCGGCCGCGTCACGGAGCTGACGGGCCTCATCATCAAGGCCAGCGTGCCCAACGTCCGCGTGGGCGAGCTGGTGCTCATCAAGAGCCGCAACCGCGGCGCGGTGAAGGCGGAGGTGGTGGGCTTCCAGGGGGATGAGGTGATGCTCATGCCCCTGGGCGAGCTGCACGGCATCGGTCCGGACAGCGAGGTCATCCCCACCGGCAAGCCGCTGAGCATCAAGTGCGGAGAGGCGCTGCTGGGCCGCGTGCTCAACGGAATCGGCGAGCCCATGGACGGCCACCCGTTGCCGGAGGAGGGCCTCATCGACTGGTCCGTGGACCGCGACTGCCCGGACCCCTTCACCCGCCAGCGCATCGAGCGGCCACTGCCCTTGGGGGTGCGCTGCATCGACGGGCTGCTCACGGTGGGGGAGGGCCAGCGCGTGGGCCTCTTCGCCGGCTCCGGCGTCGGCAAGTCCACGCTGATGGGGCAGATTGCCCGGAACACCAAAGCGGACCTCTGTGTGGTGGCGCTCATCGGCGAGCGTGGCCGCGAAGTCCGTGAGTTCATCGAAGACGCCATGGGCGAGGAGGGCATGAAGCGCTCCGTGCTGGTGTGCGCCACCTCCGACCAGCCCAGCCTCGTGCGTCTGCGCGCGGCCTATGTCGCCACCGCCATCGCCGAGTACTTCCGCGAGCGCGGCGGCAACGTGCTCTTCATGCTGGATACGGTGACGCGTCTGGCGCGTGCCCAGCGTGAGATTGGCCTCGCCGTGGGTGAGCCCCCGGCCCGTCAGGGTTATCCGCCGAGCGTGTTCTCCATGCTGCCTCGCATCCTGGAGCGCACGGGCAACTCGGAGAAGGGCAAGTGCACCGCCATCTACACCTGCCTCGTGGCCGGTGGTGACATGGAAGAGCCCATCGCCGACGAGGTCCGCGGTATTCTCGACGGCCACTTCATCCTCAACCGTGCCCTGGGTGAGCGCAACCAGTGGCCCGCGATGGACGTGCTCGCCAGCCTCAGCCGTGTGATGAGCGGCATCGTCTCCAAGGACCACAAGAAGGCGGCGGGACGGCTGCGAGAACTGCTCTCCACGTATGAGAAGCAGCGCGACCTCATCCTCCTGGGGGCCTACCAGTACGGGACGGATCCCCGCACGGATCAGGCCATCGACAAGTACGACGCCATCATCGACTTCCTCAAGCAGGACACCCACTCCAACTCCGGGTTCGAGGAGACGGTGGAGCAGCTGATCGCCCTGTTCGACGAGTAAGGCGCTGGCCAGGGGTGCGCGGCGGGGATTCCGGGTTAGGATGGGGCCAACATGCCCCCGTACCGGTTGCAGGCCCTGCAGGACATGCGCGCCCGGGCCAAGGAAGAGGCGGAGCAGGCCTTTTCCTCCGCCATCAAGGCGCTGGAGAAGGAGAAGGCGGAGCTCCAGCGTCTCATCGACGACCTGGAGCAGCGCAAGCGCGAGCGCAAGGCGAAGGTGGCCGCCTACCTGAAGGAGGTCATGTTCAAGGGTGCCGGCATCAACGGCATGAACATGATGAACCGCTTCGAGGAGCGCCTGAAGGACGAAGAGGCGCAGGTGGCGCTGGAGGTGGAGCGCCAGCGGGAGGCCGTCAAGGTGGCTGAACGGCTGGTGGAGCAGCGCCGACGGGAGATGGCCGAGGCGGCGAAGGAGCTGAAGGCCATCGAGAAGCACCGAGAGAACTGGCAGAAGCAGGTGAAGTACGAGCGACAGCAGCGTGAGGAACTGAACCAGGAGGAGATTGGCAACGCCTTGTTCCTGGCGCGCCAGCGCAAGTAACCTGCGCCCTCCCCATCCCCCTGGAATGACGTCATGAGCCGAGTTGACGACGATCGCGAAGCAGCGCGCCTGGCCGAGCGCCTCCTCCAGGAGAAGAAGCTCGCCGAGGGCCAGGCCAAGAAGCGCCAGGAGGGGGCTTCCGCCTTCCAGCGGCTGATGCAGCAGGCCCAGCAGCCGCCTCCGTCGCCGGGCCCGGCGCCCGCACAGCCCCAGCAGCAACAGGGCGGTCTGGCGCGCGCCGTGCTCGCGCGGGCCACCCAGCAGGGCAAGACGTTTGGTGAGCGGGTGCAGCAGGAGCAGCAGCCCGCGATGAAGGAACTGGCCCAGCCGCAAGCCCAGGCACAGGGGCAGGCCGCGGAGGCTCGGGGCGGCTCGCGCGCGTCGGACGCCCGGGACGCCCGGCGCACCGACGAGAAGCGAACCTCCGAGAGCCGCGAGAAGGACCTGGGCAAGGCGGAGTCCTCCCTGGGGCAGGTCAGCTCCGAGCGGGGCGCCGCCATCCGGGCGGATGCCGACGCGGGCGGCGGCAAGGGCAGTGGCGGTGGCAAGGACAAGAAGGACGGCGGGTCGGAGTCCATCGCCCCCGGCTTCCGCTTCAACCCCGCGCTGATGGCGCCGGTTCCCGTGGCCAAGCCCAAGGACACCGCGGGCTCGGAGCGCCTGCGCGCCCTGGCCACCGAGATTGCGCAGAAGATTGTCGACCGCGTCCGCGTGGGCACCAACGCCGCGGGCAACGCGGAGTTCCAGATCGACCTGCGGGGCGACGTGCTCAGCGGTCTGTCCATCAAGGTCAGCGCCCGGAACGGGAAGATTTCGGCCACCTTCAGCGGAAGCAACCGCGAGGTGCTCAAGCAGCTCGAAGGCGCCAGCGAGGGACTGCGGACCGCGCTCAGTGGCCGTGGGCTCCGGCTTGAAGACGTCCGCTTCGAGGCGAAGGCATGAGTCTCGAATCCGAGGACGAAGGATCGGGCGTCCACGAGCGCACGATGCTGGTGGACCTGAGCCAGCTCCGGCCTTCACGCCAGGAGCCTCCGCAGGAGTCCCCGGCATCCCAGGAGCCACCCGCCAGCCAGGAGCGGCGCTGGCGGCCCTTCGCTTTCCGGAACCTGGAGAAGGTCTCCCGGGCCCAGGGGCTGCTCGCGGAGCGCTTGCGGTGGCTGACGCCCGCGGACGGCACGACGGTGGCCGTGGCGGCTCGGCTCACGGAGCTGTTCGACGCGGAGGTGCGCCTGACGGTGGAGTCCGTCCAGGTGCGGCCCATGGCGGAGCTGCGGCGCTTCCTGGGCGACCCCACCTTCCTGGCGGTGCTCGCGCCCGGGGCGCTCCAGGGCCGGGCGGTGCTGGAGGTGGAGCTCGCGCTGGCGCACGTGGCGGTGGATCTGCTGCTGGGCGGCGCCGGTGAGACGGTGGGCCTGCGGCCGCTGACGGACATCGAGGAGGGCGTGATGGCCTACGTCGTCCTCGAGGGGCTCAAGCTGCTGGTGCCGGGGCTGCAGGCGGCGGTGCCGCGCCCCCGGTTGGACGGCGTGGCGCGGGGCGTGGACGAGGTCTCCGCGCGGCTGGGGGATGACGGCCCCATGCTGGCGGTCCACCTGCAAGCGACGCTGGGACCGCACAGCGGCATGGTGCGGCTGGTGGTGCCCGCGGCGGTGCTGGACGCGGCCGAGCCGGCGGTGGAGAGCACGCAGCGGCGGGCCCGGGGGAAGGCGGACCTGGAGGCCTTCGCGAGCCGCCTGTCGGCGGTGCGCAGCTGGCTGCGCGCGGAGATTGGCTCGGCGGAGATTTCCGGCCAGGACCTGGCGAGCCTGCGGGTGAAGGACGTGCTGCTGGTGGACGCGTTGTCGGCGCGCACGGACAAGGGCGAGGCGGGCACCGCGCGGCTGCGGGTGGGGAAGGGGACGGCGGGGTGGGCCGAGGCGGAGGTGTTCGTCGGCGAGGACGGGCGCTACCAGGCGCGCATCACCGATTTCGTTCAAGGAGAGCCGGGCCACCCGGGCTCCGCGGACGAGGCGAGCGCGGAGCCTGGGGATGAAGAAGAGGACTTCACGAACCCGGAGCTGGACGTGCCTCCGGAACTGGAAGGGGCGGCCTTGGACGATGTGAGCAAGCCGGACGGAAGCGACCTGCTCGGAGACGTGCCCCTGCAGATTGCGGTGGAGCTGGCGCGCGTGCCCGTCACCGCGCAGCAGGTGGTGGGGCTGCGCACCGGTCAGGTCCTCGAGCTGAACCGGGGGCCGGGAGAGCCGGTGGAGCTGTCCGTCAACGGCAAGGTGGTGGCCCGGGGTGAGCTGGTGGAGTTGGAAGGCCAGCTCGGCGTGCGCATCATCACCCTGGCGAGCTGAGTCCCAGTCGGGGCAGGGCAGGCGAGCAGGAGCGGCCGGCCGGGCGTGGGCCCGTGGCGGTCCTCCGGCCGATGCACTAGCCTCGCGCCCAGCCATGGCAGTCCTCCGTCCCCCCCTCATGCGCCTGTTGCTTGGTGCCGCGCTGGTGTTCGCGCCGCCCGCCGCCATGGCCCAGGCTCCGTCCACGTCCGCACCCGCCGTGAAGCCGGTGGTGCCCCCCGCGGAGCCTGCCCAGGCGCCGGCACCCGCGGTTGTTTCGCCCGCGACGCCAGCGCCGGCCGCTGAGAAGGCGGACCCCACGGCCGACGTCGAGTTGCTGGAAGCGGACCGGGCCCTGGACGCGGAGCTGTCTGCGCGCGAGTCCGCGAAGGCGGCCCGGAGCGGCGCGGGTGGGGACACCCTGTCGGAGTCCGAGGAAACGGACAGCCTGGGCTGGACGCTGGTGCGCACGCTGCTCGTGCTGGGCGTGGTGGTTGCGTCCATCTACCTCACGCTGAACGTGGGACTGCGCAAGCTGATGGGGCTCCAGGGGACGGCCGCGGGCCGTCAGCCCCTGGTCTCCGTGGTGGAGCGGCTGCCCCTGGACCAGCGCCGCAGCCTCTTCGTGGTGAAGGCCGCGGACGAATACCTGCTGTTGGGCGGCGGCGAGGGCGGCTTGCAACTGTTGTCGAAGCTGGATGTGGAGGCGGTGGAGCGCATCCGCGCGCAGCGCCCGCAGACGAATGCAGTTCCACTGAGCCCATTCCTCCAGAAGCTCCTCTCCCGCCGCAGTGGTGGCCCGCCTTCCCAGCCCCCCGGCTCCTGACGACCGTGCCCGTGAACCTCCCTTCCTCCGCCCGTTCCCGTCTCCCGCGCGTCCCGCCCTGGCTGTTCGCGGCCGTGGTCGCCGTTCATCCCTTCGCCGCGCTCGCTCAGAAGCGCGGGGGCGCGGCCATCCCCGACTCGGTGGTCAACGAGGCCGTCAACAGCGACTCGTTCGCCTCGCGCCCGCTCATCCTCATCCTGGCGCTCGCGGCCATGGGCCTGGTGCCCTTCGCGCTGATGATGGCGACCAGCTTCGTGAAGATTTCGGTGGTGCTCTCCATCGTCCGCTCGGCGCTGGGCACGCAGCAGATTCCGCCCACCCAGGTCATCACCGGCCTGGCCATCATCCTCACCGTCTACATCATGGCCCCGGTGGGCCAGCAGATGTACCGCGCGGCCGGCCTGGACATCTGGGCCAAGGGCCCCGGCGTGTTCTCCTCGGAGACGGTGGGCTCGATGCTGGGCGCCGCCAACAAGTCCAAGGAGCCGCTGCGCGAGTGGCTCATCAAGAAGGTCACCACCAAGGACCGGGCGCTCTTCTTCAACCTCGCCAAGAAGATGCGCAAGGGCGAGGACCGCGACGCCGTGGAGAGCAATGACTTCATGGTCATCATCCCGGCCTTCGTGGTGTCCGAACTCAAGGAGGCCTTCCAGATAGGCTTCCTCTTGTTCGTGCCGTTCATCGTCATCGACATGGTGGTGGCCAACATCCTGCTGGCGCTCGGCATGCACATGTTGTCA
Source organism: Myxococcus virescens (assembly GCF_900101905.1). Classification (NCBI taxonomy): domain Bacteria; kingdom Pseudomonadati; phylum Myxococcota; class Myxococcia; order Myxococcales; family Myxococcaceae; genus Myxococcus; species Myxococcus virescens. The sequence goes on along the minus strand of NZ_FNAJ01000003.1, from coordinate 455,286 downwards.
CCGACCACCATCTCCATGCCGTTCAAGCTGCTGCTGTTCGTGCTCGTGGACGGCTGGTATCTCATCGCCAAGGGCCTGGTCGTCGGCTACCTGTAGGGAGAGGGCTCCATGAATCAGCTCACGTTCATTACCCAGGAGGCCCTGTTCCTGGTGCTCGTCGCGTCGGCGCCGCCGGTGCTGATGAGCCTGTTGGTGGGGTTCGTCATCTCCCTGTTCCAGGCCACCACGCAGATCCAGGAGCAGACGCTCACCTTCGCGCCGAAGGTCGTCGCCGTGTTCGGCATCCTGGCGTTGGCCGGCCCCTGGATTGGAAGCCAGCTGGTGCGCTTCACGTTCCACGTCTTCGACAGGTTCCCCGCGCTCATCAAATGAACGTCGCGGACCTCGTCGCAGAGCTGGGCACCCGGGCCAACGTCTCGGCCGTCATCTTCACGGTGGCGCTGGTGATGTGCCGGGTGATGCCCGTGCTCATCTTCAGCCCCTTCCTGGGCGGCGAGGTGGTCCCCACCGAGCTGAAGATGGGCATCGGGCTGACGCTCTCCATCGTCCTCTATCCCCTCATCGCGGGCTCGGTGACGTCCATCCCCCTGAGCGCTTTGCCGTACATCGCGCTGATGGCGAAGGAGGTGTTCGTCGGCTTCACCATCGCCTTCGTCGTCAACACGCTGTTCGAAGCCGCGCGCGTGGCCGGCAACCTGGTGGACACCATGTCCGGCAGCAACAACGCGCAGCTGTACGTGCCCCAGCTCGGGCAGCAGGTGACGCTGTTCTCCAGCTTCAAGGTGCAACTGGCGGTGGTGTTGTTCCTCACGCTGAACGGGCACCACCTGGTCATCGAAGCGCTGGCGGACAGCCTGGTGGCGGTGCCGCTGGATGGCTTCCCGCGCTTCCACGACGGGCCGTGGCCCTTCTTCGACCTGATTCTTCGCGTGTTCGCGGACCTGCTCCGGGTGAGCCTGGCGCTGGCCGCTCCGGCGATGCTGGCGACCTTCCTCACCGACGTGGCGCTGGGCGCCATCAACCGCGTGGCGCCGCAAATCCAGGTGTTCTTCATCTCCATGTCCGTCAAGCCCCTGGTGAGCGTGCTGCTCGTCTTCCTGGTGCTCGGCGCCCTGATGGACCGCATGCAGGGGGAAATGGTCGTCATGCTGCGGACCCTCAACCAAGCCCTGCGGCTCTTGTCCTGAGCCTCTTCATCCGGGACGCGCCATGTCGGACGAGAGCGGCGAAAAAACAGAAGAGCCATCCCAGAAGAAGCTGGATGACTCACGCAAGAAGGGGCAGGTCTGGAAGAGCAAGGACCTCAGCGGCGTGGGCGTGCTCCTGGTGGGGCTGGCCGCCGTCAAAGGCAGCTGGGACATGCTGGAGACGGAGCTGACGTCGCTCTTCCTGTTCTCCTTCGACCACCTGACGAACCCGGTGGACCTGTCGGTGGCCACCGGGCAGCTGCTCTACCTGGGCGTGCGCGCGGTGTTGCTGGTGTCGCTGCCGGTGCTGGCGGGCGGAGCCATTGTCGGCGGGCTGATGGAGTACCTCCAGGTGGGGACGCTCTTCACCATGGATCCGCTGATTCCGAAGATGGAGAAGCTCAATCCCATCCAAGGAATGAAGAACCTGTTCAACAAGAAGGCGATTGTTGAACTGCTGAAGAACCTCATCAAAATCTCCGTCACCGCCTACGTCGTCTACGGCGTGGTGCGTGACTCCATGCCCATGGTGGCCGAAACGCTGCGGCAGGACACGCGCGGCATCATGGCCATCATGGGAGAGCTGGTGACGCGCGTGGCCACGCGGGTGGCGCTCCTCTTCGTCCTCTTCGGCGTCTTCGACGTCTGGTGGCAGCGCAAGTCCTTCATGAAGGACATGATGATGACGAAGGAGGAGGTGAAGAAAGAGTACAAGCAGAGCGAGGGCGACCCGCACCACAAGGCCAAGCGCAAGGAGATGCACCAGGAGATCATGGAGGGGGCGCAGATGGAGGCCGTGCGCGAGGCCGACGTCATCGTCACCAACCCGGACCACGTGGCGGTGGCCCTCAAGTACGACCGGGAGAAGGATGGCGCGCCGCGCGTGCTGGCCCGGGGCATCGACTTCAAGGCCGAGCGCATCAAGGCCATTGCCCGCGAGCAGGACGTGCCCACGCTGCGCAACGTGCCCCTGGCCCACGCCCTGCTGCGGGTGGAGGTGGGGCACGAAGTCCCGGAGGAGCTGTACGACGCGGTCGCCGAGGTCCTCAACTTCGTCTACGGCTTGAAGTCCGGCCAGCCGGCCCCCGAGGGCCGCGCGTGAGGCGGCCGGGTGTGGCTATCATGCAGGGACAGCGGGGCCTCCCATGAGTGACGACGCCGAAATCGCCATCGCGTTGAAGTACGACAAGGAGAAGGACGGCGCGCCGCGCGTGGTGGCCAAGGGCATGCGGCTCAAGGCGGAGAAGATTCGCGAGATTGCCCGCGAGCACAACATCCCCCTCATGCGGAACGTGAACCTGGCCAATGCGCTCTACCGCGTGGAGGTGGGCCAGGAGGTCCCCGAGGAGCTGTATGACGCCGTGGCCGAGGTCCTGAACTTCGTCTACGAACTGCAACGTGAGCAGGCGGCCGCGGCTGCCAGGCGCTAGGGGGGCTGGACGTCCCCCACCCATCTGGAGTGAGGTTCGGTATCACGATGGCCAGAATCAACAATCCGCCTCCGAATACGTCCCTGTGGCCCTGGGGCGGTCCCCGCAGCGTCCGCGAGCGGCTCGTCGACCCGGCGCAGGTCGACCGGAAGAAGCTCCGCAAGACGGGCAACCCGAAGAACCCGGCGCTCGCGTCCGCGGCGCTGCTGGACTTCATCGGTCCGGCGCACTCCTCGGAGGAGCTCCGCCTGCCGCTGCCGCCGCACCCCGGCGGGCATGAGGCGGACCTGGAGCGGTTCAGCGACCGGCCCCACCTGTCCAGCGTGGCGGGCCGGGGGCACGAGGACCAGCGCCGGATGCTGGAGCGGGGCCTGGGGAAGGTGAAGGCGGCGCCCGACCGGCTGGAGCGGCTCAAGGCGCTGCTGCACCGCGAGTCCGCCATGCTCTCCCTGGTGGATCAGGTGAACGAGGAGACGAAGGAGATCATCCGCCGCATGTGGGACGCGCAGAAGGACGAGGGCTACTAGCGTCATGGCGGCCCTGGACCCGGATGATCCGAAGGACGAGGCGAAGCTGGACACGCTCCTGCAGCGCTGGGCGGATGGCAAGGCCACGCTGCGGGACGTGCGTGGCTACTCGGACGAAGAGCTCTACGCCATCGCCAAGACGGCCTACTACTTCTTCTATCAAGGCCGGGTGAGCGAGGCGCGCACGCTCTTCCAGGGCCTGTATGCCGTCAACCCGACGGACGCCTACTTCGCCAAGGCCCTGGGCGTGGTGGAGATGGCGGCTGGGAACGGGCAGGGGGCGCTGGCGGCCTTCGACGTGGCCGCCAAGCTGACGCCGCATGATCCGTCCGTCTACGTGGGGCGCGCGGAAGTGAAGCTGGCCATGGGCCAGAAGCCCCAGGCGCTGGAGGATCTACGCCGGGCGGCGGCGATGCAGCCGGGGGATGACCCCGTGGTGCGTAAGGCGGCGGCCATGATCTCCGCCTTGAGCCGCCGCTGACGGCCGCATTTCACATCCGGAATCGATTGTTCTTCCGGGGAGTCTGGTAGGCTGCCCGACGCTCAATTCTTCGTCGTCAGGGAGGTCGTTGACATGTCGAACCCGAATCCTGATCCGCGCGTTCCCGCCCAGATGCCTCCGGAGGCCCCGCCCGAACTGGTCGCCAAGCGCGAGCGTCTCGTCACCGAGTTGGAGAACCAGGCGAAGTCCGCGACGGGTACGTTGCAGCAGGTGATGCGGAAGATGTCGGCGCTGCTGGGCAACACCAAGCCCGGTGCTTCGCTGAGCTTCCAGCTCTACCAGGACGTGAAGGACGCCTTTACCCGGCACCTGAACGAGGCGACGAAGACGCCGGCCCTGGCCACCATGCCGCCCGTGCTGGTGGAGTCCGTGGAGTGGATGCAGGCGTACCTGAACGCCCGCGGCTTCTCCACCGACGAGGCCGCTGCCGCCGCGCCCGCCGCCACGGCGGCTCCGGCCGCCGCGCCCAAGGCCCCCGCCGGGCCGGGTGGTGCGAAGGACGCCTTTGAGACGAGCAGCAAGAAGCACGCATCGTTGACGGGGGACGTGCCGCCTCCGCCGGCCGCGCCGCCGGACGTCAAGGCCGAGCAGAAGGACCTGGAGTCCTTCAAGGCCTGGATGAAGAACCCCAGCCTGGGCAAGCTGAAGGGCTAGTCGCACAGCGTCGGCGCCTGGGCCCGAAGGACGCAACTTGGGGCCTGGCGCCGACGATAACTCCCTCGAGACGTTCTTTTCTTCCGAGGAGATTTCCCCGTGACCACCAAGATTGCGAACAACGCGCCCGCGACGACGCGCAAGTCGACGACGACGACCCCCGAGGCCCAGAAGCAGGCGTGGGAGGGCGTGCTGAACTCCGCCGTGGACCGGATGAACGAGCCGGAGATCAAGGGCAGCCTCCAGTACCTGGGCGAAGGCCGGATCAACACGGTGAAGGAGAAGGTCCAGGGCGAGATGGAGGCCTTCCTCAAGAGCAACCCGAACGCCTCCGCCGACGACGTCAAGTCGCACGCCGAGTCGACGACGAAGAAGCACGAGACGAACGCGATGTTCCAGAAGATGCGGGACGACAACTTCTTCGGGAAGCTGATGAGCCGTCGCAAGGAGCTCCTCAAGGACATGTGGGGCGAGTAGCCCCACCGCGAGCGGCCCTGCCGCGCGCCTGTCCTTGAAGCCGCCGCCCGGGTCTCTGACCGGGGCGGCGGTTTTGCTTTGCGGGGTGCTGGGGAAGGGGCGTGGGCGGCGCGGCGAGGCGCTCGAGCCCGCAAAAGCAAGGAGCCGGCATCCCGAGAGGGAAGCCGGCTCCGAGAGTCGCGCTACAGCGGCAGGATTAGATCTTGCCGATGACGGACATCGCGATCTCGTTGAGCTTCTTCATCAGGTTGGCCACGAAGGCGGTGGCCTCCTGCTGCTTCTGGAGCATGAGCTGCGCCTCGGCGCGCTCACGGTCCGGACCCGTCAGGCCGGAGAGGGACTTCTGCTCGAGGGCGGAGAGACCCTGGCTGGCTCCGAGGGCCTTCGTGGCGGCGGCGGCGGCGGTGGTGGCGGTGGTCATGGCGTTCTCCAGAAAGTTTGGGAAGCGGGTGGTTTGCGGCGGCGCTGCTTACAAAAGGATTATGGGAGAAAGGGGGCCGGAAGTTTCCTCGGGATTTTCTGATTCTTTTTCCCGCCCTGGCAAGAGGTGCCCCCGCCCCGTGTGATCGGCTCGTACCTTCTTTTTAAGAAAAGCGACGCACCGAGGCGAAACTCCCAGCGCTGAACACCGAAAATCACGGTGAAGCAGCATCGAACATTTCCCCCTCCTTAGGGAGCACCGAATATGTCGAACGGCATCGGCGGAGTTGGCGGTAACCGGCAACTCGCCACGACGCAGGGCGCGGGCAACGTCAACACCTCGACGATCGCGCGCAACGCGCAGCTCATCGAGTCGACGCTGAATCTGGTGGAGAAGGCCGTTGACCTGGCGGGCAAGGCGGTGAACGTCGCCGGCAAGGCCGTGGATCAGATGTCCCAGGCCGCGGCCTCCACGAAGCAGGCGGGTGCGACGGGCACCAACGCCGCCTTCCCCGCCGAGCGTCCCAACCCCCTGGACGCGGTGCGCGAGGCCCACTCCCTGAAGGTGGAAGAGGGCACCGGGAAGATCACCACCCCGGGTGGCTACACCATCGAGCAGCTGGGCCAGTTCGAGTGGCGCGTGACGGGGCCGGACGGCAACAACACCCGCGTCTGGGGTGATCCGCACGTCGACGAGAGCGACGGCGGCAAGTTCGACTTCAAGCGTGACACCTCCTTCGTCCTGGGCGACGGCACCCGCATCAACTGCACCTGCAAGCCCTGGGGCAACGGGATGACGGTGACGGGCCAGTTGGACGTCGTCTACGGCGACAGCCACGTGCGCGTGACGGACATCGACAAGGGCAAGGGCAAGGTCGGCCAGGTCACCAACAAGGGCATGGACGAGGTCGTCCGCTTCCACTCGAACCAGTCCGCGGACGTCTTCCACATGGGGCAGAACGCGGCCGACTGGACGTTCCATGGCAAGGAGATTGTCGGCCACGAGAACGGCGGCGACGTGCACAAGGTGGGCGAGGCCGTCATCACCGAGCGGCGCACCATGGCCTTCAACTACTCGGCGGCGGCGGACTCCCCCGCGGCGGGTGAGGTGGCCCAGAACTGGGACATGAACACCAACCTGCCCCAGGTGAAGCCGCTGCCCTGGGACATGAGCAGTGGCAAGCCCGAGCTGAACAAGCTGAACGAGACGTTCGACTCCATCAGCAAGGTGTTCGACCAGCTCAAGAACACCAACGCGAACGGCTTCAACCCGTTCCGCAAGGCGGACGACCTCTTCGGCGCCTACGACAAGAACCAGCACAAGTCCGGGCTGACCCAGTCCTTCAAGGCGCTGGGTGACATGTTCGGGACGCTGGAGAAGCTGTCCAAGCTGAATGATATGGTCCGCTTCCGCGGTCCCCAGTCGTTCTAGCCGCTGGACGTACTTCATCGGGCCAGGTGGGGGACTGCCTGGCCCTGCTCGAGGCTGTCGTGAGTGACTCCGCCCCCAGGGGTGAAAAAGAGAAGGTCGTCGTCCCGGAAGCACTCGCCGAGGCGGTGATCCGCGGCGAAATCACCCTGGGGCAGTTCCTCAACCTCTCCAACACGCAGCTCTACGCCTGGGCGGACAAGGCCTATCAGCTCCTCCAGGCGGGCAGCTCGCAGCAGGCCCTGCAGATCTTCCAGGGCCTCGTGGCCGCCTCGCCCACCGACGCCGTCTTCCACGCGCAGCTCGGGGCGACCCTCATGACGCTGGAGCGCTTCGACGAGGCGTTCGACGCCTTCCGGCTGGCGCTCCAGTTCAACGACGGCCACGTGGACGCGCTGGTCGGCCGGGGGGAAATCCAGCTGCGCCGGGGCAATGTCCCCGAGGCGCTCGCGGACCTCAGCAAGGCCATCCAGCTGGACCCGGGCCTCAAGCGCCGTGCCACGCAGCGCGCCCACGCGACGCTGCGCACCCTCAAGCAGCAGGCCGACCAGGCGAAGAAGTCCCGGTAGGCCCCAGGGGGGCATGCCCCTTTTCATCGCAACACGCACCAGGCCCGGGCCGCGCGAGTCGTCGCGCAGTCCGGGCTTCGTCGTTTCGGGTGAGGCGCTCGAGCCCGCAAAAGCAAGGAGCCGGCATCCCGAGAGGGAAGCCGGCTCCGAGAGTCGCGCTACAGCGGCAGGATTAGATCTTGCCGATGACGGACATCGCGATCTCGTTGAGCTTCTTCATCAGGTTGGCCACGAAGGCGGTGGCCTCCTGCTGCTTCTGGAGCATGAGCTGCGCCTCGGCGCGCTCACGGTCCGGACCCGTCAGACCGGAGAGGGACTTCTGCTCGAGGGCGGAGAGACCCTGGCTGGCTCCGAGGGCCTTCGTGGCGGCGGCGGCGGCGGTGGTGGCGGTGGTCATTTGCGTTCTCCAGGAAGTTTGGGAAGCGGGTGGTTTGCGGCGGCGCTGCTTACAAAAGGATTATGGGAGAATGGGGGCCAGAAGTTTCCTCCCCATTTTCTGATCCATTTTTTCGCGCCGGCGGCGCGAATATCGCTTCCGAAGTGGCGCACCGTTTTGGTGGAAAAGCCGATAACAGTCTAAGCTCCCGGCGCCCGGAACCGCTTGCCCTACCGGCTCCGGGGCCGTCCTCCCGCCCTCGTGAGGGATGTGTGCAGATGACGACTGAATCCAAGGCAACGGTGACCAACGACGACGTGAAGCCCCTGTCCGGCCCGGAGATGCTCGAACGGGCCACGGAAGGCTTCAACCTCTTCCAGGACGGCCGCTTCCGTGAGTCGCTGACCTTGTTCCAGTCCCTGGCGGCCATGGACCCCACCGAGGCCTACTTCCAGACGGCGCTGGGCGCCTGCCACCTGGCGCTGGAAGACCTGGACCTGGCCGAGTCCTACTTCAACCGCGCCATCGAGCTGGACCCCTCCGACCTCACGCCCTTCGTCAACCGCGGGGAAGTCCACCTGCGGCTCGGCAAGGTCCACGAGGCCGCCCGGGACTTCAATCACGCGGTGGGGCTGGATCCCGAAGGACAGGATCCGCTCAGCGCCCGGGCCCGGATGCTGGCCGCCGCGGCGCTGGAGAGCGCCGAGGAGTCGCCGTCCTCTGAATCCGACGGCGCGGCGTAGGCGCGGGCGGGGCCACTCGAAGGCCCCGGCCCGCCTTCCCTGGCCCTTGGGCTCAGGGGAACTTCAGCTCCACGTCCAGGCGGTACAACCCCTCCATGACGGGCTGGAAGTCGGCCGTCACGGATTCGGCGTAGGTGCCCTGGTCCTGCACGCGCACCAGCAGCGGCCGGACGGCCTGTCCCGGCGGCGCGTAGCGGCCCGTCACCGTGTAGCGCCCCAGCGGGAGGTCCGGGAGGCCGAAGCCGTCCGGCGTGTTGGTGCCCCGGGCCGTCACCGGCGTCCCGGCGCTGCCGTCCACCAACGAGCCCACCGGGGTGAGCGTCAACTCCACGTGCTCGCGCTGCAGGGCTTGATCCGGGTCGGCCGGATCCACGTAGTCCGTCAGGTTGAAGTAGACGCCGCTGCCGTAGGCGCCGCCCTCGGGCTTCGCGCCGGTCAGCTTCCAGCTGAAGTCCCGGACGGCGCCCTCGTTGCCCGCGAAGGGGGTGGCGTTGCTGGGGTGCAGCTCGAAGGTGTAGCTGCGGCCGTTGAAGTCGCGCTTGAGCCGCGCGCTGGCGTTCCAGGTGGTGGCCGCCTGGCCCAGCTCCAGCCGGTAGGTGCCGTCCGCGCCCGTCACGCCCACCACATTGGAGTCGTAGAGGACCTGATTGTCGGCCACCACCTCCACCCCCGCCAGGGGCTTGCCCGCGGTGTCCGTGGCCTTGCCCTTGACGACGTTCTTCTCCCGCTCGCCAGAGGGGCCAGGGCCGCTGGGGCCGCCGTCCGAGCAGGCCGAACAGGCCAGGGACGCCCCCAGCAACATCAGCGGAAGACCCCTGCTCAAGGCATTCTTCAGTCGCATCGTGTTCTCCCAGGTTTCGTGTGACCTGCCCCGGCCCTCCAGGACGGCAGGGCACGACAGGGGGATGAACCCGCGTGACGGGGCGCGGTGCAAGAACGAATGTCCACTTCGGTTGACTGCCCGGCTGCTTCCGCCCGGGGGAGAACGACGGGTTTCGCCGTGGGGAGGGGCCCTTCGCGACGCCCCCCCTGACAGAAGGCACCCGGGTTGGCCTAGGATGCCTGACCGCTGATGGCTGCCACCAATTCGAACAGCTTCCTCTCCAAGTACTCCGACATCGTCCTCGCCGTGGTGGTCGTGGCCATCGTCGGGATGATGATCGTCCCGCTGCCCACGCTGCTGCTGGACGTGCTGCTGACGCTGAACATCAGCATCTCGGTGGTGCTGCTCCTCGTATCCCTCTACGTGCCAGCGGCGCTGCACCTGTCGGTGTTCCCGACGCTGCTGCTCATCACCACGATGTTCCGGTTGGCCCTCACCATCTCCACCACGCGTCTCATCCTCCTCACCGGTGACCCGGGAGAGGTGGTGGTTGCGTTCGGAAACTTCGTGGTGCAGGGCAACTTCGTCGTCGGCGCCATCCTCTTCATCATCCTGGTCATCGTGAACTTCATCGTGATTTCCAAGGGCTCGGAGCGCGTCGCCGAAGTGGCCGCCCGCTTCACCCTGGACGCGATGCCCGGAAAGCAGATGTCCATCGACGCCGACCTGCGGGCCGGCTCCATCGACCAGGACCAGGGCAAGAAGAAGCGCCGCGACCTGGAGCGTGAGAGCCAGCTCTTCGGCGCCATGGACGGCGCCATGAAGTTCGTGAAGGGCGACGCCATCGCGAGCATCATCATCACCGTCGTCAACATCGTCGGTGGCCTCATCATCGGCGTGACGCAGAAGGGCATGTCCGCTGGCGACGCGGCGCAGAAGTACACGCTGCTCACCATCGGTGACGGTCTGGTCGGCATGATTCCCGCCATCCTCGTCTCCACCTGCGCCGGTATCATCGTGACGCGCGTGGCGGGTGAGGAAGAGGGCAATCACCTGGGCATGGACATGGGCTCCCAGCTGACGGCCTACCCGAAGGCCATCGCCATCGCCGCCGGCATGCTCATCGTCCTGGGCCTGGTGCCCGGTCTGCCCAAGATTCCCTTCTTCCTGCTGGGCATCGGCGCGGGCCTGGGCGCCTGGACGATGCTGAAGAAGCAGAAGCAGGCCGTGGAGGCGGAGGATGCCGGCCCGGCCATGGAGACGGACCTGGGCACGCCCATGGCATCGGAGCCCGCGCCCAAGGAAGCCCTCAATCCGGACTCCGAGCTGTTCATCCCCGTCGTCACGCCCATCGTCCTGGAAGTCTCCGACGCGCTGGTCCCCTTCGTGGACTCGCGCCAGGACAACGGGAAGTTCCTCTTCGAGCTCATCCCGTTCATGCGGGATGGCCTCTTCGTGGAACTGGGTGTGCGCTTCCCGGGCGTGCGTGCGCGTGGCAACGGCTCGCTGCCGCCGGGCGCGTACCAGATTCAAATCAACGAGGTGCCCGTCGTCACCGGCCAGGCCACGCTGGGCCACGTCCTGGTGAACGACACGGTGGACCGGCTGCGGCTGATGAACATCCAGGGCTTCGAGGCGGTGAACCCCGCCACCCGGCAGCCTGCCGCCTGGGTCCCCGAGCAGTACCGCGACACGCTGGAGGCCGCCGGCCTCACGACGTGGGACGTGCCCGGCTACATCATCCTGCACACCGCCGCCGTGCTGCGGCGCAACGCCCGTGAGTTCGTCGGCGTGCAGGAGACGCAGACGATGCTGGAGCAGTTGGAGAAGGCCTTCCCCGCCATCGTGAAGGAGGTCGTCCCCAAGGTCGTCAACGTGCTGAAGCTGACGGACATCCTCCAGCGCCTGGTGGAGGAGGAGATCTCCATCCGTGACTTGCGCGGCATCCTCCAGGCCCTGGCCGAGTACGGGCAGGTGGAGGCCGACAACGTCATGCTCACCGAGCATGTCCGCGCGGCCCAGCGCCGCTACATCTCCCACAAGTACGCGCGTGGCACCGGCACCCTGGTGGTGTACCTGTTGGACCCGAACATCGAGGACGCCATCCGCGGCTCGGTGAAGCGGACCTCCGCGGGCGCGCACCTGGCGCTGGAGCCGGAGCTGGCGCAGGAAATCGTCCAGGCCGTGCGTTCGGAGTGTGGCCACCTGCCGCCCAGCGCGCAGCGGCCCGTCATCCTCACGGCCATGGACATCCGCCGCTACGTCCGCAAGCTGCTGGAGTACGAGTTCAACCCGTCGTTCTCCGTGCTCAGCTACCAGGAGCTGTCGCCCGAGCTGAACATCCAGCCCGTGGCGCGCATCTCCACGCGATAGCCGCGGATGGCCCTCCGCCCGCGCGTGACAGGGACGCGCGGGCGGCAGGAAGGTCCTCTCCTGAGGGCAGGGGCCTGCTCGCGACGCTAGGCGCCCGCGAGCACGGCAATCATCAGCACCAGGAAGACCAGGCCCACCACGCTCATCACCACGAGGGGCACGAGCTTGCCCTTGTCCTTGAGCGCCGCCATCGCGCTCGGCTGGGCGGGCTCATCCGGCATGGGGTACTCCGCCGACACCGGCGGGGGCGGCTCTTCGGAGACCTGCTCCTCGGGCGGGGGCGCGGGCTCCTCGGCGGGTGGCTCTTCCGGCGCGGGCGCGGGCTCCTCGGGCGGAGGCGCGGGCTCCTCCTCCGGCGGGGGCTCCACGGGCTTGGGCTCCGGGCGCGGACGACGGGGCGAGGGCGGAGGCGGAGCCTTGACCTCGGCGGCGAGCTGAACGGGCTCCTCGGCCGGCTCGGTGGGGTCCACGTACAGGAAGCGGGTGGCGCCCACCTCCAGCTCGTCCCCGTCCTTGAGCTGCCGGCGGTTGATCCGCTTCTTGTTCACCTTGATGCCGTTGCGGCTGCCCAGGTCCTCCACGTGTGTCCCGGACCAGTCGCGGCGCACCTTGGCGTGCTTCCGGGAGACCAGGTCATCCTTGAGGATGATGTCCGCGTCCTTCTCGTCGCGGCCCAGGATGACTTCCTTCGCGTCCCCCAGCTCGATGCGCTCGCCTTCGCGGGGGCCGTTCATGAAGCGCAGGTAGCGCTCCTCGCCGCCGCCGGCCAGGCCGCGCATGGCGTCCTTCACCATGCCCCGGGCGATGAAGGACGTCTTCTCCCCGCCAGATTCGGGGTTCAGGTCCATCACCCGCTCGAAGCGGACGTCGAACGTGGCGATGGCGATGACGTCGCCGTTGCGCAGCAGCCGCTTCTCGCCCTTGGGCACGGGCTTGCCGTTGATCTGCGTGCCGTAGGAGCTGCCCAGGTCCTCCACGAAGAAGAGCGGCCCGTCCTGGCAGATGCGCGCATGGTTGCGCGACACCGCCTGCTGAGCGAGCACGACCTGGCAGGCCTTGTCGCGGCCCAGGGTGATGACCGCGTCGTCGAGGACGAACTCGGTGCTCTGGGCAGCGCCGGCCTCGCTGCGCTGCGTGACGGTGAGACGAACGCTCATCGAGAAGGAGGGGAGTCGGGAAGGCGGGACATCAGAACGTCGCGTCGCTCAGGAATCTCTCACACGTCTGGTACTCCGTGGGGAATTCCTCAGACGTCCCGTACTTCAGGAAGTTCTTGCAGGCGATCTGCGCGTGTTCGCGCTTGTGGGCTTCGAAGAAGAGTTCGTAGAGGCCGTAGTGGCAGGCGGCGTACTTCGCATCCAGCTTGACGCACTTGCGGTAGGTGGCCTCTTCCTCCGCCAGCAGGCCCTTCTCGCGGTACTGACGCGCGAGCATGAAGAGCGCGGGCGCGGAGTTCTCCGCCTGCTGCGTGTCCTTGATCTCCTTGAAGGCCGCGTCGGTAAGGGCCGCCTTGCGCTGGGCCAGGGACAGGTTGTTGATGCAGCTGCTGTTGCTGGGGTCCAGCTGGGCGCAGTTGGCAAAGGACTCGCGCGCTTCCTGGAAGCGGCCCAGCTCCATCAACGCGGTGCCCAGGTCGTGCCACAGCAGGGGCGAATCCTGGACCAGTTGCGTGGCCCGGGCGAGGTGCTCGCCGGCCTCGTCGTATTCACCCTCCGAGTAGGAGATGATACCCAGGAGGTGGTGCACGTCGGAGATGCCGGGATTGACGGCCAGGATTGTGCGCAGCTCCTTCCTGGACTCGTCCATCTTCCCCATCTTCATCAGGGTGAGTGCCAGATTGTAGCGCGACTCCAGGTTGTCCGGGTTCACCTTGAGGGCTCGCCGGAAGTTGTCGTGCGCCTTTCCGTACGCGCCTTCCTCCATGTAGATGGCGCCGAGGTTCTGGTACGCCTGGAGGTGTTCCTGGTTGTAGCGCAGGGCCTTGATGAAGTGCTTCTTCGCGTCGTCCTTCCGGCCCGAGGACATGGCGATGATGCCCTTGTTGGACCAGAGGTCCGCGTACTGGGGGGAGAACTCCAAACCCAGGTCGCAGAACGTCTCCGCGCGGGCCAGGTCGCCCTTGGCCATCTCTTGCGCGCACAGCTCGTTGTTGATGAGCGCCCGCTCGTGAGGCGGTGGGGTCCGAACGCAGGCGACGAAGGGCAGGGCGGAGACCAGGGACAGCGCAGCAACAAGTCGGCGGACACGCATGGCGGGGCGAGTGTAGGAGAGCGCCCGCGCCCAGGCAACGCCCGGAGTGGCATGAATCCAGGCTGTTTTCCGAGGGTTACGCCGGTAGAGTGGCGGCCCATGCGTACCCTGCTCTGCACCCTCGGCTTCACCCTGGCCCTGCTGTCGGCCAGCCCCGCGCATGCCCAGTTCGCCAACCGCAGCCTGGGCTTGTCACTGGGCTACATGGACTTCAACCGGACGAACGGCCTGGATGACGCGTTCTTCGTGGGCGTCGACGCCAGCCTCTACATCGAGAACGGCTTCGAGGTGGTCTCCCTGTCGAAGATTGCGTTCCCACGCGACACCACGGACCGCAACGAGAAGCGCGTGGTGGGCCTGGCGCCGTCCATCGGCATCCGGTACCTGCTGATGGAGGAGTCCATCCGCCCCTATGTGGGCTCGGACCTGAGCTACCTCATCGTCTTCAAGAACAGCGTCAGCAACTTCGTGGGCATTGGCCCCAACGTCGGCGTCGACTTCTTCGTGTCGGACTCGGTGAGCGTGGGCGCGCGCGCGCAGTACAACTTCTACATCGCGCTCAACGAGAAGACGCAGCGCACGCTCACGCTGTCTGCCGGCGCTGCGGCGTACTTCTAGGCTGTCCCTTCGGCGGTAGCAGGGCCGCGGCCACCAGCAGCGCCCACTTCTCGTCGGAGAGGTGGGGTGGCTTCTCCATGGCCAGCACGTCCTGCAGCCTTGCTCCCAGCGCCGCGAACAGGCGGAGCCGCGCCTCCATGCGCAGTTCCTCACGGCGCAGGGCCGCTGTCAGCACCACCTCCCGCTCCTCGCTGGACAGGCGCTTCACGCGCGACACGAAGAGCGGATCCGCCAGCAGCCCTTCGTCGCCGGGCATGCCCAGGGCGGAGGGCACCTTCAGGCGCCGCTCGCGCACCACCAGCGTTCCCGCCAGCATGTCCCCCAGCCGCTGCTGGGAGCCAGACACGAGCGCGGTGAGCCCTCCCACCAGGTAGAACAGGGGCAGCCGGTCCACCGGACGCGCCAGGTTGCGCAGCGCCGCGTGGTAGAAGCCGATGCGCACGCCGCTCTCCTGGATGACCCGCAGCGACATCACCCGCTTGCCCACGGTGCGTCCGCTCCACACCGTCTCCAGCGTTATCGCGTAGCCCCAGTCCACCAGGAAGTAGATGACGATGGACAGCGCGCTGGCGAAGCCCGGGAAGGCGAACATCACCAGGCTGAGCGACGTCAGGATGGCGCCGGTGAGCAGCGTGACGATGACGGCGTCCAGCATCCACGCAAGGAAGCGCGAGTACAGGCCCGCGAGCGTGAAGCGGAACTCCACGTACTCGGGGGTGAGCACCGTGTGGGTGCCGTCCAGCAGGGTGTCGGTGGCGGTCGTCACCGACACAGTCTAGCCGCGGCGGCGCACGTGCGGGCGGCTCGAGGCACATTCATCGCGGCTCCAACGATTTCAGTGGGGGCGGCGGAAGTCGGGTGAAGGTGTCGAAAGTGACTTGCCCGCAGCCCGGAGGGCAGGCGGGCGGCACCTCGCACGACAGCGCTATTCTTGGGGCGAGAGGGCGTGGGGTAGTCTGCCGCGCACTCGCACCGTGCTTCCCTCCGACTCCTCATCATGGAACCGCCGCCTTTGGCCGGCGGCAGCCTTTCAGTTCGCGCTCATCGCAGGGGTGACGCAGCTGAAGACGGCTTCCAACGCCCTGGTGCTGTCGCGCTTCGAGTCCCAGGCGCTGCCGTACCTGTACCTGCTGGGCGCGTTGATGACGGCGGCCATGACGGTGCTGCCGCGCTCCAAGCCGGGCTCGCCCTTCGAGTCCCCGGGCCTGCTCACGGGTATGGGCGGCGTGGTGGCCTTGGTGCTGGCGGCGGCCCTGTCCGCGGGGCAGCGCATGCCCGCACTGGCGCTGTACCTCTTCGCGGACACCTTCTCCACGTTCGTGTCCTTCCGCTTCTGGGGCCGCATGGCGGCCGCCTTCGACGCGCGTGAGGCGCGCCGGGCCTTCACCGCGCTCAACGGCTTCGCCATGGGCGGAGGCATCGCCGGAGGTCTGCTGGTGCAGGGCCTGGCGGTGAAGCTGGGCACGCCAGCCATCGTGGTGAGCGGCGCCGTGGGCCTGCTGGCCGCGGGCGCCATCTTCCACCACCTGTACAAGGGCCTGCCGCCCACGCCGCCGCGCGGCCGCCCCGCGTCCTTCCTGGGGCTGCGCTATCTGGCGGAGAGCCCCTACGCCCAGGTGCTGGCGGCGCTGGGCATCGCGTTCGCGGTGCTGTCGTCGTTCGTGGACTACCTCTTCCGGCTGCGCCTGGAAGGCACGCTGAGCGAGGATGCGCTGACGGCGCTCTTCGGTTCGCTCCAGCTCTGGATTGGCTTGTTCTGCGTGGCCTTCCAACTGCTGGTGGCGCAGCGCCTGCTGAAGCGGCTGGGGCTCTTGCGCTACGTGGCGATGGTGCCGCTGGTCCTGGCGCCGCTGGCGGGCGCGGCGCTCGTCACCCCCAGCTTGTGGCCGGTGCACATGCTGCGGCTGGTGGAGACGGCGGTGAGCTACTCCATCCTCCCGGTGGGCATCCAGTTGCTCTACACCGCGGTGCCGGACGACCAGCGAGAGGGCCTGCGCGCCACGGTGGATGGGCTGCTGCGCAAGGGCGGCGTCGTGCTGGCCGGTCTGTTGCTCATTGGCGCGGGACGCGCGGCCAACGGCGTCACCATGGCGGTGGCGGTGGTGGGCATGTGCGCGGCGCTGGGCCTGCTGCTGGTGCGGCTGAAGTCCGCGTACGTGGCCGCGCTGGGCGAGCAGGTGGGGGCGCCCGAAGAAGAGGACGTGGCGCTGGAGGGCGAGGAGGAGCAGCGGCTGCTGGCCGAAGCCCTGGCGGCCCCTTCTCCGGAGCGGGTGCTGCGCGCGGTGGCGATGATGGAGCAGGCGGAGGTGCCGCTGCGTCCGCACCTGCCCGCGCTGCTGCGTCACCCGCACGAGCGTGTGCTGGAGCGCGGCGTCTCCCTGGCGCTGGAGCTGGAGGCGCACGAACTGGCGCCGGTGCTGGAGCGGTTGGTGGAGGAAGGGCCGCGTCGGCCTCGGGACCAGGCCGTGTGGGCCCTGGCGCGGTTGTCACCGGAGCGGGCGGAGCGCTTGCTGCCCGCGCTGCTGAACCACCCGGACGTGGGCCTGCGCTGCGCGGCCATTGGCGCGCTGGTGAAGTCAACGGGGAGCGCCGTGGCGCTGGACGCGCTGCGGGCGATGTTGTCGCGCGGCGAGGGCGCACCGGTGCCCGAGCGCCGCGAGGTGGCTCGGCTGCTGGGGCGCATCCAGAACTCACGCTTCGCGGAGCCGCTGGCGCGCTATCTGGAGGACGCGGACGGCTCCGTGCGGCACGTGGCCCTGGTCGCGGTGGGCAAGGGCGGCTACGTGGAGCTGGCGCCCCGGCTGCTGCCGTTCCTCACCTGGCGGGAGGAACGCAAGGCGGCGCGCGAGGCGCTGGTGGCGCTGGGTGACGAGGTGACGCCGCTGGTGGAGGAGCAGCTCAACAAGCGCATGGCGCCGCTGGCGATGCGGCTGCAACTGCCTCGCGTGCTGCGCGGCATCGGAACACCGGCGGCGCTGGACGCGCTGCTGTTCTCCAACGTGCGCGACGACGCGTCCCTGCACTTCCGGATTGGCGCGCAGATGTCGCGCCTGCGCGATGAGCACCCCGAGCATCCCGTGGACGTGGAGCGCGTGCGCGAGGCCCTGGGCCGGCGTCGGGAGGTCTACCGCAACCTGGTGGGCGCCTTCCGCGACCTGCGCGCGGCGCTGGGGGATGGCTCGCTGCTCACGCGCGCGGTGGGCGACCGGATGGACCAGGCGTTGGAGTTGTCCTTCTTCCTCCTGGGGCTGCTCCATCCGTCGCACGTGATGCGCGGCATCCACTACAACCTGGTGGGGCCGGACCTGCGCCGTCGCGCGTTGGCGCTGGAGCTGTTGGAGAACCTGGTTGACGAAGAGGACCGGGAGCTGGTGATGGAGCAGGTGGAGGCGCACCACCGCGAGCTTCCACCCGGCGCGCCCGGCCGGTTGTGGCGGCGGCTGGCGGCGCTGGTCCAGAGCGAAGACGGCGTGCTGCGCGCGTGTGCCCGCCATGTGGCGTGGGTGAACGGGCTGCACGTGCTCCCACAGGAAGGTGACATGAGCGACAGGACAGTCCAGCGGATGTTCGCGCTGGAAGGAGTGAGTGTCTTCTCCCAGTGCGACGTGGATGACATCGCCGCCATCGCCGCCGTGGCCCGCGAGGCGTCGTTCCGCGCGGGAGAGCGCATCTACGCCCAGGGCGACCCGGGCGACGCGCTCTACGTCATCGTCGACGGCGCCGTGGATGCCTTCCACGACGGCGAGCACGTGCTGCGCTTCCAGGGCAAACAGGCCTTCGGGGAGGTGAGCCTGCTCGACGGCGCACCGCGTCCCACGGACATGGTGGCCGCGGTGGACACGCGGGTGCTCATCATCGACCGGCGTGACTTCTTGGATTTGCTCGCGGACCGGCCGGAGCTGCTGACGGGCTTCTTCCGCGCGGTGAGCCTGCAGCTCCAGGCGCTCATCGACCTGCCGGACTCGCGCGAGACGGGCGAGCGGCTGGAGATGACGGCGCCGCTGGGCCCCCTGGCGCCGCCGCTGCCGGATGGGCCGGCGCCGGATGGAAACGACGACCGCTCGCGCGACGACTCCTGAGCCGAGCGGGGCGGGGACGTCCCTCCCGTCACCACACGTCGGCGGGGCGGGGCACCTCGGCTTCGGGCGGCGAGGCGTTCGCACCGGCGGCGAGCGCCTTCCTGGCCGCGGCCACGTCCTCCTCCAGCAGGTGCGCGGAGGCGACGGGGATGAGCGGCCGGACGAAGAACTTCATCGGAGGAAATGAGCCCAGGAATCGGACCACCGCCAGCCCGGCGAACACCCAGGGGTGGCGCTCCGTGCTGGAGATGGGCGCGAAGACCTCCTCCGTGCGCCGTCCCCAGGACGCGCCGTACCGCTGAAGCGAGCCCCACCGAAAGCCCGGCACGCGCGTGGTGAGCACCGTCCATCCCCGCAGGAACCAGGGCGGCCGCGTGGGCCCCGCGGTTGGCTCCCAGGCCCGCGCGCTCTTGGCGGCGGTGAAGACCACCCACCACCACGCGCCCCAGGCGGTGAACAGGGCGGTGAAGATGAAGCGGGAGGCGCACATGAACGGGAGGGTGATCAGCACCAGCGCCGGCACGCCCACCATGAGCAGCAGGAAGGCCCGCCAGCGTCGCTTCACCTTCTTGCGCAGCCACGCCACGTTGAGGCGCACGCGCGGCGGGAACTCTTCGTCCTCTGGCTCCAGCCCCGTGAGCAGGCTGGCCTTGCGGGAGATGGCGTCGTGGTAGTCCCGCGACAGGGCGATGACCACCCACTGCGCCAACTGCAGCGCGGCGAACAGCGCCGCCCAGAAGGCCAGGCCCCACACGGAGAGGCCCTTCACCATCCAGGCGCTCTTTTCGTGAGCAGGCGCCTGGGTGTCCTCGGCGGTGTGGGGGACATCCTCCGTGGCGTCGGTGCGCTCCTTGGCGGAGGACGCCGGGGCCTCCGACTCCAGGTCCTTCGTGGCCTCCACCACCAACGCGATGATGGCCTCCGCCAGGGACGTGCCCGCATCGGCCCCCTGGGCCGCGGCCTCCACGTCCCGGATGCGCTGCTCCAGCCTCGCATCGGGCGTGTCCGCCGGGATGGGGGAGGGCTTCTGGGCGTCCGGAGTGGCTCTCGCGACGTCCGCTGCCTCTCCGGTGGGGGCGTTCTCGGGGGACTCGTCGTCCGAGAGGGCGGAGGAGGGGCTCGGGGGGGCGCCAGCCGTGTCGCCCGCTCCCGGCGGGGAGGGGACCACGGCCGCGGTCTCAGGCTGCGCTTCGGGACCTGAGGGCGTCCCCTCGCCAGCGTGCTGCGCGGCGGCCTGCTTGCGCCGGGCAACCTGCGCGTCGATTTCTCGGAGCCGTTGGATGGTCTGCGCTTCAACCTCTTTCGCACGCCGGGTGGCAGCAGCCGCCTCCTTCTCGACGTGCTGGTCGACGAGGGCCTCGGCGACTTTTTGAATCCCCGCCGCCTTGGCGCGTGCTTCGGCTCGGGACTCCCGCTTGCTCGCGCTTTCCGCCGCTTCAGTTCCGGAAGTCATGCAACTCAAGGCCAATGCCAGAGCTGCCATGGATTGAAGAAACCCGACACGAATGTACTGTTTGCGTGCGACCGGGTCGCCCAGCAGCGCTCCACCGATGTGGAACGGCAGGCTCATGCCGTAGAAGAACTGGCGCAGGCGCCCTTCGGGCGGTTTCCGGTCTGTCCGGGAGAAGTGACGCGCACCCGCGCTCACCTCTCCCCAGAACTCGCGCGCTCGGGCTTCGCCCTGGCCGGCAAACCCCTGCTCTGTGTGCTTGTGAACCTTGCCTTCGGGTGAGGAACCGCCGTGCCGCGTGTCGCTGTCTGCCACGTGTCTCAGCGTAGCACGAGCCGAGTTGTGCTAAAGGCGCACCTGTGAGCGCGAACCCCCTACGTCCTCGTCCCTTCCGCCAGCCGCTGTCCGGCGTGCTGGTCCTCGCCCTCGGTGCCGTCGCCGGCTGCGAGAAGAGCAATCCCACTCCTCCTCCGGCCGCCGCGCCGGAAGCCAAGGCTCCCGTTGCTCCTTCCGAAGTCACGCTGCTCGTGACGGGGGGCGCGTTCGGTCAGCTCCAGCCCTCCGAGGGCAAGGGCGGCGCGGCGGAGCTGCTCGGCCGCTGGATGGCCGATGAGAAGCACTGTCCCGGCCCCGTGAAGGAGGGCCAGCCTACGTGCGCGGACGCCAGCACGCTGGCGCTCGCCACGGGTGACCACTGGAACGGCCCGGCCATCTCCTCCTTCTTCCTGGGTACGCCCACGGCCGAGGTCATGGGCCGCATGGGCTACGCCGCCTCCGCCCTGGGCAACCATGAGCTGGCCTTCGGCAAGGAGGCCTTCCTCAAGAACCGCGGCGCGGGTGGCTTCCCGTTCCTCGCCGCCAACCTCAAGGTGAAGGACCCGGCGCTGGCGGGCGACCTGTCCATGCCGGCGTTCCAGATTTTCGAGCGCCGCGGCCTCAAGATTGGCGTGGTGGGCCTGGCGTCCGAGAAGACGGTCCGCACCGCCATGCCCGGCCGCGCGGATGGCCTGGAAGTGACGGGCTATGAGGAGGCGCTCACCACCGCCATTCCGGAGGCCCGCAAGGCCGGCGCGGACGTGGTCGTGGTGCTCGCCGACGAGTGCGTCACTGACCTGCAGCCCGCGGTGGCGAAGCACCCGGAGTGGAAGGTGGCGCTGGTGGCCGGTGGCCGCTGCGCGCAGCCCGTCGAGCTGAAGGACGGCGCGACCAGCTTCGTGTCGTTGGACCGTGGCTTCGGCAAGTACCTGCGCGCGCACGTCACCTTCGACCCGGCGAAGCCCGCGGGTGAGAAGCTGACCGGCCTGGAGACCAAGGTCGTCGAGGTGTCGGGCGGCGCGCCGGACGCGGAGACGGCGCAGCTGGTGGGCAAGTGGAAGACGCAGCTGGACGAGGTGCTGGGCCAGCAGATCGGCTTCTCCAAGGCCGGCATCCCCCACGCGTCACCCCAGATGGCGAAGTGGGTGGCGGGCGCGGTGCGCAACGTGCTCGGCACGGACGCGGCCGTCCTCAACAGCGGCGGCATCCGCGGCGACCTGCCCGCCGGTCCGGTGACTCGCGGCAGCATCTACTCGGTGATGCCCTTCGAGAACTCGCTCCTCGTCGTGAAGCTGAAGGGCGAGGACCTGGCCCGGCAGCTGGCCAACCCGAACGCGCTCGTCTCCGGCTTCACGGCCGCGGGCAAGGGCAAGTTCAAGGACGCCAAGGGCAAGGCCCTGGACCCGAACAAGGAGTACACGGTCGCCACGGTGGAGTACCTCTACTTCGGCGGTGACGGCTTCGAGTTCGAGAAGCTGGCCCCCGAGCCCACCGAGACGGGCATGGCGTGGCAGACGCCGGTGGTGGACTGGACCAAGGACCAGGCGAGCAGCGAGAAGAAGCCGCTGGAGAAGCTGCTGAAGTAGTCCTCGCCGTCCTGCTTCTGGCGGACCCCTGAAGCGCCGGAGGAGCCCACCTGGGCCCTTCCGGCGCTTCGTCGTTTCAGCGGGGCCAGGGGCTCACGGCGTTTCCAGGGCAGGCACCGCCGTGGGCGGGGGCGCCGCGGCGGGAGGGGCATCGGGTCCGCACACGGCCTGATAGCGGGCCAGCGTGTCATGCACGGTCCGCCGCAGCCGCTGCGGCGTGCCTTCGTGGAGCATGTCCACCGCGAGCTGCTGGGCGTCCAGCGCCTCCGGGCAGCGACCGAGCTGGAACAGGAGGGTGGACCACGTGTCCAACACCGACGCGTTCCCTGGCGCCAGCGACAGGGCCCGCTGCGCCGCCGTCAAGCCCTTCTCCGGCTGGGCCGTGCGCGCGTAGTAGCCGGCCAGTCCGTTCTGCGCGCTGACGCTGCCGGGCAGCAGCTCCACCGCGCGGAGCCTCGCGGCCTCCTGCTCCTCGGACGTATTGCCCGCGGCGTCCAGCGCCTGTGCCATGGCGTTCCACGCGTGCCCGCTGTCGGGGTGGTGCTCCACCAGCTCCCGCGCCAGGGCGAGCCTGCGGAACGGATCCTCCGTGGAGCGGATGCGCAGCAGCATGGCGTCCACGTTGCCGGGCTCCTCGCGCGTGGCCTCCGCCATCTCCCGTTCGATGTGGGGCAGCCGCTCCTCCATGGGGGACGCGCCCGGTGTCATCAGGAACAGCTGGGCGCGGATGGCGTGGACCTCGGCCGCGCGCATGGGGCGCGTTTGCAGCGGGCTCGTCACGGGCGCCAACGGCGCGGTGATGGTGCGGTAATTCATGTGCCCAGGGCGGCGCACGTAGCCATTCAGCTCGCCAGCCAGGTCCTCCTCGCCGCGGAAGGCGGCCTCGAAGGCTTGGCGGGGGGCCTCGCCCTGCATGAGGCGCTTCTGGAAGTCCTCGAAGCGCGCGCCGTGCCGGCTGATGAAGAAGTGCACCCACAGCCAGGAGGACGCGTAGTACTGCCGCGACTCGGCGGTACCGAGCAGCCCCTTGCTGTCCCACTCCCAGAGCTCGTCGAGCGTGCGCCAGCCGTGCCGCTGCACCTGGTTGTAGAAGGCCCCGTGGATGTGCCCGAGGATGACCTCGCGCCGCTCCGGCCTGAGCGCGATGGTCTCCAGGTAGCTGGCCAGTCCTTCGGAGAGCCAGCGTGGCTGGCGGACGAGCGCGAGCTCGGAGAGGTAGTGCGTCAGCTCGTGGGCCTGGGTGGTGATGTCCGCGGTGGCTTCGCTCAGCGCGTAGGCGTGCCCCGCCAGCACCAGCAGCGGGCCATCCTCGGTGTGGGTGGAGAAGCCTTCGATGCGGATGTTGGTGAACTCCTCCAGCGCGCTGCGGTTGTGGAGGACGATGATGTCCACCGTGCCCTGCGGGTCGAAGCTGCCGCCCCAGGCTTGCAGCAGCCCTTCGCGGAGCAGCTCCAGCTCCTGGGCCGCTTCCTCGGCCGTCTCCGTGTCCAGGTTGGTGCGGACGGTGAAGTGGGGGCTGCGCACCTCCACCCAGGGGCGGCCTCCCTCCAGGGGACACTGGGCGCGCATGCTCGTGCATCCCGACAGCAGGGCGAGCAGCCATCCCAGGAACGCCATCCGACACGTCATGGTCCCGCGTTTTCCCACAAAGCTTCATCGGAGGGCAGGGTGGGCCGCCACGTCACTGGGGTAGAGTGCCGGCCCATGGAGATGGCGGAGTTCATCGAGTCCCGCAAGCCGCGCTGGGAGCAACTGGAGTCGCTGCTGGACCGGTCCGAATCCCACGGCCTGCGCGAGCTGAGCCTGGAGGACGCCAGGACGCTGGGCCGGCTGTATCGCGCCGTCTCCAGTGACTTGCTGTGGGTTCGCGCGCGCAGTGGCTCGGCGGACGTGAACGCCTACCTCAACGATCTGGTGGGGCGGGCGTACGCGCTGACCTACCCGGGCCGGCGTCCGCGCCTGGCGGACGTGTGGGGCTTCGTGGCCCGGGGCTTCCCCGCGCTGATGCGGCGCGAGTGGCGGATGTACGTGGCGTCGTTGCTGCTGCTGCTGGCGGGCGTGGGCTTCGGCTACGTGGGGATGATGGTGGACCCCGACGCGGCGCACTATCTGGTCCCCGCCGAGCACCTGAACCTGGACCCCGTCGAACGCGCGGCCGACGAGGCCGCGGGTGACGGCATGTCGGTGGGAGACCAAGCCCAGTTCACCACCTACCTCTTCACCCACAACATCCAGGTGGCCTTCCTGGCCTTCGCGCTGGGAATCACCGTGGGCCTGGGCACGGCCATCATGCTCTTCGTCAACGGCCTGTTCCTGGGCGCGCTCGCGCAAGTCTATGCGGCCAAGGGAATGGCGGGCTGGTTCTGGGCGTGGATTCTTCCGCACGGCATTCCGGAAATCACCGCCATCTGCATCGCGGGCGCGGCGGGATTGGTGATTGCGCGAGGCATGGTGGCCCCACGAGGACTGCCCCGTGGACAGGCGGTGCGACAGGAGGCGGTGACGGCGGTGCGGCTGCTGTTCGGCACGCTCGTCCTGTTCGTGCTCGCGGGCTTCATCGAGGGCACGGTGTCCCAGATTCATCCGCCCAAGCTGTCGGTGGCGTTCAAGGTGTCCTTCGCGTTGACGGTGGGCGCGGGCGTGTACGCGTACCTGCTGTCGGACTGGCTGCGTGGGGGCCGCGCGGCGCCAGACGGCGGCGCTGAGTCCGCCCATGGATGAGCGCTTGTGGCTGCCTCCGCTTCCGAGTGAGCCGGAGGTCCTCATCGAGTGCCCGCGCTTCTCCTTCGTGAAGCGCCGCGCGGACGGGGCCGTGGACTTCGTGTCGCCGCTGCCGTGCCCGTACAACTACGGGAGCATCCCGGGCCTTGCGTCGGATGAAGGCGACCCGCTGGACGCCGTCGTGATGGGGCCCCGGCTGGCGCTGGGCCAGCGGCTGCGCGTGCCGGTGGTGGGCGTCATCGGCTTCGTCGACGCGGGGCGGGGGGACCCGAAGGTGGTGTGCGCCGCCGCGCCCCTGACGGACGCCGAGCGCGCGGGCCTGGAGCGCTTCTTCCGCGTCTACGCCCTCTTCAAGCAGGTGCTGCACCGCGTGCGGGGCAACGTCCCGGACACCCGCTTCATGGGGTGGTTGCCGCTGCCCGCCCCGGCGCCGGACGTGGCCCCGGAGGCTACAGCACGCCGCGCGCCTTGATGTCCAGGTAGCGGTTGACGGCGGCCAGACTCAGCTCGTCCGGCTGCACGTCGAGCATCTGCACGCCGCCCTGGCTCACCCGCGCCTTGAGCACTTCGCGGTCGGTGAGCAGCTCGGAGGCCACCGCGTGCTGGAAGGCCTCTTCCGGGCTGGGAGGCGGCGTGCGCAGCAGCTTCTGGAGCGCGGTGTCCTTCACCGACAAGCACAGGGGGACATGGCGTCGCGCCAGGCGGTGCAGCGGGGCCACCATGGTGGAGGCCTGCTCCTCGTCCAGGAAGTCGGTGAAGACACACAGCAGGCTGCGGCGCGTGAGGCGGAGGTTCAGCTCCTTGAAGAGGGCCAGGTAGTCCACGTACGTGAGGCTGGGCGTGGTGCCGTAGAGCGTGTCGACAATCTTCCGGTACTGCGTGCGTCCGGCCGCGGGCGGCAGGTAGGCCTTCACGCCATCCGCGAAGACGGCCAGCCCCACGCGGTCGCCGTTGCGCACGGCCACGAAGGCCAGGAAGAGGGCCGCGTTCACCGCGTGGTCCAGCTTGGTGAGGCCGTCCACCTGCGCGGCCATGGAGCGGCCCGCGTCCACGCAGATGAGGATGGACTGCGAGCGCTCCGACTCCAGCACGCGCGTCACCGGCCGCCCACGTCGCGCGGTGGCCTTCCAGTCCACGTCCCGCACGCTGTCGCCCTGGGCGTAGTCGCGCAGGCGGGCGAACTCGCTGCCACGCCCGTCGCGCCGCAGCTGCCTCAGGCCCAGGTTGACCAGGTCCAGCGCCGCGCCCGAAAGCAGCAGCCGGTTGGCGCCGCGCAGGTCCGGGTACACGGCGATGTCCTGCGCCGCGGGAAACACGCGCTCGTGGGACACCAGCCCCAGCGGCCCGCGCACGCGGACGTGCACGTCTCCAAACTGGAAGCGGCCGCGCTTCACGGGCGTCACCCGGTACACCCAGCGCGACTCGCTCCGCGCGGGCAGGTGCAGCGGGGCCTCGTCGGGCGTGGCGGCGAAGCCGTCCGGCACGTCGTCCCGGACGCGCACCTGGACGGCGCCGCCGCTCCGGTGAATCAGCCGCACCACCACCTTGTTGGCCACACCCACGTTGAGCCGCGCCGGCAGCACCCGGTGGACCTCCAGCCGGGCCCTCCGCGCGGTGAGCACGTCGAACACCGCCAGCGCCAGCACCAGCGCGTCCAGCGCGAGCACGGCGCCGCCAATGCCGGGGCTGAAGCCCGCCAGCATCATCGGCAGCGCGAGCAGCGCCAGCAGCACCCAGAGGCGCGGGGTGGGAATCACCGGGGGACCTCGACGCCGCGCACCACCTCGCGCAGCACGTCCGTTGGCGTGGCCCCATCCAGCTCCGCGTCCGGCGACAGCAGCAGGCGGTGCTTCAGCACGGGCGCCGCCAGGAAGCGCACGTCGTCCGGGGTGACGAAGCCGCGCCCGCGCAGCGCCGCCAGGGCCTTGGCCGCCAGCAGCAGGTGCACGCCCGCGCGAGGCCCGGCTCCCAAACGAATGCGGCTGGAGGCGCGCGTGGCCGCCACCAGCTTGCGGACGTAGGCCAGCACCGGCGGCTCCACCGTCACTTCATTCAGCGCGCCGCGCGCGGCCAGCAGCCCGTCCTTCGTCACCGCGGCATTGACGCCCGCGCGTTGCAGGTCCCCCGAATCGAAGCCCCGGTGCACGGAGGCCAGAATCGCGTCCTCCTCCTCCGGCGCGGGGTAGCCCACCTCGATTTTCAGCAGGAAGCGGTCGAGCTGCGCCTCGGGCAGCGGATAGGTGCCCTCGGACTCCACGGGGTTCTGCGTGGCGAACACGGTGAAGAGCGGGGACAGCGGCAGCACGCGGCCCTCCATGGACACCGAGCGCTCCTGCATGGCCTCCAGCAGCGCGGACTGCGTCTTCGCCGGGGCGCGGTTGATTTCGTCCGCCAGCAGCAGGTCCGTGAAGATGGGGCCGCGCACCAGCGTGAAGCCCTGCGTCTTCAGGTCGAACACGCTGGTGCCCAGGATGTCCGCGGGCATCAGGTCCGGGGTGAACTGGATGCGCTTGAACTCCGCGCCGATGCTGCGCGACAGGGCCTTGGCCATCAACGTCTTGGCCACGCCGGGCACGCCTTCCAGCAGGATGTGGCCGCCGGCGATGAGGCCACAGAGCATCAGCTCCAGGGCCTCGTCCTGGCCGACCACGGCCTTGCGCACCTCGGACAGCACGGCCTCGCGGATGGCGTGGGCGGCCTGCACGGCGTTACCAGCCGGGGCGGGGGAGGGGGCGGACAGGGTGTCGTTCATGTCGTTTCGGGAGGGCTGGGCCGGGCGGCGCCGGCGGAATGAAGGCGTTGTCGCAGCCGCGCCGCGCGCTCTGCGAGCTGCTGGAGGTCCGTGTCGCGCGTCACCGCGCGGCTGTCCGTGGTGAGCGCCTCGAGCCCCTGGGCCAGGTCCGCGCGGCCACGCTCGCGCAGGCCGTGGGTCACCGCGTCCGCGGACGCATGCGCGGGCAGGCCCGCGTGCAGGGCCAGGTCCTGGGTGAGGCCCCGGAGGATGAGCTGGGCGGAGAAGCCGTGGTGCCGGCCCTCGCGATAGAGCCGGCCCATGGCGAAGAGCGCGTCGGTGGCGCCCACGCGCGAGGACTCGGGCGGAGGCCGCGGCCGGCCGAAGCGCTTGAGCGACACCGACCACAGCGCCACGCCGAGCAGCAGCTGCAACACGGCGAAGTGCAGGCCGTAGCGGCGCGCGAAGTCCACCACCGAGCGCTCGTTGGTGAAGCCGTGGTGGAACTCATCGAATTCGATGGGGCCGGGGCCGATTGACGCCAGGGCGCTGAGCCAGAACTGCGCGTTGTCCGCGCGCGCCAGGGCCTGGTTCATCGCCAGCTCCGGGGCGCCCACCACCAGTACGCGGCCCTGCCCGTACGGCACCACCGCCGCCACGAACATGCCCAGCCGTTCATCCTCCAGGACGGGAACGGCCGTCTGCGGCAGCTCCAGGTAGGCCTGGACCTTCGCCTCCACGCGCTCCACGCCCAGCGTGTACGGCGTGGGCTGGGGCGGCACCAGCGTGCGCATGGGGAGGGTGGTGTCGGCCTTGAAGAGCTTCACGTCCAAGGCTTGCAGCACCGGGTTCTCCCGCGAGCCCCACGGCACGTAGATGGCGCTGCCGCCCTCGCGCACGTGCTTCAGCAGTTGCTCGGTTTCATCATCGTCCAGTTCGGCCGCGCGGAAGGCGTTGAAGCCGGTGCGGGGGACGTGTTCGTCGGCCAGGCCCGCGTCGGGCTCGGCGGCCAGCGCCGTCTGGTCCGGGTCGTGCTCGTAGGCGCCGGACACCTCCACCGCCAGCAGCACCGGCGTGCCCAGTCCGGACACGATGCGCAGGTCCGCCATGCGGCGCGTCACCGGCAAGCCGCTCTCCTGGGCCAGCAGGAACAGGGCCCGCGCGCCGTCCTCCTGCGCGCGGTACGTGGACAGCGTGTCCGCGAACGTGTTGCGCCGGGCGCCTCGGACCAGGAAGGTGGTCAGCACCGCGGTGAGCAGCAGGCCCCCCACCACCAGCAGCGGGAAACGGTCACGCACCGGCCACCTCCGGGCGCGCCGGCGCGGCCAGCAGGGGCTCGGTGAGCGCGCGGAACTCGCGGTAGCCATCCACGCCCACCGGCAGGTTGCCGTACCAGGCGAAGTCGAAGCGCCGCGTCAGCTCTCGGAAGGGGGCCTTCCATTCCGCGCGGCCCCGGAACTGAGACAGGTAGTCCCAGTTGCTCAGCGTCTCGTCATAGAGGATGGCGCCGTCGCGGTGGAGCCGGGACAGCAGCGCCAGGTAGAGGCTGCGCACCGCTTCGCGGTAGGCCCCCCGCGCCGCCAGTTCGTCCGCCAGGTGGGCCCAGCCCTCGGGAGGGCGTGACAGCGCGTGGTGGGCGTCCCCCGCCAGCGTGGACGCGTCCACCGTGGACACCTGCACACCTTCGGCGCCCGCGCGGCGCTTGTCGCGGTTCAGCGCCCGCAGCAGCACCACGCCCAGCACCGCGAGGGTGAGCGTCACCAGCACCACCACCAGCACGTTGGCCAGGCTGGCGCCAGTGAGGAATGGCTGTCCCGTCTCCTGCCGCGGTTCCGCCGGCTCCCGCTCGAACAGCTTCTTCAACTGCGCCCCCAGCCAGTCGATGAAGCGCTGCCACCAGCCCGGCGTCTCGGGTGGGACCGCGGGCTCGGGGGCGTCCTTCTCCGCCTTGGGCGCGGCCTCCGCGAACTCGGGCCGGGCCAGGATGTCCTTCGCCCGCGCGGCGGCGGCGCGTGCATCCGCCCGGGCCTGGGCGTCCACGGTGGCGCCCATCGTGGTGAGCCCCTGCGTCAGCGTGGCGCGGGCCTTGTCGCAGTCCTCCTCGTCGAAGGCCTGCCGCTCCACGCGGCGGACGAAGCGGTCCAGCTTCACGGCTTCGGCGGGCCCCAGGGACTCCAGGGGCGCGTACAGGCCCGCGGTGTCCTCATCCGTCGAGGCCTCACACGCCTCCGTAACCTCGCCCAGCCGCCGCAGCGCCTCGGCGGGGGCCAGGGGCTTCGCGTCCTCGGTGTCCTGGGCATGGGCCGGCGCCGCCGTCAGCAGGCCCAGGCCCAGCACCACCGCCAGCATCGCCGCGCCACGTGTCGCGCCCGGCGGAGGCAGCGGACGCCCCAAATCCCGGGACGGAAGCTGCTGGACGCTGGCCAGCAGGTCGAGCCCTTCCTGACGCACGCGCCCGTCCACCAGCAGCAGCGTGGCCGTCGCGGCGCGCACCGGCTCGAAGAGGGCGAACGTCGTCACCGCGAGGAAGATCAGCCACTGGCCGTTGTCCAGCGAGGCGAAGCGCTCCGCGAACGTCAGGTCCACGCCCACCAGCTTGCGCCCCAGGAACAGCAGGAAGTTGAAGGCGATGTGCAGG
Source organism: Myxococcus virescens (assembly GCF_900101905.1). NCBI lineage: Bacteria > Pseudomonadati > Myxococcota > Myxococcia > Myxococcales > Myxococcaceae > Myxococcus > Myxococcus virescens. Next base: position 425,388 of record NZ_FNAJ01000003.1, on the reverse strand, counting down.
TTGAAGAAGGCCAGCACCTGCACGGACATCAGGACGCGAACCCACAGCGCGGTGCCGCGCGCCGGTCCCAGCAGCCGTGAGCACGTGCCGTAGAGCTTCAGCGGGCTGCCTCGCCCCTGCATCACCGCCGCGTAGCCCACCCCATGGGACTGCAGCAGGAGGTAGCCGAGGCCTCCCGTCACCATCACCACCAGGGTGTTGAGGCCCAGCAGGTACGCCACGGCGATGAAGAGCGCGGGCATCCGGCCCAGCGCGGCCTTGAGCGAGGCCCACGCGGAAGGCTCGCCCTGGGTGCCCAGCAGCAGCTCCTGCACGTAATGGCACGTCGCGCCCTGGCCCAGGCCCCGGAGGAACCACGCCAGCGTCAGCAGCAGCGAAGGCACCACGAGCGGCCAGCCCATGCGCACCGACTCCGCCAGGTACAACATGGCGGCCACCACGGCCGCGCCGCCGGGCAGGGTGAGGGCCCAGACGCCCGCGTTGCGGGTACACAGGCGCAGCGCGGCGTCCATCAAGGCCACCGCGTTGCGCGGGCGGAGTTCGAGCGCGGAGACGGCCATGGGCTAGCTCGCCGCCACTTGGGCCAGCAGGAGGATGCCGCCAAAGACGAGCGCCAGGCTCATCAGCGCCAGCACCACGTTGCCCGCCGACCACTCGCGGCGCTCACCCGGGCCCTCCAGCGCCTTGAGGCGCTGGTCCAGGCAGCTGGCGCAGCGGTTGATGCCCTCGAACTGCGTGGTGCATTCCCGGCAGATGACACGCCGGCACTCCACGCAGACGCCGAGGCCGGCGCGCTCCGGGTGGTAGTGGCAGCGGCCCGAGCCTTGAATCATGCCGCCACCTTAACGCACACCCGGGCCCGCCGTACCACTCCCGAAGCGGGGGACTACAGCTCGTCGAGGAACTCGTCGTTGTACGTGTAGCGGGACAGCCGCTTCACGAGCGCCTCCATGGCCTCCACCGGCTTCACGGAGAAGAGCATCTGCCGCAGCTTCTTCACCTTCTCGTACTCGCGCAGGGTGAAGAGCTTCTCCTCCTTGCGCGTGCCGGACTGGGCGATGTTGACGGCCGGGAAGACGCGCTTCTCCGCCAAGAGCCGGTCCAAAGTGACCTCGGAGTTACCCGTTCCCTTGAACTCCTCGAAGATGACCTCGTCCATGCGGCTGCCGGTGTCGATGAGCGCCGTGCCGATGATGGTCAGCGAGCCGGCCTCCTCCGTCGCGCGGGCGGCGCCGAAGATGCGCTTGGGGCGCTCCAGGGCGCGGCTGTCCACGCCGCCGGACATGGTGCGGCCGGAGTTGTCGACCTCCTTGTTGAAGGCGCGGGCCAGACGCGTAATCGAGTCCAGGAGGATGACCACGTCCTTGCCCGACTCCACCAGCCGGCGCGCGCGCTCCAGGGCCAGCTCCGCCACCTTGAGGTGGTCCGCGGTGGGGCGGTCGGAGCTGGAGGCCAGCACCTCCGCCTTGATGCTCCGCCGCATGTCCGTCACTTCTTCCGGACGCTCGTCGATGAGCACCACCATGACGTGGCACTCCGGGTGGTTGGAGAGGATGGCCTGGGCGATGCGCTGGAGCATGATCGTCTTGCCCGTCTTGGGCGGGGCGACGATGAGCGCGCGCTGTCCCTTGCCAATGGGGGAGATGAGGTCCAGCACCCGGGTCACCATCTCCTTGTGACCGTTCTCCAGCTTGAGCCGCTCGGTGGGGTCCACCGACGTCAGGTCCGCGAAGTGCGGCAGCCGCGGCGCGCCCTCGAGCGGCCGGCCGTCCACCGTGTCCACCTTCTGGATGACGCCCTTGTGGCCCCGCATCTGCGCGAAGGCGGTGATGTACTGGCCCTGCCGCAGCCGCAGCTTCTGGACCAGATTCTTGGGCAGCTCCGGGTCATCCGGCGCCGCCAGCAGGTTGCGCTTGAGCTGGCGCAGGAAGGCGTTGGGGCCCTTGGCCTCCGTGTCCAGCACGCCCTCCACCGGCGACAGGTTCGCTTGCTGCGAGGCCTGCTGGCCGCCGCCCCCGTGCTGCGCGTGGCGCGCGTGCTGCTGGCCCCCGCCGCCGTGCGCCGGCTGCGGTGGTTGCTGCTGTTGCTGTTGTTGCTGCGCCTGCCGCTGGCGGTACTGCTCCAGCTCCTGCGGCGTGAGGAAGACCTGGACCTGCTGGCCGTCCGGCCCCGGCTGCATCCGGTAGGCCTGGCCATCCGGGGTGAAGAGGACCTGCGCGCCACGGCGGCGGCGGCGACGGCGGCGGCGGCGGCCGGTGGCCTGGCCGGGCTGCCCGGGGGCGCCACCCTGTGCGCCCCCCGCGCTGGAGTCACCATCGTCGGGCCCCTCGTCGTCGCCCTCGTCGCCACCGTCATCGTCCGGCTCGGGCGGCGCCACGGCGCGGGCGGCGGGAACAGGGGGGGCATCACGTGGGTCGCGGTTATCGGGGTTTTCGCTCATGAACGTTCCAGACTGTGTGCGCCCCGGGCGGCCGCTCCAGGAGGAGGGCGGGGACGCAAGGTGACTCAGGCCGTGGGACAGGAAGCGGACGCGGGGCCCTGGTGACGAGCAGGCCGAACCGCCGTTTCCTGGAGCACCCTGGCGGCCCAAAGCCGTCCGGGGTGCAAGGGTAACAGTAACAGAGGCCGGGGACGGCGCCGCCGCTTTTTTCACGCGGTGTCGTCCGGCCGACCTCCCACCTGCTGATTCAGGCCGCCGCCAGGACCTCAGCGGACGGTTATCTGGAAGGGCAACATCGCCTTCACGCCCGGCTGGAGCAACATCAGATTCAGGCCCGCCGAGCGGGCCAGCGCCCGCAGGGACTCGGGCAGGGCGGGCTCTTGCGCGGGCAGCAGGGACAGCGCGGCGCGCACCCCGGGCTCACCGCCCAGCGCGGAGAAGAAGCCCCGCGCCTCGCCCATCACCACCAGGTCCAGCTCCTCGTCCGGAGGGATTCCGGCCCGCATCCGCGCGGAGTCCACCGCTTCCAGCAGGCCGCCCAGCTTGTCCACCAGTCCGCGGGCGAGCGCGTCCTGGCCGCTCCACACCCGTCCCCGGGCGACCTCGTCCACCTTCGCCTTGTCCATCCTCCGCCGCAGCGCCACCTCGGTGATGAAGCTGTCGTAGGAGGCGTCCGCCCACGCCTGGGCCGCCTCCTGCTCCTCCGGCGTCCAGGGGCGCCACACGTCCAGGATGTCCGCCAGCGGCGCGCGGGTCAGGCTCTCCTGGTGCACGCCCAACAGCCCGCCCAGCAGGCCCTCGACGGCGGGCTTGATGTAGAAGACGCCGATGCTGCCCGTCAGCGTGGTGGGCAGGGCGAACACCTCATGCGCGCCAATGGCGGCGTAGTAGCCACCGGACGCGGCCATGTCCCCCATGGAGGCGACGACGGGCTTGTGTTTGGCCGCCTCCATCACGGCTTCGTACATCAGGTGGGACGCCAGCACCTCGCCGCCGCCCGAGTCCACGCGCACCACGATGGCCGCCACGCTCGGGTCCGACTGCGCCTGCTCCAGCGCGCGAATGACCGTCTCCGCGCCCGCGAGGCGGCTGAAGCCCAGCGGGTCCTCGCGGCTGCGGCCGCCGATGATGTCGCCCAGCACCGGCACCACGGCGATGCGGCGCCGGCGGGCCCAGCGGCCATCGCGCTCGTCGCGCGGCGCGTACGTGGTGCTGAAGCGTCCACCCGGCACCAGCTCCGCCACCTTCTTGTCCAGCTCCGTCGAGGAGATGATGCCGTCCATCAACCCCAGCTCCACCGCGCGCTTCGGGTGGGGCAGGCCCAGGGCCCACAGCGCGTGCAGCCGCTCCACGGGCACCTTGCGGCCCTCCTGCACGGCCTTCTCGTAGACGGCCACCTCCGTGTCCAGGTAGGCGTTCGTGGACTCCAAGGATGCGTCGCTGGGCTCGGTGCGGGAGAGCTGCTCCGGGGCCGTCTTGAAGCGGCCCACTCGCGCCACGTCCCAGTGCACGCCCAGCTTCTCCATCGTCCCGCCGTACGTCTGGAGGTGCACGGCCAGCCCGTTGATGTAGAGAATCGACTCCTGCAGCGCGTAGATGCGGTCCGCCGCCGAGGCGACGAAGTAGCCCAGGTCGTCCGTGGACAGCACCACCGCCATCACCCGCTTGCCGGACGCGCGCAGCCGCAGCAGCGCCTGACGCAGCTCCTCCGCCTTGCCCCAGCTCACCCCGGGCAGGCTCTCCATCTTCACCACCACGCCGGCCAGCCGGTCGTCCTGGGTGGCCAGGTCCAGCCAGCGCGTCAGCCGCAGGTACGGGTCCGCCTCGCTGACGCCCAGCCATGAGAGGACGGGGCTGGTGCCGCCGCTCAATGCGTCATTCAAGTCCAGCAGCGTCACCACGCCGCCGCGCGGCGCGATGGAGCGGTAGGTCTCCGACGACAGCCGCACCGCCAGCAGGTGGTCCAGCCCCGCGTTCGTCCCACCCGCCGCGTAGGTGAGGCCCAGGTGCGAGGTGTCCACCGTGGCCGCCACCTGGAGCGCGATGGGCACCCCGGAGGTGAAGCCATGCGACACGCCCGCGCCCAGGCGGAGGCCCGGAATCACCTCCGCGTTGACGGTGTACGTCGCCTGGCCCTGGCGGAAGGCGCCCTCGGAGAAGCGCCAGTCCACGCCCAGCGTGTAGCGCTCATCCAGCGGGCGCACGCCCACGCCCAGGTTGTACTGCCGCTTCAGCGCCAGCGTGCCCTCGGTGGGGGCGTTGATGTCGCGCACCACCGCGCCCAGTGACAGCGCCCGCATGGGGCGCGCCGTGAGGCCCACGTCGAAGGTGTCCAGCGCGTCGATGTCCCGGTTGGATGAACCGTAGGCGTGCCACGAACCGCCGAGCTGCAGCGTGCGCGTGCCCAGGGAGAGACCCAGGGACGTGCGGCGGTAGTCCGGCTCCGCCCGTCCGCGAATCCACTCCATGGCGCCGCCCAGGCCCAGGCCGAGCAGGCGCGTGGCCAGGAAGACGCCGTCTCCCAGGCCGTCATGCACGAGGTTGCGCTCGTGCAGGTAGAAGAGCTGACTGCCGTTGACGAAGCCCAGTCCCGCGGGGTTGAGCGACAGGGCGGTGGCTTCATCCACCAGCGCGGCGCCCGTGGGCGGCAGCGTCAGCCCCCGGGAGGGCAGGGCGGGCTGGCTGACGACACTCGTCTGGGCGAGCGCGAGGCTGGGGAGGAGCAGGAGGGCGAGCAGGCGCATACGCCCCGGGACTCTAGGCATCAGCCGTCCCGGGACAAGCGCTCAGCGTTACCAGTCCTCGGTTCCGGACACACTGTCGAGCGGGTCGTCGCCGGGCTTGCTCTTCTTGTCCTGCGCCTTGCCACGGCCGCCTCGGTCCTCGGATGACCAGTCTTCCATGCCCCCGCGGTTGTCCAGCGGGTCCCGGCTCTTGGTCACCTTCTCACCGATGCTGTTCACCAGGTGGTTCACCACCCGCTCCATCTCCTGCTTCAGCTGGCCGAACTCGTCGCCCTGGACGGCCATGCGCCGCCCCGCCAGCCGCTGACCGGTGCGCGCGTCGTAGTAGCCCAGCGTCAGGTCGGTGCCCTCGCCATTGGAGCGAAGCGTGCCCACCATGACCCGGTCCAGCCCCAGCGACTGCGCCATGGCCGCCACGCCAGACGCCTTCTCACCGGCGCGGTTCACCTCGCCCGCCACCCGGTCCAGCTGCGCGTCGAAGGCCTTGTACGCAGAGGTAGGCACCAGCTTGGCGGTGACTTCGGCGTCGTCGGTGGCCACCTCCATGAACTGCCCGTACTGCCGGAAGCCCGGGCGCTCCACGCGCAGCAGGTGCTTGCCAATGGGCAGCGCGGGCAGCGTCACCGGCGTGTAGCCCACGACTTCGCCGTCCACGTACACGCGCGCGCCCGAGGGCCGCGAGTTCACCGTGGCCGAGCCGCGCAGCTGGGACGTGCGGCTGGTGGCCACCTGCACGCGCAGGGCGAGGAACTCGCGCGAGAAGCGCTTGGGAGACAGCTCATGCGTGGGGGACAGCGCGATGAGGTCGATGAGCGCCAGCTTCGCCTCCTCCACCTCGCCGCGCAGGTGCAGCACGGCGGCGTACAGCGCCAGCGCGTCACACAGCGGCGAGCACCCGCGCATGGCGCCCGCGGCCCCTTGAAGCTCCTTCAGGGTGGCGCGCACCTTGCGCTCCGCCTCCTCGTATTCCTTCTTGTCGAAGGCGGAGAGGCTCTCCGAGTACCCCTTGCGCCCGCGCTCCAGGGAGGCCTTGGCCTCCGGGTCCTCCGGCATGCCGAACAGCTCCTCCGACTTGCGGACCGTCATGCCGGCGAAGTTGGAGAGGGCGTCGTTCATGTAACCCTCCATCTGCACGCTGGACGCCTCGGAGGCCGGGTCCATGGGCACCAGGAGGGTGCTGACGCGGCGCGCCTGGGGCGGGGCCGCGAGGGTCAGCGCGGGGAGGAGGAGGAGGGCGAGGGCGGATTTCATGGGGTGACCTTTGAAACAGGCGACGCGGGTGGCGGTCCGGGCATTCAACACGCGGCGCTGCCTCAGAACCCGACTCCACCAGAAACGGGGTTGAACGGGCGGCTCTTGTCCTGAGACGTCGCCACGTAGACGGCCCCGGCCGTCACCGCCGCCGCGCCGCCGACCACCGCCCAGAACCACGGGCGCTTGATGAGGGTGGAGAACGAATGGCTCTCCGCCACGCGGGGCGCCGCGACGCCGGTGACGAAGGCGCGCACCTGGTCCGCCGCCGCGTCCGGGCCGTTCTTCTTCGCGCCCGGCGCCAGGGCAATCTCCACGCCACGCAGCCGCGCGTTGGAACGCAGGTCCCACGCCTGGAGCTCGGCCTGGAGGTGGCCCTTGTCCCCGCGAGCCACCGCCGCCAGCACCACGTAGCGGGCGTTGAGCCGCTCCCCAATGGCACGTGCCTCGGGCGGCGGAGTGTCCCGTTCGAAGGCCTGTTCGGTGCTGGCGTGGACCGCCGCGTCACGCACGGCGGACAGGCCCGGGGTGGGCTCCAGCGTCGCCTTCACCTCGGTGCTCTTGGCGGACGCCACCTCTGTGTACTGGGAGAAGGCCGAGTAGCCGGGCAGGGACACCACCACCGGGTGCTGGCCCGCGGGCAACTCCACGCCCTTGAGCGGCGTGACGCCCAGCTCCTGCCCCCGCACGAGGACGCTGGCGCCCGCCGGCTTCGACTCCACCACCAGCGTGCCGGCCGGGCGCGCCTTCACGTCGGCGCGGGCCTGGTCGAAGGTCTTCAGCACGTCCTGCCCGAAGAGGGCGGCGTCGGGGGTCGTGGACGGCTCCGCCACCACCGCGCGCTTGAACGCGTCCAGGGCTCCGGTGGAGTCGCCGTTGAGCATCCGCGAGGCGCCCAGGAACAGGTAGGCCTTGGCCAGTCGCTCCGGGCTCAGCTCCGCCGGGTGCTTCGTATAGGCCTCCGCCGCCGCCAGGAACTTCGCCTCGGCGGACTCGGGGTCCAGGTTGTCGTAGTCGGTGCGCCCCTGCTCGAAGAGCGTGTCCGCGCGCGCCAGCGAGGCTGGCGGGGACGGCGGGAAGGCCGCGCCCAGGTCCACCAGCGCCACGCCGCTCGCCTTGAGCCGGCTCAGCAGCTCGTCCTCCAGCTTCACCGCGGCTTCCTCCACCGCGGACGTCCGAGCCACCGCGAAGAGCGCCACTGGCCCGGAGGCCGTCACTGCCGCGCTGGCCACCGCCGGCTCACCCGAGGCTCCTGGCGCCGCCGCGGGCCTGGCCACGGCCGGAGCGTCCGGCGACACCAGCGGCGTGACGGCCGTCTCCGCGTCCTCGTTCGGAGAGCCGAAAGCCCGGGGCTCAACGGATTCATCGCCATCCGCGTCGTCCGCCGGGGCCGCCTTGGTCGTCTTCACCGGCTGAGTGGTGGCGGGGGGCTTCTTGCTGGACTTCTTCTTCCGCGTGGACTGCGCGTAGGCGGGAGAGGTGGCCAGCATGAACGCGAGGAGCAGGGAGGTTCGGCGGAACGTAGTCACGGCGCGGATGCTAGCCGAGCCAGGGCTCCGTCTCAAAAGCCCTGCTGCGCGCGGGCCCCTCCGGGGTGGGAGGGACCCGCGACGGTGATTCCGTCCTGACTAGACGTCCAGGTCCTGGACCTCGCTGGCGCGCTCCATGATGAACCTGAAGCGGGCGCTGACGTCCTTGCCCATCAAGTCGTTGATGAGCCGGTCCGTCTCCAGGGGCTTGTCGATGGTGACGCGCAGGCTCATGCGGTTCTTCGGGTCGAGCGTCGTCTGCTTGAGCTCGTCGGGCGTCATCTCGCCCAGTCCCTTGAAGCGCATGATGTTGGGCTTGGCGTTGCCCTTCGTCTTCTCCTTGATGATGCGGTCGCGGTCCGGCTCATCCAGCGCCCAGTACGTCTCCTTGCCGATGTCCACGCGGTACAGCGGCGGCTGGGCGATGTGGATGGCGCCGCTCTCAATCAGCGGGCGCAGGTGCCGGTAGAAGAAGGTGAGCAGCAGCGTGGCGATGTGGTGGCCGTCGCTGTCGGCGTCCATCAGCAGGAAGACGCGGCCGTAGCGCAGCTTGCTGATGTCGAAGTCGGAGCCGATGCCGCAGCCCAGCGCGGACACGATGTCCTGGAGCTCCTTGTTCGTCGTCACCTTGTCGGTGGACGCCTGCTCCGCGTTGAGCACCTTGCCGCGCAGCGGGAGGATGGCCTGGGTGCGCCGGTCACGCCCCTGCTTGGCGGAGCCGCCTGCGGAGTCACCCTCCACGATGAACAGCTCGCTCAGGCCCGGGTCCGTGGACGAGCAGTCCGCCAGCTTGCCCGGCAGGTTGAGCCGGTGGCTGACCGCCGTCTTGCGGCTCACCGCCTGCGACGCGGCCCGGCTGGCCTCGCGCGCGCGGGCGGCCAGGACGATGCGGGCCACCACCGACTCGGCGATGGACTTGTTGTCGTTGAGCCACTTCTCCAGCGCCGGACGCAGCACGCCGTCCACCTGGCCGGACACCTCGGGGTTGTTGAGCCGCCCCTTCGTCTGGCCCTGGAACTGCGGCTCCACCACGTAGGTGGACAGGATGGCGGTGATGCCCTCGCGGATGTCCTCCGCGGTGAGCGTCACGCCCTTGGGCGCGATGCCGTGCGTCTCGATGTAGTTGCGCACCGCCTTCACCACCGCGCTGCGCAGGCCCGCCTCGTGCGTGCCGCCCAGCGGGGTGGGGATGCCGTTGACATACGAGCGGATGTGCTCGTCGGTGGCCTCCGTCCACGCCAGCGCCGCCTCCAGCCGCACGCCGTTGTCACGCGAGTGGTAGAAGGCCGCGCTGCCCGCGGGCACCAGCGGCTTGTTCCGCTCCGTCACCACCTTGGTGAGGTACTCCGCGATGCCGCCGTCGTGCTTGTACGTCACCGACGTGGGCGGGCTGGACGTCTCGTCCTTCCAGACGACCGTCATGCCCTTGTGCAGGTAGCTCTTGGCCTCCAGCCGCTCGCGCACCAGCTCCGCGTCGAACTTCAGCTTCTCGCCGAAAATCTCCGGGTCCGGTTCAAACGTGACGGAGGTGCCCGTGCCACGCGCGGCGCCCTCCACCTTCAGCGTGCTGGTGGCCTTGCCGCGCGCGAACGTCTGCACGTGCTTCTTGCCGTGGAGCTTGATCTCCACGACGAGCTTGCGCGCCAGCGCGTTCACCACCGAGCTGCCCACGCCGTGCAGACCGCCGGAGTGGATGTAGTTGCCCTGCTCGAACTTGCCGCCCGCGTGAAGGGTCGTGAGGATGACCTCCACGGCCGGCTTCTTGTATTTGGGCATGATGTCAACGGGGATGCCACGCCCGTTGTCCACGATGGTGACGCTGCGGCCGTCCTTGTGGAGCGTCACTTCCACGGTGGTGGCGAAGCCGTTGATGACCTCGTCCACCGAGTTGTCGAGGATCTCCCACAGCAGGTGGTGATACCCCGTGCTGTCGGTGCCGCCGATGTACATGGCCGGGCGCTTGCGCACCGGCTCCAGGCCTTCCAGGACCTGGATGTCCGCGCCTGTGTAGGTTTCCTTCTTCGTCGCCATGGCGTCCTCTGCCTAGTCCTTCTTCTCGGGCAACGGGATGAAGGTGACGGGACGCGCCACCTCCTTCACGGCGTCGCGCTTCGACATCTCATGGCCCTTGCCGCCGCGGCCCGTCACCTCGTACTTCGCCGGGGACAGGTGCAGCTTGCGGCCCTTCTGCGTTTCGAACTCGAGCTTCGCGTCCTTCTGCGAGGGCGACACGGCGAGGAAGTCCACCACGCGGTCGCCGCCGTCCACCTTGATGACGGTGACGCCCTTGCCCGGGCCGGCCAGCTCGTTGACCTCCGCCACCTTGCACACCAGGGCGCTGGTCTTCTCCGTCAGCACCGCCAGCAGGTCGCGGTCCGTCACCGGCTGCACGCCGATGATTTCGTCGCCTTCGCCCGTCTTCGCGTAGCGGCGGCCCGCGCGCGTGGAGACCTCCAGGTGCGGCTCCAGCAGGAAGCGCATGCCCATGCCCTGCTTCGTCACGCCCACCAGCTTCTGCGGGCGCGGCAGCCGCGCGTCCAGCGACAGGGCGGACACCACGCGCTCGCCGTCGTCGAACTTGAAGAACTTCTGCACCGGCTCGCCGTAGCCCGTGGAGGCGGGCACGTCGTTGAAGCGGGTGACGTACGCGGTGCCGAAGTTGCTGAACAGCACCAGGTTCGCCTTCAGGCTGCCGGCCAGCACCGCCATCACCGCGTCGCCTTCACGCAGGCGCGTGGTGGACGGGTCCTTCACCTCGCGCACGCGCTTGACCCAGCCGTCGCGGGTGATGACCACGTGCGCGTCCTCGTCCGCGATGAACGCCTCGGCGCTGAACTCCATCTCCTCGGAGCCCGCGCCGCCAATGCGCGTGCGACGCTTGTCGTTGTAGCGGGCCTTCATCTCGCCCAGCTCGTCCTGGACGGTGCCCCACACCTTCTTCTTGTCCTTGAGGATGCCCTGGATGCGCTTGATTTCGGCGCGCTTCTCCTTGAGCTCCTTCTCCACGACGAGAATCTCCAGGCGGGCCAGCTTGTAGAGCTTCATCTCCAGGATGGCGTCCACCTGGGCTTCATCCAGCTTGAACCGGGCGATGAGCTTCCGGGCCGCGTCCTGCTTTCCTTCCGACGCGCGGATGATTTTGATCATCTCGTCGAGCGCGTCGTAGACCTTCTCGAAACCCTCCAGGATGTGGACGCGCCGCAGCAGCTCGCCCAGCTCGTGCTCGAAGCGCTTCGTCACCACGTCGAAGCGGAAGGTGAGGAAGTACCAGAGGATGTCCCTGAGGTTGAGCCGCTCGGGCGTGCTCAGCTCTGGCTTGTCCTTGATGGGCACCAGGCAGGTGAGGTTGACGCCGAAGTTCGTCTGCAGCGGCGTCTGCTTGTACAGGTACGCCATCACCAGCTCGGGGTTGGCGTCCTTCTTCAGCTCCAGGACGATGCGCACGTCCTTGGTGGATTCGTCGCGCACGTCGGTGATGAGCGGCAGCTTCCGCTCGCGCACCAGGTCGCCGAACTTGGCCACCAGCGTGGACTTGTTCACCGTGTAGGGGATGGAGGTGATGACGATCTGCTGGCCGCCTCGCTTGAGGTCCTCCAGCTTGTACTCACCGCGGATGCGGATGCTCCCCTGGCCCGACTCGTAGATGTCGCGCAGCTCCTTCTTGTCGTTGAGGATCTGCCCGCCGGTGGGGAAGTCCGGACCCTTCACCCACTTGAGCAGGTCCTTCGTCAGGAGCTGCGGGTTCTCGATGAGCGCCACCAGCGCGTCCACCAGCTCGCCCAGGTGGTGCGGCGGGATGTTGGTGGCCATGCCCACGGCGATGCCCGTGGTGCCGTTCATCAGCAGCTGCGGCACCCGCGCGGGGATGACCACCGGCTCCTGGAGCGTGCCGTCGTAGGTCGGCCGGAAGGCCACCGTCTTCTTGCCCAGCTCCGTCAGGAGCTCGCTGGACAGCATCGCCAGGCGGCACTCGGTGTAGCGCATGGCCGCCGCGCCGTCGCCGTCGAGCGAGCCGAAGTTGCCGTGGCCGTCCACCAGCGGGTAGCGCAACGAGAAGTCCTGCGCCATGCGCACCAGCGCCTCGTAGATGGAGGCGTCACCGTGCGGGTGGTACTGACCCATGACACTGCCAACCACCTTGGCGGACTTCTGGTACTTGGCTTCGTGCGTCAGCCGGTGGTCGTGGAACATGCCGAACAGGATGCGGCGCTGCACCGGCTTGAGGCCGTCACGCACGTCCGGCAGGGCGCGCGAGGTGATGACCGACAGGGCGTAGTTGATGTACCGGCGGCGCGCCTCGTCCGCGAGCGAAGCCGGCACGGACCCGTCGCCGTTGCCACCCGCGCCGCCGCCACTCCCGCTACCACCGCCTCCCCCGGCCCCCTGCTTCTTTCGCGATTTCGATTCGGCTTCTGCGAGCATGGTCGTCAATCCACAGGTGAGAACGCCCCGCACCCCGAACGCGGCGCGCGACCCGCGCACTCCTCACGTTGGGGGAACAGAGGTATGTAACAGGGCGCCGGGACTACCATGCCACCCTGACATTGGGAACGAATTCGGGGGGTTGCGCACTCTCCAACAGTGCCTACCTATACGTCTGTCCAGTCCTATTTGCCAGCAGAACCCCACTCCAACCCCGCGGAATTCCGAGGTCGGGGGCCTCCTGGCTGGGGCATGGGGCGGGACGGTGGGTGCGGGTAGGACAGGACGGCTCGTTCCCCTGGCGGCAGGCGGACGCCCTAGGGCGTCGCGTCGCGGGCCTTCCCCCACGAACCATCCTTGAAGATGCGCACGCCCTTGCCGCTCCCGCTGCCAATCATCCCAGGAATGGTGGCCTGGAGCGGCTTGGCGCCGGGCGGCTGGTAGACGACGCGAGCCTTGCGAGCGGAGGGCAGGGCGGCGCTGGTGGCGTCCACCAGCAGGTAGATGGTCTCTCCGTCCACGTGGAGGCGCTCGGGGTCCTGGCGGTGGTTGAACTCGGCCAGCAGCTCGCCGTCATCCACGGAGGAGGCCTCGCTGCCGAGCAGGCGGACCTTCACCCGCAGCCAGCTCACGGGCGGGGCGCCTTCCTGCTTCGCGTAGTCGCGCACGCCCTGGATGACGACGGCGACGTCGGCACCGTTGCCGGGCGCGTTCTTCGTCGCCAGGCGCAGGCCCGTCTGCTTGCTGTTGTCGGTGTCGAGCAGCAGCGTGGCGTTGGCGCAGCGGCTCTTGCACTCGTCGCCCCACGGCACCTTGTCGAAGCGCAGGCGCATGGCGAAGTCACTGCCTTGGGGGCCGATGACGGCGTTGACGATGACGGGACGCTCCCCATCCGGAGGCGCGGTATAGCGGAAGGTGGCGCGCTCCTTGGCGGCGAAGGCGGTGCCGGCGAGCAGGGTGCAAAGGAGCAGTGGGCGCTTCACGTGGAGACCTCCCCAGGGGCAAAAAGGGCCTATTCAAGAGGGAAGGGGCCCACCGCATCAAGCCCCGGGCGTTAGAGTGAGGCTTCCCACGAGGAGGATTTCGCGATGCGTGAACCGTACGTGCGGCAGCTCAAGCTCGGGCCCATGGACAACTTCGTCTACCTGGTGGGCCCCCAGCACTCGGACGAAGTGGTGGTGGTGGACCCCGCGTGGGACGTGGAGGCCATCGAGCAGGCGGTGAAGCAGGACGGCAAGCGCGTGGTGGGCGCGTTCGTCTCGCACTGCCACTTCGACCACATCAACGGGCTGCCGGACCTGCTGTCGAAGTGGGACGTGCCGGTGTTCGCGCAGCGGGAAGAAGTCCAGTTCTCTCCGGAGCTGCGCGAGCTGGGCGACGCGCTGCGGCCCCTGGGGCCGGGGGATGACGTGCGCGTCGGACCTGAGACGTTCCAGGCACTGCACACGCCCGGGCACACGCCGGGCTCGCATTGCCTGCTGGCCGGTGACGCGCTCGTGTCCGGGGACACCGTGTTCATCAACGGCTGCGGCCGGTGTGACATGAGCGGGGGCAACCCGGAGGCGATGTACCGCTCCCTGTCGCAGGTGCTGGCGAAGGTGCCCGATAGCGCGAAGCTGTTTCCGGGCCACGACTACGCGGACGTACCGGTGACCTCCATGGAGACGGTGCGGCGGAAGAACCCGTACTTCGCCTTCGACAACGTGGACGCCTTCGTCGCGTTCCGCATGCGGCCGCGCAAGTAGTGGCCTGTGCCGGGCCGCCGGTGTCTGGCGGCCAACGGGGCCTCACACCGAGGACACGTTTACCCTGAGTGCGTGCCTGTCTATTGAATCGCGCCCGGCAGGAGAGGGGGTTTCGCCTGCCGTGTTTCCTCGCAGTCCAGGCGTCGAGTCAGGAGCGTTCTCATGTTTCAGGAGCAGTTTTCTCCCCAGTCGCAGCAGATGTTCGGTGAGTCGCTGAAGGAGCGGGTCGTCGAAGCCGTTCGCGAGCAGATTGTCTCCGCGATTGAGGACCGGCTCGGCCGCGAGGTGCGCGAGCGCGTGGGGGAGGCCATCCGCCACGCGATGTTCGAGCGCGGCGGCGGGATGCCGCAGGGGTATGGGATGATGCCCCAGGGCTACGGCATGCCGGAACCGGAGCGCATCGCGGACGCGCTGTGTTCCCGCCTGTCGGAGACGCTGCGCGAGCGCATCGCCTCCGTGGTGCACGAGCGCATCCGCGACGGCATCCGCGAGCGGCTGGCCGAGTGCGTGCGCGCGGCGCTGATTGAGCAGTGGCAGATGTCCTCCCACGGCTTCGGCGCCCCGGATGCCGAGCGGCTGGCGGAGGCGGTGCGCACCCGGCTGATGGAGTCCCTGCGCGAGCGCATCAACACCGCCGCGCATGACGGCGTGCGCGAGGCCCTGCGCGAGCGGCTGGCGGACACGCTGCGCTCGGTGATGTCGGAGCGCATGCCCGGCTTCAGCCCCCACGAGGCGGAGCGGCTGGCGGACGCCATCCGCGGGCGCCTGGCCGAGGCCCTCCACGAGGGGCTGGTGTACAGCCTGCGTGAGCGCGTGCGCGAGGCCCTGCGCGAGCGGCTGTCCGACGGGCTCCGCGGCGTCATGACGCGCCAGTGGGGCGGCATGGCTGCCGGCATGTTCGACCCCGAGCGCATCGCGATGACGCTGCAGGACCGGCTGTCCGAGGGCCTCCGTGAGCGCATCAACTCGGCGGTCCGCGAGCGCGTCCGCGAGGTGCTGCGGGAGCGCATGGGCGAGATGCTGCGCGGCGCCATGGCCCGTCACCGGGGCATGATGGGACAGGGCGGGATGATGCCGCAGGGCATGATGATGGGGCAGGGGATGCAGGACGTGGAGCGCCTGGCGGACGCCATCCGCACGCGGCTGGCGGACTCCCTGCGTGAGCGGCTCATGAGCAGCATGCGCTCGGAGCTGGACTCGGCGCTCCGCTCGCAGCTCCCCGAGGCCGTCCGGGCCGCGTTCGGTGAGGCGATGCGCGCCGGTCCGTCCACGATGCCGATGCAGCAGGGCGGTGGTTCTGTCGACCCCGAGCGCATCGCGAGCGCGGTGCGTGAGAGCGTGAGCGCCGACGTCCGCGAGCGCGTGGGCGAGATGGTCCGCGAGCGCGTGTCCGAGGTCGTCCGCAACGAGCTGTCCAACGGCGTCCACGCTCCGCAGGCGTGATGCGCCGCTTCCTCGGAGGCGCGGTGGTGAGGTCCGCCGCCCGCCTCCGGGGAAGCATTCTCCCCTCGTTGGGCGATGGCGCGCAGCTGTGAGCTCGGCCCTCCCTGGGGTGGGCCTTTCGCCATCGCGCGGAGACGGTCTTGACCTCTTCGGGTGAGACGGAGATCTACTGGGGCCAGAGGGCCCATTTCTTGTGCGGGTAGCCGAGCAGGTTGTTTAGCGTGTTGTTGAGGGCGTACTTCTGTTTCGCCAGGTCGTCGCACGCGGGCCAGGATGCCAGGATGGCGGCGACCTCCGCTCGGTCGAGCCCGAACACGGAGGGGAACGCCCTTTCAGAAGAACGGCCCCTCGACTGCGGAACGAAGACACTCCTGGATGATCTGATCGCCGCGCGTCATGCCTTGCAGTCTCTGCGCGCTGCGAGAAGGTCGACGCGCTCAGGGCGCCCAATACATCGGTCCACCGTTCCAGGTGGTCGTGATCTCCATCTGCGGCGTCGCGTTCCAGGGCGACGGCGTGGTGAAGCCGAGTCCGACGCCCGCGGGCTGGTCCGTGCATCCGGACGTGAGGAGGGCACCGGCCATCAGGACGGTCCAGGACAGCGAGCGGGGGGAAGCGTGTCGACGCAGCTGCATGTGGGGTTCTCCTCCAGGGTGGCGCATCACGGCGCCGTTGCGGACTTGGACGATTCGAAGGGGTAGCGCTGGAGCGCGAGCACGGCGCCGCTCGGGTCGGCGATGAGCGCGAGCGAGCCACCCCGTGCGTCCGGACGCGGGGCCATCAACACGCGGCCACCCAGGGCCTGGGCCCGTGACGCGAGTGCCGCGGGGTCCTTCACGCGGACATAGGTGAGCCAGTTGGGGCGCGCGCCTTTCACCGGGTTGGCCAGCACGCCGCCTCGGGGATGCTGCCCCTGGGCGAGGACATAGTGCGGCCCGCCGCCGAGTGGGCGTTCGCGGACCTCGTAGCCCAGGAGTTCCTTGTAGAAGTCCGCCGCGGCGACGGGGTCCTGGGCCAGGTACTCCATCCACAAGAACTGGCCCTCATCCGGCACGCCCGTGTCGGCCGGGTCTCCGGGCCGGGAGCGCACGAAGCCCACCGCCGCGCCCTGCGGGTCGGCGACCACGGCGGCCCGGCCGATGTTCCGCACGTCGATGGGGCCGTCGAGCGCCTTTCCGCCGCGCGCGCTGACTTCGGTGACGGCGCGGTCCACGTCGGGCACGGAGAGGTAGCCGAGCCACAGCGCGCCTTCGCGTTTCTCGGCGGCGTTCGCCGGATGGACGATGCCGCCAATCCAGCGCCCCTGGGCGCGGATGAGGGAGTAGGGGCGGAGGCCGCCTCGGATGTCCACGAACTCCCATCCGAACAGGTCGCGATAGAAGCGTTTCGCGGCGGCGGGGTTGTCGGTGACGAGGTCGTGCCAGACGAACTTGCCGTAGAGCGGAGTGGGCGACAGGGAGATGCCCTCGCGGGCCGCGCTGTCAGGCGTGGACGCGCACCCGGCCTGGATGGCGACCGTGCCGCCCACGGCGCATACGCTGGTCAGCAGGAGTCCGCCGCGAAGCCACGCGCGCCACGTGCCAGGATGTTTCATCGTCTCTCCTCGTGCCGCGTCCGGAGCCGCTCGCGGGCTGGATGGCCGGCGGGCTCGGAGGTGGACGGGACAGGACGGGCCGGAGGCCTCGATATGAGGCGGCAGCCTTCACGCGACAACCCACGGGGCGCATCCGTGCGACTGTGGGAGGGGCCGCTGTGCCCGGCGCGACGCCGTCCGGCCCTCCGGGTGCGACACCCGCCGCGCCCGCGCCGTGATGGAGGGCCGCTGAATGGCGGGAGACTCCAGCGTCATCCGCGTGTGGGAATCTCGCGAAAGGCCATTCCTTCCAGACCGAGCTTGCGCACTGTCTCCATGAACCGTTCGGTGCAAACGATGACAGTGGCGTAGTCCCCTACGCGGAAGACATCGCGGTCGATGGGCAGGGATGCTGCGTCGAGAAGGGGCGCGTCCGGCAATCGAAGCGCGACCCGACCGCAGGCGTCGCATGGCGGAGCGAGGTCGGAGGGAAGGCAGCCCGCATGGAGCCGGCCGCGCGGTTCGATTTGGAGTTCAAGCAACTCCGGCGGCTCCTTCTGGCGAAACCTCAATTCTGTCTTGCAGCCGAGCAGCCCTCTGATTCCTTCTGCTTGAAGTCGCTCGAGGGCATCCCGTCGCACGACCCACAGAATGTCCCCCTGTGACGTCAGCGGGCCGAATCGCCCAGAGGCTGTGCCTTCAAGAGGCCCCAGATGCGTGCCTGGCGGAAGTGGCACGCCAGGGGGCACCCAGGGGCGAACCAGCTCTCGCAGTTGCGCGAGCTCCGAAACGAGAACAGGCCAGGGCCGCACGAAGCGTGACCGCTCGGGCACGTGAGACAGGTCCACCCCTGGGTACTGGTGCCCGGCCCCACCCCACGTGACTCCACAGGCATCGCACTTCACGCCGGGCAGGCGCCACTTGTGTGTGGCGTCGAAGCTGCCGTTGAAGGACGGAGTCCGCTCCTCGCGTATCCAGAAGAACCGCATCATGCACTCAATCTCTCAAGTACCTGGCTTGGAATGGTAGGCGCGAATGGGCCCGCCCATGAGCTGGAAGCGGTAGATGAGTTCGCCCGCGTGCTTGAAGATCTCCTCGGGGCTTGCGTTCTCATTGCGGAGTCTGAACTCGCGCCAGGCTCGGTTCCATGCCCCGCCACTCTCTCCCCCTTTGTGAATCCGCTGATGAATGTCTCGAGGAATCGGAAGTGTGTAGTCGTGAATCCTGAGCCCTCTATCCCTGAACCACTCCGCCAGGTCTCTGGCCTGGGGGAAGATGTGGTGCTTCTCCCACCGCCCGGCTGTGAGCCAACGTGAAGGTGGCACCACCCAGCCGGCAGCGCCGTTCCAGTTGGGGAACACCATGACGGCGCCCCGTGGAAGGTTCTGGCCTCCTCCCCAATTCCTCCGGGGACCGCGCCCAGGCGCCGCAGCCGCCACGGGAGGACGCGCAGGCGGGAAGCGCGCCAGTTCCACAGCTCCAGGCACGTCTTCGCAGCGATAGATTCCGCACGCGTCGCCATGACACAGGAGTGAGCCGCAATGGGCATCATCAGCGGTGGTGCACATCTCCTCCGCGGACTCCCAGGCCTCGGGCGCGGGCATCCTCGCGGCGCTGGAGCACCCCAGAAAAGTCAGCGCGAGCACCGAGAATGCAGAGACCAGAAATGTCCGCATCATCGGAGAAGTCTATCGCGTGGCCGATAGCCGGAGGCGCTACACCCGCCGCGCCCGCGCCGTGATGGAAGGCATCTGGAGCCCCTTGGGCCTGGCGTGCAGGGACGTGTACGCCGCCACCGCCAGCAGTCCGATGGCGATCAGCGACCACAGCGCCGCCCACACCACCGCGGGCACGTAGGTGAGGTCCGCCAGGAGCGCCGCGTCACTCTGCGAGCGCACCGCGCTGTTCCACAAGTCCGAGCGCAAATCGAACAGCGCATACAGCGCCGTGAAGGCCGCGATGAACAGGTTCAGCGCGTCCACCACCCCATCCGGCAGGAACTTCGCGCCCAGGGCCAGCACCACGGCCGTGCCCAGGCAGAAGAGCAGGGTGAAGCCGTCCCCCGCGTACACCAGGCCCATGACGGTGAGCCACACGCTGGCAGTGCCCAGCACCCAGCGGCGGAGCCGGAAGCGGAAGGTGGCCAGCATCAGCCCCGCGCCCGCCACCGCGCTGCCCAGGTACCCCCCGGAGTAGACGGCCACCTTGGCGAACAGCCCGGGCGGCAGGCGAGACAGGCAGGAGCCCGATTCGTTGGCCGCCAGGTGGATGCGGTCCACGGAGCCGCCCACCAGCAGCGTCGCCAGGGCATGCCCGCTCTCATGCATCATCACCACCAGCACCTTCATGGGCCACAGGGCGGGTGAATCCCAGAAATACCAGCCCACCCCCAGCATGAGGGCGAGCAGGGCCAACCGGCCGAAATCGAGCTGTGCACCGCTGGCGGTCCGCATCGGTCGCTCCCCTCCTGGGACACCCCAACACTTAATCCGGGTTCGTCTTCCACGAAAAAGCCCGGCCTCCTGGCCGCGAAGCGTCACGGCGAAGGGATTCGCTTGCGGGCGCCGGACGGAGTAGGGAGAGGACACCATGAAGAAGACGCTCCTCCTTCTGTCGCTCGTGGCTGCCCCCGCTCTGGCCGGGGAAGGCAAGTGGACTCCCCAGCAGGTCCTGGAGCTGGACCCGGCGTGGCTACGCGCCCAGGGCCTCCAGGTCTCCCCCAAGAAGCTCTGGGACCCGAAGCGTGGCACCGGCCTGCTCGCGGGCGCGGTCAACGTCGGCGGGTGCTCGGGCGCGTTCATCGCCGCCTCGGGACTGGTCATCACCAACCACCACTGTGCCTTCGGCGTCATCCAGGAGCACAGCACGCCGCAGCGTGACCTCATCACCCAGGGCTTCCTCGCCTCCAAGCGCGAGGACGAACTGCCCGGCAAGGGCTCCCGCGTCCAGGTCCCGCGCAGCTTCACCGATGTGACGAAGACGGTGCTCGCCGCGGTGCCCGCGGACGCGGACGACATCACGCGCTACAAGGCCATCGAGCGGAAGCAGAAGGAACTGGTCGCCGAGTGCGAGAAGCGCCCCGCGACCCGCTGCCAGGTCGCCACCTTCGATGGCGGCGTCAACTACACGCTGGTGGACGCGGTGGAGCTCACCGACGTGCGGCTCGTCTACGCGCCGCCGCGCGCGGTGGGTGAGTACGGCGGCGAGGAGGACAACTGGATGTGGCCGCGCCACACCGGTGACTTCGCCATCCTCCGCGCGTACACCGCGCCGGACGGCACCTCCGCGCCGTACAGCGACAAGAACGTCCCCTACAAGGCGGAGTTCTTCTTCCCGCTGGCCACCCAGGGCGTGAAGCCCAATGACTTCGTCATGGTGCTGGGCTACCCGGGCATGACGTACCGCGCGCTGCTCGCGGAGGAGATGGCCGAGCGCCAGTCCCGCCTCTACCCGCGCATGCGCGACGTGTTCGGCGAGGCCATCCGCATCCTCGAAGCGGAAGGGGAGAAGGACCCCGCGGGCAAGATTGCCACCGCCTCGCAGCTCAAGGGCCTGCACAACGTCTACAAGAACTCGGGCGGTCAGCTCGCCGGCCTGAAGCGCGGCCACATCGTGGAGAAGCAGCGCGAGGCGGAAGCCGCCGTCGCGGTGTGGGCCAAGAAGGCCGGCGCGAAGTGGCAGCCGGCGCTGGACGCGCGGGCCGCGCTGCTCGTCGAGCAGTCCGCCATCGCGAAGTCCTTCGAGCGTGAGTTCCTCCTGGCCGCGTCGTCGCGTCTGGCGCGGGGCCCGGCCCTGGCGGTGGTGGTGTCGCGGCTGGCCGCGGAGCGCGCGAAGCCGGACCTGGAGCGCCGCCCGGAGTACATGGAGCGCGAGCACGTCCGCATCAAGGACCGGCTGGAGCGCGAGCAGAAGAACCTGTTCCTCCCCGCCGAGCGTCAGCTGCTGCTGGCCTTCGTGCGCCGCGCGCAGGCGCTGGGCGCCGGTGAGCGCATCGCCGCGGTGGACAAGCACTTTGGCAAGACGTTCTCGGAGAAGGACGTCCTGGCGAAGATTGACGCCATGTACGCGGGCACCAAGGTGCTGACGCTGGACGAGCGCATGAAGATGGCCACCGAGTCGGTGGGCCAGCTCGAGGCGCGCAAGGACCCGTTGCTCGCGTTCGGCCTGGACCTGGCGAAGGAGCAGGCCGCGCTCGACGAGGTGAAGGACAAGCGCCAGGGCGCCGCGCTGCGGCTGCGGCCGGAGTGGCGCAAGGCGGTGCTGGCGCACGCGGGCAAGCCGGTGGCCCCCGACGCCAACAGCACGCTGCGCGTCAGCTTCGCCAAGGTGCAGGGCTACGCGCCGCGGGACGGCGCCATCTACACGCCGCAGACGACGCTGTCGGGCATGCTGGCCAAGCACACCGGCGAGGAGCCCTTCGACGTCCCGGAGAAGGTCGCCAAGGTCGCCGAGGCGAAGCGCTTTGGCGCGTGGCAGGACAAGAAGCTGAAGGACATCCCGGTGAACTTCCTGTCGGACGCGGACACCACCGGCGGCAACTCCGGCAGCCCCACCGTCAACGGCAAGGGCCAGCTCGTGGGCGTCAACTTCGACCGCGTCTGGGAGAACGTGGCCAACGACTTCGGCTACAACCCGGACGTGGCTCGCAACGTCAACGTGGACGTGCGCTACATCCTCTGGATGCTGGACCAGGTGGAGGACGCGGATGCGCTGCTGCGCGAGCTGGGCGTGCGCAAGGGCCCGCCGGTGGCGGGGGAGACGCGCTGATGTCGGACGCGGGGGACGGCTCGCTTCCTTTTCCGGTCTTCAAGCCGGAAGAGCGCGTGTGTGGCAATTGCAAGCTGTTCAGCCCGCAGTCGGTGGATGAGCGCCGGGGCTGGGTGGGCGCGTGCCGGCTGCACTCGTGGCGGGGCAACTTTCCCCCGTCCGCGCCCATTTGCGACAAGTACACGCCTCGGGGAAGCGCGGCCCCCTCGGCGGTTGCACCCGCGCGCGAGCGGACCGCGCGCAGCGTGGCGCCGGTGGTGGTGCGGCGTCGCGCGGACCCCAACGCCGTGGTGGACCTGGAAGGGTTGAGCATGACGCGTGAAGAGCTGATGGACATCTTCCGGGAGGCGTCCGGCTTGCTGGACGCGCCGCCCCTGGCCAACAAGTGGGAGGGCGGCACGATGCGGCTGGTGCCCGCCAACACCGAGCTGCAGCCCAAGGACCTGCCCATCGACAGCCTGTTCCACAAGGTCGTCATGGTGCGCGACAGGCTCCGGGTGCTGGAGCAGAAGCTCAACGCGCACCCGAAGCTGTCGGACGCGGAGAAGGTGGAGATGCAGAGCTACATCACCCGCGTCTACGGCTCGCTCACCAGCTTCAACGTCCTCTTCAAGGAGAAGGCGGACCAGTTCGTCGGCTCGAAGAGCGAGGACTGAGCCCGTCCCGGGCCCTCAGGGCTGCTGGCCGCGCTCTTCCATCAGGGAGAGCGTGCGCTGGCGGGCGCGGTGGAGCGTGCTCTTCACCGTGCCTTCGGGGATGCGCAGCAGCCGGGCGATTTCCGGGTAGCTCAGGCCGCGCACCTCGCGCAGGTAGAGCACCTGGCGCTGTTGCTCGTTGATGTCCTCCATCGCCTCACCGAAGTGGCGCTCCATCTCCGCGCCCACGGCGAGGGCTTCGGGGGACAGGGGCTCCTGGACGTCGTGGCTCAGCCGGTCTCGGCGCTTGCGCGCCCGCAGCCAGTTGATGCTGCTGTTCACCATGACCCGGTGCAGCCAGGTGCTCCACGCCGCGCGGCCACCGTAGCCGGGGGCGCGGCGGGCGAGCCGGGCGAAGACGTCCTGCACCACGTCTTCAGCGTCGGCGGTATCACCGACGATGCGTCGGGCAATGGCCAACGCGCGAGGACGGTGCTCGGTATACAACTCGGACAGCGGCGGAAGCGCGCATGCGTGCATGACGGGGGCTCTCCTGACACGCCGGGGTGGACGTACAGGACATGGAACGAATGAGCCGCCAGAAGGGTCTATCGCCCTTCAGGGCCATGCACCGTGGGCCACATTTTCCCGGGGCGGGGGCGTCCATCTGCTGACACCCCCACCTCCCTGGAAGACGGCCTCTACTCCTGCTCGTCCTGCTTCGTGAGGCCCCAGTCCTTCAGCCGCTTGAAGAGGGTGGAGCGGGCCACGCCCAGCTCACGGGCCACGCGCTCGCGGTTGTTGTTGTACCGCCGCAGCGCCGCCTCGACGATTTGACGCTCCAGCTTCTCCAACATCTGCTCCAGCGTCATCCCCGGCGGCAGCTCCGGCACGGCGATGCCCGTCTCGCGGTTCAGCTCCTGGTCGAAGGAGATGTCCCCCGCGTCGATGAGGGGCCCCTTGCGCAGCAGCAGCGCGCGGTGCACCACGTTGCGCAGCTCGCGGATGTTGCCCGGCCACGCGTGGTGCTGGAGCCGCTCCAGGGCCGCGGGCGTGAAGCGCACGGACTGGCCACGCGGGGCGTAGGTGCGCACGAAGTGCTCGGCCAGCGAGCCCAGGTCCGCCTTGCGGCTGCGCAGCGGCGGCAGGTGCAGGGGGATGACACAGAGCCGGTAGTACAGGTCCTCGCGGAAGCGGCCCTCGCGCGCAGCCGCCAGCAAGTCCCTGTTGGTGGCCGCCACCACGCGCACGTCCACCGTCTGCGGGCGGCTGGCGCCCACGCGCTTGATTTCGCCGCCTTCCAGCGCGCGCAGCAGCTTCGCCTGCAAGTCGAGCGGCAGCTCGCCAATCTCGTCCAGGAAGAGGGTGCCTCCGTCGGCCTCCTCGAAGGCGCCCTTGCGCGCGCCCATGGCGCCGGTGAAGGACCCCTTCTCATGGCCGAAGAGCTCGCTCTCGATGAGCTCCTTGGAGATGGCCGCGCAGTTGACGGGCACCAGCGGCCGGTTCGCCCGCTGCGAGCAGGCGTGGATGGCGCGGGCCACCAGCTCCTTGCCGGTGCCGGACTCGCCCAGAATCGTCACCGCCGCGGAGGACGGGGCCACCCGCTCAATCAACTCCGAGAGTTGCCGTACCGACGGGTCGCTGCCGATGATGCCGTGGAAGGACGTGGGCTCCTTGCGCGTGGTGGGCGCGGCGGGCTCCAGCACCAGCTCCGTCTCACCCACGCGCAGCACGGTGGGCAGCGGGACTTCCGCCTCGAAGACACGCACCGGGCCCATCCACGTCCCGTTGGTGGAGCGCAGGTCCACGACGTGGAAGGTGTTGTCGCGCCGGGTCACCTTCAGGTGCCGGCTGGAGGCGAAGCGGTCCTGGAGCACCAGGTCGCAGCCGGCGTCCTTGCCCGCGGTGAAGCCTTCACCTGTGAAGCGGTGCACGGACTCGTTGAGGCCCTGCTTCACCCGCACCTGCGCGGGCTGCCAGCGCGGGGCCTGCGTGTCGCGGGACTGGACGGACGTCGTGTGGCCCACCTCGGTGGTGACGTCCGCGCCTTCGCTGCCGCCGCTGATGCGGAACACCGCGCGCCATTGGCCCAGCGCCAGGTCCGCGCCGTCTGGCAGCTCGCCGTGGGTGATGGACTGGCCGGCGACGGTGGTGCCCTTGCCGGACAAATCCTCCACCCGGCAGCGCTCGCCGTCCCACAGCAGGGCGACCTGGAGGCGGCTCACCTCGGGGTCCGGGATGGCGACGTCGCTCTGCTCGCCGCGCCCGAGCACCAGCCGTGCCCGGTCCACCCCCACCCGCAACACCTCCTCGCCACGACGAAAGAACACCAGCTCCGGCATCCCAGCCCTCTCAGCAGTCCAGCACCTGAGAGCGCTTTACACGCCCTGGTGTTCGGCTTTCAACCCCGCGCCCTGCGGCGGGCGCGGGGGAGCGGGCGCTCAGCGCCGCGGGAGGAACGTCGGCCGGTTGAGGAAGCCGCCGAGCCGGGCGGCGCGGAAGCTGGGGTCCGTCTTGTCCGGCGGGAGGATGGTGACGCCCGCGCCCACCAGACCCAGCCGCTTCTGGAACTCCGGGTCCAGCTTGATGTTCACATCCATGCCGGGCTCGCTGTACTCCAGCCGCTTGCCCAGCTTCAGCGTGCCGGTGGCCACCGCCTCCAACTCGTTGCTCTTCAGGCGCAGCGACTCCACCGTGCCCAGTCCCTTGACGAACTGGATGCGCCCGGTGAGGGCGCCCAGGTCGATTTGCGGCAGGTCCATGGGCACCGCCGTGCCACCTCCCATGGGGATGGCCACCTTGCCGCTCTTGATGACCATGTTCCGGGTGTCCAGCGTCAGCTCGCCGTTGGCCTGGGACAGGTCCGGTTGCGCGCCGCTCTTGGGCAGCGTCAGCGACAGGGCCGCGTTCAGCTCGCCGTCCAGGTCCATGCCGGTGAAGGCCGGCAGGTTGCCGCCGGAGGCCTGGAGCCCCTCCGCCGTCACCTTCACGCGCGTGTCGCCCAGCAGGCCCACGGAGGCGCTCAGCGTGCCGCCCATGACGCTGGCGCGCAGCGCGATGCCCGGCGGGAAGAGGGCGGGGCGCAGCGCCACGCTGTCCAGCACCAGTGGCTCGCCCAGCTCCGCGGCGCCCAGCATGCCTTCGCCCCGCGCGAGGGCCGCCACCGTGTCCGCGCTCAGCGGCTGGGGCGGCTTGCTCACGCGCACGTTGGTGGCGGTGATGCCCGCAAGGCCCGGCCGCAGCGAACCGATGCGCACCGCGAGCCCCGCCTGGGCCGCTTCGCTGACCAGCCGCTTGCGGATGGCGTCGTACGGGAAGGTGACGAGCAGGCCCACGACGAAGGCCACCACCGCGAACGCGGCGTAGCCGAGGAGAATCTTCCAGCGGGCGGCTTTGGAGTCAGTGGACATGGGTCAGGGCTTCATCCGGTAGGTGGCGACAGTGGTCCACGCCGTCAGCGTGTCCGATGCGGGACGCGGCTCGATGCGCAACAGCTTCACCTTCACCACGCCCGGGCCGCTCTCCACCGTCTGCAGGAAGTCGGTCAGCTTGCGCAGGTCCACGTCCGTGAAGGTCAGCTCCACGGCGCTCTCCACGATTTTCCCGTCGCCGATGCCCACCTCGCCCTTGGGCGTCATGTTGGGCACCTGGAGGCCGGCCAGCGTCGCCTTGTCCTCGATGTAGCTGATGAGCTGCACGTTGCTGGACGTGAGCTGCTGCTCCACCGACTGACGGTTGGCCTGCGCCTCGCGGAAGCTGGCGGCCAGCGTGTTCACTTCCTGCAGCTTGGCCAGCTTCTCCTCGGTGCGCTTGCGGTACCCGGACGCGCTGTTGGTGAACGTCATCACCACGGCGAACAGGATGAACACCAGCACCGCCGCGCCGGCGATGGACACCATGCGGCGCTCGCGGTCGCTGAGCCGCTCGAACCACGTCTGGATGGGGGCGAAGACTTCCTGAAGCTTGGCCATGGTCAGCTCTCTCCTCCCTGCTCACCAGGGCATTGCACCTGCACGTCCAGGCGGAAGGACATCTTGCTGCCGTCCCGCGTCTTCTCCACCTTGCCCTGCCGGACGTCCTTGAAGCAGTCGTGGTTCTTGATGGCGTTGGACAGCGTGTCGATCTGCTTCGAGGAGTCCGTCTCACCCTCGAGGATGACGCGGCTCAGGTCGATCTGGATGCGGGTGAACTTCACCGGCATGTCGTCCGGAACGCGCCCCGTCACCTCCGCCAGGAGGTTGACCGCCGTCAGCCGGGGCAGCGCCGCCGCCGGGCTCTCCACGCCCGCGAGCATGTTGAGCGCGCGGTTGTAGTCCTTCTCGCACCGGCCCAGGATTCGCTGGGTGGTGTCACACAGCACGGCGTCCACCTGCGCCTCGCGCCGCGCCAGCACGGAGTTGCGCACCACCCCGAACGCGATGAGCAGCAGGATGAGCGTGGCCGCGAAGGACGCCAGGAGCCCCAGCTTGTCCTTCATGTAGTCGAAGTCGCCCTTGAAGGCGAACTCGCCCCGGCGCAGGTTGAAGCGCGGCGCGCGCACGCCCGCCGCGTTGCCGCGCAGGGACAGCGAATACGCCTGGGCCGCCACGGGCTGCTCCGCCGCGGGAATCGCCTTCGCGTCCGCGGGCAGCGCCAGCACCCGCACCGGCAGATTCAAGTCCCGGGAGAGCTGCTCGGCGATGCCCGGCAGCTTCGCGGTGCCGCCGCACAGCACCACCGCGCCCACCTGCTGACGGGTGCGGGCCGTGAAGGCCTTGAGGGTGGGGCGCAGCTCGCGCAGCATCGGCTGCAGGCCGCGCACGAAGGCCGCCGCCGCGCGCTCCGCGTCCGGGCCCTGGGCCGCGCTGGCCACCGCGCCGTGCTGCTCCTTCCAGTGGTGCGCCTCCGCCAGCGACGTCTGGAACTCCGTCGCCAGCGCCTTGCTCAAGTCCTTGCCGCCGCCGGAGAAGGTGCGCGCGAACTGGACGCCCTCGCCGGGCTTGCCCACCGACACGGAGGTGCGCTCATGGCCGATGTCCACCACCGCCACCGCGCCGCCTTCACCCGTGCCCTGGAAGAGGCCCGGGTGCTGCTGGAACAGGTTCTGGTAGGTCAGGCCCGGGTGCGTGACGATGCGCGGGTCCACCTTCAGCTCGGACAGCAGCGCCAGCAGCTCCGCCAGCTCTTCCTTGCGCACCACGCCCACCAGCAGGTCGCTGGCCTTCTCCTTGCCTTCGCCGTCCTTCAGGCCCACGACCTGGTAGTCGTAGACGACGTCGGAGATGTCGAAGGGCAGCTGGCTGCCGACCTCGAAGGGCAGCGTCGCCTCGATGCGCCTGGCGTCGGAGAAGGGCAGGCTCAGCGCGTGCGTGGTGAGCGCGGGGCCGGGCAGGGCGATGACAATCTGGTCCACGTTGCCCGGCGGGAGCTGGCCCAGCAGCTCCTGCACCGCGGCTCGCAGCGTGTCGGCACGCTCGCCCTCCTGGGCACGCCGGACCTCGGCGAACCCATGGGTGGTGTGCGTCTTCGTCTTCGCCTCCAGCACCACGCCCTTCACGGCGTGACTGCCGAGGTCCAGGCCAAGGATACGGGCCATGCTATTCCTCTCTCCAGTACAGGAGCCGGCCCAGAGTGTCGTCGAGCCGGATGACGGCGGTCAGCGTCTTCTGCACGCTGCCCGCTTCTCCCACAGATTTGATGGTGAATGTCTGACTCTTGTCGCCCACGAGCCGGTTGCCCGCGACGTTGGACTTCACGGCCGGGTCGACCAGGATGCCCGCGGCTTCCACCACCGCGACGAAGTCCTGCACGGACATCCCGAAGAAGCTGAACATGCGCGCGGCGCGCACGCGTTCGATGAGCTCGTTGAGGAACACCGGGTCCCTCAGGCGCGGATCCGGCCGCGTCTGGTCCGCCACCGACATGATGGCCAGCCCCATCATCACCGGGTCGTCGGTGTTGATGTTGGGCCGGCGGTTGATGTCTGGATAGACGGTGAGGCGATCCCGGAACGCCGCCATGAACTGGTCGTTGACGCCGTGGACCCGGTACAGCTCGTCCACGCTGTCGAAGCGCGCGTTCTTGGGCTGATAGCCGGGTTCATAACGGCTGTAGGCCGCGCCTTCATCCGAGAACCCACCCGGCAGCGGATTCACCGGGTCCACCGGGTTGAACGCCGAGCCTGTCCGGTCGTCGTCCGCCCAGTCCTTGAGGGCCAGGAGGACGTCCTGGGGCGTGCTGCGCACCTTGTTCGCGTCGTCCCGCTCCCAGAGGAACTCGAAGCGCGGGTCCGCCATCATGTCCATGAGCCGCAGCGCCGTGGGCCGCGCGTCACCCGCGCCCGCGATGAGGCGGTGCACGTTGAGCTTCTCTTCCTCGTCGGTGATGGTGGCCAGGAAGCAGCCTTCGAAGCCGCCGAAGGAGCGCATGGTCATCTGCGAGGCGACCTCGCGCGCCGCCGGGTCCGCGTCCTCGTCATCCAGCTTGAAGTTGTCGTCCTGCTTGGGCTCCAGCGCGGAGACCTCTCCACCCGCGCCGTCGTTCTTCACCAGCCCACGGAGCATGTGACAGTCCACGCGCGCCATCTTGAAGAGCTGGATGTTGAGCGAGGAGGGCTGCACCTGCCCGGCTTGCGGCGTGCCGCCGATGCCCAATTGCCCCAGGATGGCCGCCGGGTTGGGGATGGGCGTCTGGTCCACCTGCTTCTGGAAGCGCAGCAGCAGCCGGGACAGCGCGATGCCCGAGCGCGCCATGTAGTAGGCGCGCACTTCGTCCCGCTGGTTGGCCGCCAGCTGCAGGTCCACCCGGCTGTTGTAGGCGAAGTCGGTGGCAATCACCGTCAGGATGGCGATGGAGACAATGGCGATGATGAGCGCCACGCCGCGCGAGCGCCGCTCCCGCCGCGCCGGGCGGGGCTGGGGCGTGCGTCGCCGCCGGGGCGTCTGCTGGAAGAAGGGCAGGGGCATGGCTCAGTACCTCGGCAGCTCCGTGTTGAGCATGATTCGGGCCTGGGTGACGTAACGGGCCTCCTTGCCCGTTTCGTCCACCGCCGTCAGCGTCACGCGCACCCGGGTGGGCAGGATGGACTTGCGCTCGGTCCGCCGCGTGTCCCACTCGTCGTCCCACTCCTTCTTCTCCGAATCCCAGTAGGCGAACTCCAGCTCCTTCACGCCTTCGAAGAGCACGTCCACGTGGCCGCCCTGCTCCATGCGCTCGTCGATGTTCGCGTTGACGCGCCGCTTGAGGTCCTGCCGGCCGCGGGCCTCCCGGTCCTCCGACGCCTCCACGAAGTACTCGACGATGGCCTGGTCGGACTCCTTCACGTCCGTGTAGAGGCGCTGGTGCGAGAAGGTGGTGAACAGCAGCTTGCCGCGCTCCCCCACGAAGTTGCTGGGCCGGTCGTTCTGGTCCCGGAAGCGGGTGGAGTCGTAGCGGTCGCTGACGTAGGCGGAGCCAATCTCACGCGCCATGCGGTTCATGGCCACGCGGACCTGCCGGTAGCGGTCCGCGTCCACCTCCACCGTCTCCTTGGCTGTCAGGCCCGTCTGGAAGGCCATGGCCACCACCGTGCCCATGAGGGCGGTGATGGCGACGGCCACCATGACCTCCATCAGCGTGAAGCCTCGCGTGTGACGCCGCATCATTGAGCCCCTCGGAAGCCGCCCGGAAGCCTCGGGTTGCCCATCAGGCTGCCGCCGCCCATGTTCCCCCGGCGGCCGCCCAGGTCCTGCTGCGCGTCGGACATGCGGCGCAGGGGCTGGCGCGTCGTCGGATCCAACATGACGCCGTTGGGGCCGGGGATGGGGTTGGCCACGGGCCGCCCGTCCTGCGTCACCCACTGGTTGTCGGAGCCTCCGCCCTGGGCCGCGGCGGCGCCGCCGTTGCGGTCCGAGCCCGGCCCGAGCGACACGACGTGGGTCACCAGGTCGATGCTCTCCACCTGCGTGCCTTCCTGCCAGTAGACGGTGAGGTGCACCTCGCGGACCGTCTGGGTGATCTGCTCCACCATCTGCGTGAACATGGGCTGGGCCATGCCCATGGCCGCGCCGCCCATGCCGCCCAGGCCCGCGGCCTGGGGGCCGCCGGAGGACGCGCCGTCCTTGCCGCCCGCGCCGCCTCCGAAGAGGCCCGCCAGCCCGGACAGCGGGTCATCACCGCTGGCATTGTCGCCAATGGGCAGGTTGAAGATGGCGCCAATGAGCTGGTCCGGCGTCACGCCGTCCGTCTTGGGCGCGATGATGCGCGCGCGCCACTTGAACTGGTTCCAGCCTTCATCGGAGAAGTCCCCGGACTCCTCCTGGTCGTCCAGGCTGAAGCCGTCGTCGTAGAGGTCCTGCTCCAGGTCCGTCATCTTCGACCGGGCCAGCAGCGACGCCACGGTGAGGCGCTTGGTGTAGACGTGGTTGGACACCGCGCCCGCGTTGAGGTCGAAGATGGCCATCAGCGCCAGCCCGAGGATGGCGAGCGCCACCACCACTTCCAGCAGCGTGAAACCCTGGGCGCGCTTCATCGCGGCACCTCCAGCGCCTCGGCGACAATCTGCACCTTGCCGGTGAGCGGCGACACGTCCAGCGTCCAGACGTTGTCTCCCTGCTGCACGTAGACGTAGGCCTTCTCCGTGTAGCCCTGCGGGAAGAAGTAGAGGTACGCCACGCCGTTCTCCACCGGCTGACGCTGGTTGCGCGTCCACACGGAGACCTTGACGTCCGCCGGCAGCTCACGCGCGGGGACCTCCTCGGACGTGTAGGAGGAGAAGCGGGCCGCGTTCTCCACGCGCAGCTTCTCTCCCTCCAGCAGCTCCTGCGCGCTGGGGGCGTTCGTCCCGCTGCCGCCGGACAGGTAGTTGCGCCGCTCGTCACGGCCGCTGCCGCTGCCCCGGTTGCGCGCGGCGCGCTCGCGCTCGCTGTTCTCCGCGCGCAGCGTCTCGTCGCGGTCTCTCGCGGTGGTGACGGCGCCCTCCGCGCATTCGGCGTGATAGCGCGTGGCCTGCTCGCTCTTGGGGTCGGGAATCTCGAAGACCAGCCGGCACGTCTGCCCTCGCAGCGCCGCCGAGTCGTAGAGCGAGCGGATGAGGCCCGCCAGCTCGCCCGCGCTGCCCTTGGCCTTGGCGCCGGTGATGGAGCCGATGCCCATCACCGCCGCGGAGAACAGCATCGCGACGATGATGATGGCGATGGAGATTTCGATGAGCGTCAGGCCGCGCTGGGCGCGGTGGCTCCGCTTCGTCATGGATCCGCCCAACCGGCGGCCAGCACACCGCCGCTGCTCAGGTCCGCGTCAGGCCCCGTGCCGCCCGGCTTGCCGTCCGCGCCATAGGAGACGACGGCGCCCGTGGAGCCGTCCATCCAGTACACGTACGGGTGGCCCCAGGGGTCCTCCGGCACGCGGTCCAGGAGCCGGGCCTGGATGAGCGGCGTGAAGCCCTCTGCCTGGGAGGGGAAGCGGCCCATCAGCCGGTGGTGGGACTTGAACATGCCCTCCAACTGGCGGATGTCCGTGCGCGCCCGGCGCTGGTTGGCGTCCAGCGTCCGGTCCTCCGTCACGTAGACCAGCGTGAAGGCGAGCCCCGTGGCGGCCACGAAGACGAACGCGAGGAGGAACCGCCCCAGCCTCTGGCGGCGGTCCGGCCCCTCGTGCGAGGGCGTCGGGGATGGAATGGCGTCGTGCTCGTTCATGCCCAAGCCCTGTCAACGTGTGTCGCGCGCGACTTGTTCGTCACTTCTTGGCGGAAGCCGCCGCGTCCGCGGAGGAGATGTCCGCGTCGTTGCCCTCACCGCCCGAGGCGCCGTCCGCGCCATAGGAGATGATGACCGGCTTTCCGCCCTCGTTGATGTAGACGTAGTCGTTGTTCCAGGGGTCCTTGGGCATCTGCTCGAGCGCCTGCGCCTCCACCAGCGCTTGCAGGCCGGAGGCCGTGTCCGGGTACTTCCCCTTCTTCGTGTAGTAGAGCTTCATCGCGCCCTGGATGTTCTTGATGTCCAGCGCGGCGCGATCCCTGCGCGCGGCCTCCAACTGCGGGATGACGGCCACGCCCACCGCCGCGGCGATGAGACCGAGGATGGTGATGACCACCATGATTTCGATGAGCGTCATGCCGCGGTTGCGGCGCTGCTTCCTCTGCTGCTTCTGGCTCTGGCGCATGTGTGCTCTCCATCCCGGGTGACTTTCTGGCAGGCCACCCTCGTGTCGTCGTGTCTTCTTGTCAGGGCGTCCGGACGCTGTCCGCCGCACCGGCGGGCGGGCGCGGTTGCTGGGGACCGTACAACCGGGCCCCCACGGTCAGCAGCGCCGCCGCCATGGCGACCATTGCCGCCAGGGTGACGCGTTGAATCCAACGGTCCGCCATGTCGTTCATCATTCCGCCACACCTCACCGGATGGCCGAGTTCACCTGCAGAATCGGCATCAGGATGGAGAGCGCGACGAATGCAATCACCGCGCCCATCACCACGATGAGGAGGGGCTCCAGCAGCGAGGTGAGGGCGCTGATGCGCACGTTCACCTGCGTCTCGTAGTTGTCCGCCACGCTGGTGAGCATCTCCTCCAGCTGGCCGGAGCGCTCACCGATGGCGACCATGTGGTACACCAGCGGAGGGAATTCCCCGGAGCGCTTCAGCGGGTTGGCGATGCTCTCGCCCTCGCGGATGGAGTCGCGGGCCTTCTCGACGACCTCCGCCAGGACGGTGTTGGTCATGATGGCCTTGACGATGTCCATGGCCGCCAGCAGCGGGACGCCGCTCTTGAGCAGCGTGGACAGCGTGCGGGCGAAGCGGGAGATGGACAGCAGGCGCACCAGGTTGCCCACCACGGGGGCCTTGAGCGTGAAGCGGTCCCACTTGGGCTTTCCCGAGGGGCTCTTCGTCCAGCGCATGAAGAGGACCACGCCCAGGGCCATGGCTGGCAGCAGGACGAACCACCAGCTCTGGAAGAAGTTGCTGGAGGCGATGAGGAAGCGCGTGCTCAGGGGCAGCGTGGCCTTCATCGTCTCGAAGATTTTCGTCACCTTCGGCACCACGAAGACCATGAGGGCCACGAGGATGCCGCCGCCCACCACCATCATGATGGCGGGGTAGAGCATGGTGCTGAGAATCTTCTGCTGCAGCCGGGCCTGGTTCTCCGTGAAGTCCGCCAGGCGCGTGAGCACCGCGTCCAGCGCGCCGGAGGCCTCACCCGCGCGCACCATGTTCACGTAGATGCTGGGGAAGATTTTCGGGTGCTGCCCCATGGCTTCCGCCAGGGACGAGCCTTCATTGACGCGCTGCTTGATGTCGGAGAGGGCGCGCTTGAAGCGCTCCTTCTCCACCTGGTCCACCAGCGCGCTGAGCGACTCCACCAGCGTGACGCCCGCACCCAGCAGCGTGGAGAGCTGCCGGGTGAAGATGGCCACGTCGTCGGTGTTGACGCGGCCCCGGCCCAGCTTGCGCAGGTCGATGTCGCGCGCCACCAGCGCCGCGTTGGTGCCCTTGGCCACGGCGGCGCGG
The DNA here is from genome assembly GCF_900101905.1 of Myxococcus virescens. NCBI lineage: Bacteria > Pseudomonadati > Myxococcota > Myxococcia > Myxococcales > Myxococcaceae > Myxococcus > Myxococcus virescens. The sequence continues at coordinate 391,381 of NZ_FNAJ01000003.1, read as the reverse complement.
CTGCCTTCGGCCTGGGCCAGCACATCCGTGAGGAAGATGCCGTCGGCGCGCAGCTTGGACCGCAGCGTCTTGGGGGAGTCCGCCTCGAGCAGGCCCTTGATCTGCTTGCCCGCGGAATTGAGACCTCTGTACTCGAAGACCGGCATGGTTCAGGAACCCCGGCCCCTCCCAGGGAGGAGCTGTCGGCTACATGTCCTCCTGGGTGATGCTGAGCACCTCGGCGATGGTCGTCTCGCCCAGGGCAATCTTCCGCGCGCCGTCATCCAGCAGCGTCGTCATGCCCTTGGACGTGGCGGACCGCTTGATGGTGGAGGCATCCACGTTCTTCAGCACGAGCTGGCGCACGTCGTCATCGACGGGGAGGAACTCGTAGATGCCGGTTCGCCCGCGGTAGCCGTTGCGGTTGCAGGAGGGGCAACCGGCGGCCTTGTAGATGCGGTCCACGCCGTAGCGCTGCTTGAAGGAGGCCACCGTGTGGCCCAGCTCCTTGAGCTCCGCGTCGGTGGGCTCGTAGGGCACGCGGCAGTCCGGGCACACGCGGCGCACCAGTCGCTGGGCCAGGATGCCGGTGAGCGAGGACGCCACGAGGAAGGGCTCCACGCCCATGTCCACCAGACGCGTCACGGCGCCGGCGGCGTCGTTGGTGTGGACGGTGGACAGCACCAGGTGGCCCGTCAGCGAGGCCTGGATGGCGATCTCCGCCGTCTCCTTGTCGCGAATCTCGCCGACCATGATGACGTCCGGGTCCTGGCGGAGGAAGGAGCGCAGCCCCTGGGCGAAGGTCAGCCCAATCTTCGGGCTGATGGCCATCTGGCCAATGCCCTTGAGCTGGTATTCGACCGGGTCCTCGACGGTGAGGATGTTGAGGTCGGGCGTATTGATTTTCGACAGGGCGCCGTAGAGCGTCGTCGTCTTGCCGGAGCCCGTGGGGCCCGTCACCAGGATGATGCCGTGCGAGCGCTTGATGACGGCTTCCATCGACTCGAGCGTCTTCTGGCTCATGCCGATTTCCGCCAGGTCCAGCAGCGTCGCCGTCTTGTCCAGCAGACGCATGACGATGCGCTCGCCGAAGGACGTGGGGATGGTGGACAGACGGATGTCGATGTCGCGGCCGGCCAGCTTGATGCGGATGCGGCCGTCCTGCGGCAGGCGCTTCTCCGCGATGTTGAGCTGCCCCATGACCTTCACGCGGCTGACAATGGCGTTCTGGTAGCGCTTGGGCGGCTTGATGACCTCCTGCAGCACACCGTCCACGCGGAAGCGCACCAGCAGCTCGCGCTCCATCGGCTCGATGTGGATATCGCTGGCGCGCTCCTTGGCGGCGCGGAACAGCACGGAGTTCACCAGCCGGATGACGGGCGCCTCGTCGTCCTCGTCGAGCAGGTCCTTGGGCTCGTCCAGCTCGTGGGCGATGGCGTCCAGGTCCTGCGTTTCCATCTCGTCCACGAGCTGTTCCGTCTCGTTGACGGAGCGGTCGTAGACGCTGTTGATGGCGTCGGTGATGGTGGAGCCCAGCGCGATGCGCTGGCTGACGCTCTGGCCCAGCAGCACGCGCACGTGGTCCAGCGCGGCGGTGTCCAGCGGGTCCGCCACCGCCACCGCCACCGTGTCACCCTCCAGGGACAGCGGGAGGATGCGCGACTGCTTGGCGAAGTTGATGGGGATGCGCTTGACGAGCTCCGCGTCCACCTCTTCGGCGAAGATGCGCGCCAGGTAGGGCAGGTCCAACTGGTGCCCCAGGGCCTTGGCCACGTCCTCCTCGGAGACCGCCTTCATCCCCACGAGGGCCTCGCCAATGCGCTGCCCCTTCTCGTCCTGGATGGCGAGCGCCTCCTGGAGCTTCTCCTCGGTGAGCGAGGGGACGATGGCGCGCAGGATCTCCCCCAGCGGGCGGCCACACAGGTAGGCCTGCCCGTGCGCCACGAGCTGCGTGGCGTCGTTGCGCGGGGAAACCGTGCCGCCGGTGGCGGCGCTGGTGAGGGCGGGGTCGGCGGTCAGGTTCATGGCGTCTACTCCCTCGGCCCCGGCTCGATGTGCTGGATGCGCAGGCGTTCGGCGTCTCCTGGCTCGGGGACCTGGATGGCCTCGGGCGGGGGCTGCTCGAAGTTCTGCGGGGCGGGCGCGGGCACTGGTTCTTCCGAACCATCCGGAGGCGGCATGCCTTCCCGCACCGCCGGTCCACCTTCATCCTCCGGGGAGGCGGGCGCCTGCCGCTGCGTGGAGGGCACGGCTCCCGGGCTGCTGGCCGGGGGAGGGGCCGGGGTGATGACGCGCTCGCCGGACAGGCCCGGACCGCCGTTCTCCGCGCGCTGCTCCTCCTGCGTCACCTTCTGGCCCATGCGCGACAGCGGACCGGGCTTGCGGCTGAAGTCCACCGCCACGTCGTAGCCGGGCACCTGGCCGTAGAACTGCTCCACGAACTGCTGCCGCTCCTTCATCTTGCGCTCGAAGATGACGCGGAAGTCCTCTGGCCCCCGGATGATGTAGGGCGTCAGGAAGAGGAGCAGGTTCGTCTTCGTCTTGCGGCGCGTGGTGTCGCGGAACAGGTGGCCCAGCAGCGGGATGTCACCCAGCAGCGGCACCTTGGACACGCTCTCCAGCGTGCGGTCCTGCATGATGCCGCCAATCACCAGCGTCTCCTGGTCCCGCGCGATGACCGTCGTCTTCGCGCTGCGGCGGGACGTGGTGGGGCCGAGCACCGGGTCGGTGGAGGCGATCTCCTCCGTCTGCTGGTTGATGACCAGGCGGATGTAGTCGCTCTCGTTGATCTGCGGCTTCACCGTCAGCTTCAACTCCACGTTCTGACGGGTGATGGGGGCGTAGAGCGAACCCAGGCCACCCAGGCCGCCCAGCAGGCCGCCGCCCAGTCCTCCCGCGACGCCGCCGGCGCCCACGCCGGCCCCGAGCGAGCCCAGCGAGGTCGGGTTGAAGCCGGACTGGAAGGGCACGTTCTGGCCCACCGTGATTTCCGCCTCCTCGTTGTCGCTGGTGAGGATGTGCGGCGTGGAGAGCACGTTCACATCCGAGCTCTGCTGCATGGCGTGCAGCACCACGCCAAAGGCCGGGATGCCCAGCTTCTCCAGCGCGGGGATGACGGGGCCCTGGATGCCGGCGAGGAAGCCGCCGTAGGACGCCAGGCTGGTGAGCGACAGGGACGGCGGCAGGCCCTGGCCGGAGGTGTTGGTGCCGATGAGGCCGGGCACCTGATCGCCGCTCGACGTGCTCAGGCTGAAGCCGCTGTGGAGGTTCATGCCGAGCCGCGCGTTGCGGTCCAGGTTGACCTCCATGATGACGGCCTCCACGAACACCTGGCGGCGCGGCTTGTCGAGCTGCTGGATGACCTGGACGATGTTCTTGTAGTCCGCCGAGCTGGCGACGATGACCAGCGAGTTGCTGCCCTTGTCGGCCGAAATCTTCACCTCGCCGCTGAACAGCTCCGCCGCCTGCGTCGTGGTGGGGCCGCCAGGGGCGCCCGGCGGACGGGCCGGCACCGGGGTGCGGCCGCGGGGCGCGTTGCCGGTGCCCTGGGCCAGCGACTGGAGCGTGCTGGCCAGCTCCTCCGCGTTGGCGTTCTCCAGGTAGTAGACGTTGATGCGTCCGCCGCCGCTGGTGGGGATGTCAATCTGCCCGACGATGTCCTGGATGCGCTCGAAGGCCGCCGGGCTGGCGACGATGATGAGCTTGTTGGTGCGCTCGTCCGGGATGATCTGCGACAGCGTCACCGGACCGCCGGTGGAGCCTTCCTGGCCCTGGCCGGCCTGGGGCGTGGCCTGCGTCGCGGCGGGGGGCACGTTGCGCCCGGCGGCGGCGGGCTGGCCGGGGCGGGCGCCCTTGGCCTCGAAGAGGCGCTGCACCGTGTTGGCCACGTCCTGCGCGGAGGCGTACTGCACCTGGATGATGCGCATCTCGTCGCTGGCGGCGCGCGTGTCCAGCTGGTGGATGATGCGCTCCAGGCGGTGGATGTTGGAGCCCACGTCGTTGATGATGATGGTGTCGGGCGGGTACGGAATCGTGTCGCCGTCCTTGGACACCAGCTGCTGGAGCACGCCGCGCAGCGGCTCCACTTCCACGTTCTGCACGCGGAACAGCTTGGTCACCATCTGCTCGTTGGTGGTGTACGGCTCACCGTCCTCGACGATGGTCGGGATGGGGTTCTGCTTCGCCGAGCGCTTGTCGACGATCTTCATGAACCGGCCGTACTGGTAGACGGCGAGCCCGTTGGCGTCGAGCGAGGCGAGGAAGGCGGAGTAGAAGGCGTCCGCGTTGACCTCCACCCGGCCATTCTCCGGGCCGATGATGGAGATCTTCCCGCGCACGTTCTCCGGCAGGATGAAGGTGCGGCAGGTGGCGTCCGCGACCGTCTGGACCAGCTTCTCGATCTCCACCTTGTCGAAGTAGATGCCGTAACGGGCATTGCGGCGGGCCTCCTCGCACGTCGGCGTGCGGCGGGGACCCGCGTTGGCGTCACCAGCGCCGGTAGCGCCAGTGCCTTGCGGGGAAATCGTCCGCTCTCCGGCGGAACCAGAGGGCGGTGAGCGGCGCTGGGCCTGCGCGGGAACAGCGAGCGCGAGGCACAGGCAGAGCATCCAGGACGGGAGCGTCTTCATGGAGGAGCGGGCGCTGCGGAGGTGATTAACGGACGTTGTACGACTTGCGGATCGGCGCACCGTTGCGCTCGATCTCGATCTCGATGCGGGCTGCGTCCTTCATCTTCGAATAGACCTCCAGCGCTTTTTCCGGGCTGTTGAGGTCGAATCCGTTGATGCGACGGATGACGTCGCCATTCTGGACGCCAATCTTGGAGTAGATGGAGTCCGGACGGATGGAGAAGAGCTTGAAGCCCACCGCCTGACCGTCCTTGAACGCGGGCACGATGCGCGCCTGCATGGCGACGTTGTTGAGGTTGTTGAGCGTCTTGTCGATTTCCGCGCGAGGGACTTCGTACTCGTTCTCGCTGGTGGCGCGGATGCCGCTGCCGTCGCTGGGCGGAGCGGTGTTGGCCTGGGCCACTGGGGGCGAGGGCGGCACGAAGGCGCCGTCACCCGGATTGCCGTCGATGTACTCGCGGCGGCCACCGTTGATGATGATGACGCGCTCGCGCTCGATGTTCTCCACGGTGGCTCCCTGCAGGGAGTTGCCCACCATGTAGGTCTGCGAACGCTGCGTCGTCATGTCCTGGATGGAGGCGAAGGACCAGTCGGGATTGCTCGCCACCAGCGTGCCGAGCAGCTTGACCCGCAGGCCGCTCTTCACGGGCGCGGCGTTGGGGTCCACCTCCGCCGAAGCGCCGCCGGGCTCCTGAACCTCGGGCTCGGGTTCGGGGAGCTTGATGCCCGTCAGCCGTGACAGACGGTCCAGGTCGAGCATCGCCATCGCCGTCTCGATGCGGCGCGGCTGTGAAGGCGCGCGGGCGGACGACCCCCCGGTGGGAACCGGGGAGATGGCGGACTCGACGAACAGGTTCACCGTGCTCGCCGCCAGCAATCCGACGAGCAGGATGAACACCAGGTTCACCGTCCAAAAGTATTTTCGAAAGAAGAGTTCCATCACGCTTCCGGGAGAAAGCCGGGCCCTCATTGAGCAAGCCAGGTGCCATCGCGGGCCAGGCGGGCAAGACAGGACCTACGGCCAACCACTTGGAATTATTCCGGAATAGCAGGCGCCCCTGACGCGTGGCGGGCCTTCCGAAACCCCGCCAGACAAATTGTCAAAAGCAGGCGGGGGGCCGTGTGACGCCCTGTCAGTCGTCGGTGTCGGGGCCGGGGGGAGCGGCGGTGGGGCCATCCCCGGTGGACTGCTCGCGCTCCAGCTTGCGGTAGATGGTCCGCGCGGCGATGCCCAGCAGCCGTGCGGCCAGCGTCTTGTCTCCGCGGGTGTGACGGAGCGTCTCGTGGATCACCCGGCGCTCGATTTCCTCCATGGGCGTCCCGATGGGAATGACGAGCTGTCCGGCTGAGCCCAGCGGGCCCTTGCGCACGGATTCAGGCAGGTCACTGGCCTCCAGCACCTCGCCGCGCGCCAGCACCACCGCGCGCTCCACCGCGTGCTCCAGCTCGCGCACGTTGCCGGGCCAGGCGTAGTTCTCCAGCACGCCCATCGCCTCCTGCGAGAAGCCGCGCAGCACCTTGCCGTTCTTGGCGGCGAAGCGGCGCAGGAAGGCGTCCGCCAGCAGGGGAATGTCCTCGCGGCGCGAGGCGAGCGCGGGCACGCGAATCTCCACCACGTTGAGCCGGTAGTAGAGGTCCTCGCGGAAGCGGCCTTCGGCCACTTCCTTCTGCAAGTCCTTGTTGGTGGCGGCGACGAGGCGCACGTCCACCTTCACCGTCTGCGTGCCACCCAGCCGCTCGATTTCGCCCTCGGCCAGCGCGCGGAGCAGCTTCACCTGGGCGGGCAGCGGCATCTCACCGACTTCGTCCAGGAAGAGGGTGCCACCGTGGGCACGCTCGAAGCGGCCCTCTCGCCGGGCCACCGCGCCGGTGAAGGCGCCGCGCTCCACGCCGAAGAGCTCCGCCTCCAGGATGTTCTCCGGCAGCGCGCCGCAGTTGACGGCGACGAAGGGCCCGCGGACCCGCTGGGAGAACTCGTGCACGGAGCGCGCGGCCAGCTCCTTTCCCGTGCCGGACTCACCCAGCAGCAGCACGGTGGCGGTGGAGGGGGCCGCCTGGCGGATGGTGTCCAGCATGGCGCGGAAGGCGGGGGACTGGCCCACCATGGAGCGCCCACCCGCCGCGTTCATCTCCGCCAGCTTCGCCTTGAGCGACTGGTTCTCCGCCACCAGCGCTCGCTTCTCCAGCGCCTTCTGGATGGCCTTCACCAGCGCGTGGCGCTTGAGGGGCTTGGTGATGAAGTCGTAGGCGCCGTCCTTCATGGCCGCCACGGCCGTCTCCACCGTGCCGTAGGCCGTCATCAGCACCACTTCCACGTCCGGGCGGATGGCGCGCGCGGCGCGCAGCAGCTCCTGGCCGTCCATGTTGGGCATCATCAGGTCGGTCACCATGGCGGCGACCTCCGGCCGGCGCAGCAGCTCCAGCGCCTCCGTGCCGTTGGCGGCGGCCAGCGTGGCCATGCCCTCACGCTGGAAGATGCGGATGACCGAGTCGAGGTTCGCGCGGTCGTCGTCGACGACCAGGACCGTGGGGGATGTCATGTTGGGCGCAACCTCCTGCAAATCGTGTTCCCTCAAGCCGATTCCTCGTCCGGCTCCAGCGGCCCGCCGCCCATCCGGCCAATGTCCTCGCGCCGCACCTTGTCGACGTTGAACTTCCGGGCGCTGGCCTGCATCCGGTCCACGGTGGCGTCGAAGTCCGGCTTCCCGCCATCCTTGCGGAAGCGCAGGAAGTTGATGCGGGCGACGACGAAGTTCTTGAGGTACGGGCTCTGGAGGCCCCGCGCCTTGAGGGCGTCCACCACGGACACCACGGCGTCGTCCAGCTCCAGCAGCCGCCGGGCCCGGGCCTCGCGCAGGGGCAGGGCGTCCTCCAGGGGCGTGTCGAGGAAGTCCTCCACCACCTTCACGAAGGGGTGGTAGGCGCCCGCAGAGAAGCGGGGGCGCTGCTCGTAGGCGGCGCCCAGGGTGATGAAGGAGGGCTCCTCGAAGAGGTGGGCGAAGGCCGTCTCCGGCCCCTTGCGCTCCGCGCCCACCAGTCCGCGGTACATGCGGATGACCTCCAGCGAGCGCTCCTTGAGGTTGTGGGCCTTCTCCGTGTTGAGGGCCAGAATCTGGTAGGCCACGTCCTCCTCGGGCAGCACCAGGGCGACAATGGACTTGGCGCCCAGAAGCCGGCTGGCGTTGAGGCGGTGGTTGCCGTTGGGCGTCCAGTAGCGGCCGTCCTTGCGCACGGCGATGACGGGGTCCAGGAAGCGATCCAACCGCTCCATGGCGTTGGCCAGCCGCTTCACGTGGGGCTCGGACACGTCGCGCTGGTAGGGCGTGGGCTCCACCTTGTCGATGGGCAGCACGGAGAACAGCACCGGGTGGCCGCCCAGCGGGTCGCGGTACACGCCGAGCACCTCGCCGCCGTCCTCGCGCACCGCCTCCAGCAGCTCCGTGGGGTACTCCACCGAGTCGCTGGCCACCTCCGCGGGGGACAGGCCCCGGGACTTCGGCGCCGCCTTCTTGCGGCGGGGCTTGCGCGGCGTGGCCGCCTTCTTCGCGGCGGGGGACTTGCGTGCGGACTTCGCTGCCATGGGCTGCACCCTCCTCGTGCTGCTTGAAGCGTTCTACGAGGAGGCCCTGACACGTCCCCCCGCCGGCGCACGGTAGGGGGACGTGGAAGGGTGGGCTACTCGCCTGAAACGGTGAGCTGCCGGAAGCGGACAGTGGGCGCGCCCACCGCGCCGCTGCGGAACTGGAGGTCGCTGCCGACGCCGTCCAGGTCCTTGAGCATCTGCAGCAGGTTGCCCGCCACCGTCACCTCCTGCACGGGGTGCGTCAGCTCGCCCTTCTCAATCCACAGGCCGTTGGCGCCCGCGGACAGCTCGCCCGTCACCGGGTCGGTGCCGTGGCCGAGCAGGGCGGTGACATAGAAGCCGCTGTCCACCTCGCGCAGCAGCTCCTCCGGCGACTTCGTGCCCGCCTCCAGGTACAGGTTGCTGGTTCCGATGGAGGGTAGCCCGTTGTAGCCGCGTGACGCGTTGCCGGTGGTGCGCGCCTTCGCCTTGCGAGCGGTGAACGCGTCGTAGAGGAAGGACTTGAGCACGCCCTGCTCGATGATGGGGGTGCGCCGCGTGGGCACGCCCTCGCCGTCGAAGGGCGCGGTGGCCAGTCCGCGGGGCATGAGGCCGTCATCCACCAGCGTGACGTGCGCGCCCGCCAGCCGCTTGCCCAGCAGCGGGGCCAGGAGGCTGGCCTTCTGGTACACGGCGTTTCCGTCCGCCGCGCCCGCCACGTCCGACACGAAGGACGCGGCCACCTGCGGGTCGAACAACACGGGCACCTGCTGCGTCTTCACCCGCTTCGCGCCCAGCATCCGCACCGCGCGGCGCGTGGCCTCCCGGCCGATGGACTCCGGCCCGTCCAGGTCATCCAGGAAGCGGCGGTAGTCCATCCAGTAACCCGTCTGGAGCCCGTTGCCGTCGGAGGCCACCGGCGCGGCGTACAGGTACACGTAGGTGCCGGAGTACGCGCCTGTCACGCCCTCGGTGGAGGCCATGTACACCTCGGACACGGAGTCCCCTGCGCCCACGCCGTTGAAGGCGATGATGCGCGAGTCCTCCGCCCGGGCCGCCTTCTCCACCTCCAGCGCCGTCTTGATCTTCCAGTCTCCGGGAAGCTCGGCCACCTTCGTGTCGAAGAGCAGGCCGGTGTCCCCGAAGCGGCCCAGGTCCTTGCCGGAGGGCAGGCCGTTGAGCTTGCTGGGGGCGGAGAACTCGGCCAGCTTCAGTGCCTGGTCCACGATGTGGTCCACGGCGGAGGGCTCGAAGTCGGACGTATAGGCGAAGCCCAGGCGGTCCTTGAGCACCACGCGCACGCCCACGCCCTTGCTGGTGGACTGGGTGAGGTCTTCAATCTGCCCCTGGTGCACGCGCACGCTGCTCTGGCGGCCCACCTCCAGGAAGGCCTCCGCCTGGCGAGCACCCTTGCGCCTGGCGCGCTGGACGATTCTCTTCGCGAGCTGCTGGTAGTCCATGGTTGGTGCTCTCTCTCAGGCGACCTTGGTTCCGCCAACGGTGATGTTGTCGATGCGCACGGTGGGCAGCCCCACGCCCACGGGCATGGACTGGCCATTCTTTCCGCAGATGCCCATGCCGGGGTCCGGCATGGGGTCGCAGCCCACGCGTGACACGTTCTTCAGCGCCTCCGGCCCCACGCCGATGAGCGTCGCGTTCTTCACGGGGCGGCCCAGCTTGCCGTCTTCGATTTGATAGGCCTCGCTGACCTCGAAGACGAAGTTGCCGTTGGTGATGTCCACCTGCCCACCGCCGAAGGTGGCGCAGTACAGGCCGCGCTTCACCTCCTTGAGGATGTCCTCGGGGGCGTGGTCGCCCGGGGCCAGGAAGGTGTTCGTCATCCGGGGCAGGGGCAGGTGCTTGAAGGACTCGCGGCGCCCGCTGCCGGTGCTGCGCTGGCCCATGAGCTGCGCGTTGAGGCTGTCGTAGAGGTAGCCCTTGAGGACGCCGTTCTCGATGAGGACCTTGCGCTCGCCCGGGTTGCCCTCGTCGTCGATGTTGATGGAGCCGCGCCCGCTGGACACGGTGCCGTCGTCGATGATGGTGACCAGGTCGGACGCCACCTTCTCACCCAGCTTCCCAGCGAACAGCGAGGTGCCCTTGCGGATGAAGTCCGCCTCCAGGCCGTGGCCCACCGCCTCGTGCAGGAGGATGCCGCTCCAGCCCGGCGCCAGCACCACCGTCTGCGGGCCGGCCACGCAGTCCACCGCGCCCAGCGTGGCCACCGCCTGACGCGCCGCTTCCCGGGCTACGTCCTCCGGGGAGAAGGTGTCCCAGTGGCTGAAGGGCACGCGTCCGCCGCCGCCGTACATGCCGGTGCGCTGCTCGCCGCCCTTGCCCTGGGCCACCACCATCACCGAAATCCGGCACAGGTCCTGGGTGTCCTCGGTGTAGCGCCCGTGGGTGTTGGCCACGGCGATGCGCCGGGTCTGGTCCACGTAGCCGCCGTTGACCTGCTTCACCCGCGCGTCGAAGGCGCGGGCGGCCTTGTCGGCGCGCATGAGCAGGCCCGTCTTCAGCGACACCTCCACGTCCATCAGCGGGGGGCTGACGTGATAGTGGCTGGGGACCGCGGCGCGGCGCACGGGGAAGCTGCGCTCGGCGCCGCCACCCTGGGCAATCATGGCCGCCGTGGAGGCCGCGCGCAGCAGCGCGGACTCATCCCAGTCGTCGGAGAAGGCGTAGCCCACCTTGCCGCCGGAGATGACGCGCACGCCCACGCCCTGGACCAGGCCCGTCTGCGCGCTCTTGATGCGGGATTCTTCCAGCCTCACCGCCGTGGTGAGCGTGCGCTCGACGTACACCTCCGCGAAGTCGCCCCCACGCTCCATGGCCACGGCGAGCAGGCGCTCGATCAGCGGCTGGGGCAGCAGGGCGACGGGCGTGGGCCGCCGGGCCACCGGTGGGGCCAGCTTCAAAGAGGGGGCGCGCTTCGAGGGCGCAGACGCTCGGGGCATATTTCGGGACTCCCGCAGTGAAGACGATGGGGTATGTGACAGCCTACATAGGAGGGGGCGCCGCCGGGAGCAACGCTCAAGGGCCCCTGTTCTTTCCCTGATCCGCGGCCTGTCCGCATTCCCACCATGGAGACGGCGCTCTAAGATGTCCGGCGCTTCGAGACTGGAACCCACCCCATGCCTCCTCGTCCTCCTCCCTCTTCCCGTTCTGGCGCCGGCCGTTCCGGTGGTGCTGCGGGTGAGGACCCAGACTCCATGAAGTCCCCCTCCCGGCGCAGCCCCGCGTCCGAGGACGAGGACTTCGCCGCCCCCGCATCCGGCGAGGACGGCTACCCAGACGATGGGCCGCCCAACCCGGACCTCTATGGCGAGGAGTCACCGGGCCGCTCCCGCACGGGGGAGACGCGCGTGGCCTCCATCGAGTCCGTGGAGGAGGAGCGGCGCTCCCGCGACGAGGACGAAGACGACAACGCGGACGCCACGCGCGCCGGACCGCCAGTGCAGATGCATGTGCTGGACGGCCCGGACAAGGGCCGCAAGAAGCGCTTCCAGAGCGTGCGGATGGTGGTGGGCCGCAACAAGGACTGCGACTTCGTGCTGGAGGACCAGTCCGTGTCCCGCCGGCACCTGGAGCTGGTGTACGGCCAGGCCGGCGTGGTGATGCGGGACCTGGGCAGCGTCAGTGGCACCCAGGTCAATGACCAGCGCGTGGACGAGTGCCTGCTGAAGCATGGAGACGAAATCTCCATGGGCAAGACGCGCCTGCGCTTCGTGGACGAGTCGGAGCAGATCAAGGAGCTGCGCGCCCAGGCGGAGGCCCGTGAGGCCGCGGAGAAGCGCGAGCGCGAGGCGGCCGCCCGCGAGGCGGAGGAGAAGCGGAAGAACCAGGCCGCCGCGCGTGGCAGCGAGGTGGATCCGAACGACCCGCGCTTCAACGAGGCCACCAACGCCAACTACAAGCTGCCTGAATCACTCAAGGAGAACTCCGGCGCCAAGGGCGCGGTGGCCGTGCCCCGGTCCCGTCCGCCCATCCGCAGCACGCCGACGCGTTCGAACAGCGGTGGACTGACGGGCAAGCAGAAGGCGCTCATCGGCGGTGGTGGCGCGTTGGTGGTGGTGCTGGTCATCGGGCTGATGCTGATTCCGTCCGGACCGCCGCCTCCGCCTCCGCCGGACCCGAAGGTGGAGAAGGCGAAGGTGTTGATGCAGCAGGCGCGCGAGTCCGTGCGCGCGGATGACTTCGCCAACGCCATTCGCCTCGTCGGCGAGGCGGAGAAGCTGGTGCCGGGCATCGACGCGGACAACCTGGCCCGGGGCGCGCGCACGCAGCTGGAGGTGATGACCTCCCTTGATGCCGTCCGCACCCTCATCGAGGAGAAGCAGTTCGACGAGGCGCGCGCGAAGCTGGAGGCGACGCCGCAGGGCACGGCGAAGACGGATGACATCCGCCGCAAGCTGGCGACGGAGCTGGAGGAGAAGGACATCGCCTGGCGGCTCCAGCAGGTGGAGGAGTCCTTCGCCTCGCGCGACCCGGAGACGATTCGCCCGCTCATCGCGCAGCTGCCCCCGCTGAACCGGCCGGCCTACGAGGTGAAGCTGACGGACCTGGAGGCCGAGCTGGCGAAGGAGGCCCAGGATGCGTCGCGCCGCACCCGCAACGCCAACGCCCGCGCGGCGGAGGTGGCCAAGGAGAAGCGCAAGGAGTTCATCGCCGAGGCCTTCACCGACGTGGAGCGCCGCTTCAACGGGGGGGACTACCAGCGCGCCGTCCTGGAGTGCGACCGGGTGATGGACAAATACCGGGCGGACAAGGACGTGAAGGACCGGGCCCTGGCCCTCAAGCGTCTGATTCCCCAGTTCCGGCGCGCGCTGGAGGATGGGCAGAAAAAGCTGGACGCCAACTCGCTGGAGGCGGCGGCGAAGCCCCTGCGGCGCGCGGCGGAGCTGTACCGCCAGATTGGCTTCCGGGGCTCGTTGGGGAACACCATCGACGAACAGCTCGCGTCGTCATCGCTGGCGGCGGGGCAGAGCGCGCTGAAGAAGGGCGACCTGGGCGCGGCCGGCTCGCACTTCCGCGAGGCGCTGCGGCTCAACCCGGGTGACGGGCGGGCGCGTGAAGGACTGGAGAACCTGCAGAAGAAGGCGGAGGAGCTCTTCCTCCGGGCCTACATCCAGCGGGATAGGGATCCAAAGGCTGCGGCGGAGATGTTCAAGGTCGTCATCGAGACGGCCTCGGAAGGCTCCGACGTCAAGCGCAAGGCGGAGATGTATCTGAGCGAGCTCCAGCCGTGAGTGGCGGCGGGCCGACCATGATTTGCCGGGGAGAAAAGGGATGAACGAGTCGTCGCTGCGTGAGCTCGGGATGGACCTCATCGAGGAGCGCCAGTTCGAGCGAGCCCTGGCCGTGTTCGCCGAGGCGGTCCGCCGCGTCCCCGCGGACCACCGCTCGCGGATGCTGGCCGCGCGCTGCCTGGCGGAGCTGGGCGAGCGTGAGCGCGCCGTCACCGCCTACCACGCCTGCGCGGAGGGCTTGCTGCGCCGGGACTACCTGTTGTCCGCCATGGCCGCGTGCAAGCTGGCGCTGGACCTGGCGCCCAACGAGCGGCGCTTGAAGGAGACGCTGTTTCGCGTGCACTCGCGCGCGGTGCGCAACGCGCCGGGCCGCGCGGTGGTGCCTCCGCCGCTGCCGCCCGAAACCCTCTACGACGGCAAGGTGGAGACGGACCTGATGGGGCTGCAGGGCGAGGAATTGTCCAGCCGCGCCATCGAAGTGCTGGCCGCGACGGACCCGGGCGGCGCCGCGGACCCCAACAGCCGTCCGCCGCTGCCGCTGTTCGCGGAGCTGGACCGGGATGCCTTCGTGGACCTGGTGCGGCTGATGGCGTGGCGCCGCGTGAAGCCGGAGGAGGCGGTGAGCCGCGAGGGCGAGCCCGCCGACTCCCTCTACGTCCTGGTCGCAGGCAAGGCGGAGGTGACGCGGCAGATGGAGGGCGAGGCGCGCACGCTGGGCTTCCTCGGCGGCGGCTCCATCTTCGGTGAAATCGCGCTGCTGACGGGCGCTCCGCCCACGGCGACGGTGTCCGCGGTGTCGGACACGGAAGTCTTCGAGATTCGCCGCGAGCACCTCAACGCGGTCGCCAAGAGCCACCCCGCGGTGCCGCAGGTGCTGGCGGACTTCGCGCAGCAGCGCATGGCGCGCAACCTGATGGCCACCTCGCCCATGTTCCAGACGATGCCGGAGTCGGAGCGGGGCGCGCTGCTGCGGCGCTTCACCTTCCGGGCGCTCCAGGCCCGGGAGAAGGTGCTGGTGGAGGGCGAGCACTCGCCGGGGCTGTTCCTGGTGCTGGCCGGTGAGCTGGTGGTGCAGAAGGAGGACCCGGCGGGCGGCGTGGTGACGCTGGGCATGCTGCGCGAGGGCGAGGTCGCGGGCGAAATCTCCCTGCTGACGGGCCTGCGCGCGACGGCCACGGTGGCGGCGGCGCGCAAGACGGCGGCGGCCTTCCTGGAGCGCGCGGCCTTCCACGAGCTGGTGACGGCCGTTCCGGACATCCGCACGTACCTGGAGCAGCTGTCGGACCGCCGGCTGAAGCAGATTGGCGAGGCGCTGCGGCCCGCGGAAATCATCGACGCGGACGAACTGGTGCTCGAGCCCGAGGCGGCGTGAGAGGGGCCATGGTGAACGTGACGCGCTCTCAGGTGGTGGGCGGGGTGCTGGCGCTGCTGGCGGCCGGCGCGGTGCTGTACTTCTGGCCGCGGCAGCAGCTCACCGTGGAGGAATCCATCCGCCGTCAGGTGGTGGTGATGACGCGCGCCGCGGAGGCGAAGGACGTGGGCGGGGTGATGGAGCACGTCTCCGAGCGCTTCCGCTCCAACGGGCAGGGAGGCTGGTCGAAGAAGGACGTGCGCGGCATCCTCACCGCGCAGGTGCTGCGGGGCCAGTGGGTGCGCGTCTTCGTGACGAACCTGGAGGTGCGCGAGGTGTCGCCCTCGGAAGGGGAGTTTCAGGCGCGCTTCATCTTCGGCCGCTCCCAGGCGGAGAAGGTGGAGCACCTGGCCGCCGACAGCGTGCTGAACGCCTACCTCATCGAAGGCGCCTTCGAGAAGGAAGAGGACGGCGAGTGGCGCGTGGTGCGCGCCCGCCCGGAGTCCATCAGCCCCACTGACCTACTCTAGGAGCGAGCTCGACTCCGCCTTCCAGGCCTTGGCCATGCTGGCCTGGCCGGCGGACACCAGCCGCTTGCGGATGTCCTCCACGCGCTCCGCCAGCGCCTCGCGGGGCGTGCCCTGCGCCTGGGCGCGCGCGAGGCCGAAGAAGTAGTGCTGGCAGCCGGCGGCGTGCTCGCCCTGCGCGAAGAGCAGGTCCCCCATGGCGGTGTAGGCCTCCGCCATCGTGCCCGCGCCGCTGTCGGGTGCCACGGCGGCCAGCAGCGGGCGGGCGCCCTCGTAGTCCTTGCGCGCCAGTAGCAGCGCGCCCTTGGCGTACTGCGCCCGGGCCAGGTCCACGCCGCGCGCCGCCAGGGCCTTGTCGTAGGCGACCAGGGCATCGTCCTGACGGGAGGCGGCCTCCAGCACGCCGCCGCGCGCCAGCCAGTAGCGGCTGTCCTTCTCCAAGAGGCCGGCCTTCTTGCCGTCCGGGGTGGTGGTCTGCACCGGACCGAAGGTGGCCTCGTACGCGTCCAGCAGGGCCACCGCGCCGTCGGTGTCACCGGCGGTCTGCAGCGCACGCGCGCCGTCCAGGTAGAGCAGGGGCGCATTGCGACGCCGGGCCACGGCCGCCTCGAAGGCCGCGCGCGCCTGGACGTCACGCTTCACCGCCAGGGCCCGGGCCCGGGCGAAGAGGGCGTAGTGCTCATCGGGGACGGCCTTCAGCGCTTCATCCGCGGCGGAGAGGGCCTCGTCGGGCGCGCCGCGGGCCAGCGCCAGCTCCGCCTTCAGCGCGCCCGCGCGGGCCTTCAGTCCGGGCGTCAGCTCCGCGCCCCGGGCCTCCACGCCGGAGAGCACCTGCTGCGCTTCCTCCGTCTTGCGCCCCTGGTAGGTGTGGGCCAGCGCGGTGGACACGCGGGCCAGCAGGTGGTCCGGGTTGACGCTGGTGGCCTTGGCGAAGGCCTCCACCGCCTGCGGGTACTGGCCTTCGTCCATCAGGGCCTCGCCGTACGCGGTGGTGAAGCGTGGATCGCGCCAGGACGCCTCCGCCGCGCGAGCGAAGGCCTGCCTCGCGCCGGGAAGGTCGCCGCGCGCCTGGAGCGCCAGGGCCCGGGCCAGCGTCAGCCGGGCGTTGTTGGCGCCGCGGGCCTCGAGCCCGGCCAGGTACTGCTCCGCCTCGGCGGACTTGCCCGCGGCCAGCAGGTGCAGGGCGTGGGCGCCGTAGCGCTCGCCGGACTGTGACTCCAACTGCGCGGCGCGGGCGAGGTGCTCGCGGGCCTTGGCGTCCGCGCCGGGCTGCCGGTGCTCCAGCCACAGCACCGTCTGGATGTCGGCGGCCAGGGCCTGGGCGTCACGGGCCTCGGCGTCGAGCTGGAACAGGGCCTCCAGCTCCGTCATCGCGCGGGCGAGGTCAGCGGGGTTGCCACGCATGGCGGCGGTGCGGGCCGCGCGCAGGTGTTCCTCCGTCTGCTTGCGGACGGTGCCTCGGTGGACGAAGAAGACCACCGCGCCCGCGAGCAGCACCGCCACCACGCCCACCTGAACCAGCGCGCTGGTGAGGCTTTCGCGCCGCTGCCAGTCCTTGCGCCCTTCGGTGCCCATGGACCTGTCCCCCGCGCTGGAGTTGGATGTGCGCCGGCCGTAGTGCCGGGTATAGAAGCCGCGCTCAGATAGGAACGGTCCCCTCGACTGTCAACGGGGGGCGGCGGCGTGAACACGGACGTGGGAGGTCAGAGGTATGGCGGTACACACGGCGCTACCCCGCGAGGCATTCGAGCGGGTCGCGGAGGCATTCGGGCTCGGGGCTGTGAGTGAGGTGACGCCCATTCCCCAAGGCTCCATCAACACCAACCACCGCGTGGAGACGCAGAGCGGGCGCTACTTCGTGCGCCACACCACGGTGCGCTCCGCGGACGATTTGCGCTTTGAATCCGCGCTGCTCGCGCACCTGGCCGCGTACCACTTCCCCGGGCCCGTGCAGGTGACGACGCGTGACGGCGCGACCTTCCTGGAGCTGGAGGGCGGCCGCGTCAGCGTCTTCCGCTGGCTGCCGGGCGAGGAACTGCGCCACCCGGCCCTCACCGCCGACCACCTGGAGCGGCTGGGCGCGGAGCTGGGCAAGCTGCACCGCGACACGCAGTCCTTCACCGGCTCGCGGGAGAACCCCTACGGACCGGAGACGGTGAGCGGCTGGCTGGAGGCGCTGGCGGCGCACCCGGACGCGGAGCTGGCGGCCGTGGCGCGTGAGCTGCAACGCGACATGGAGACGGCGCGCACGGCGCGCCAGGGGCTGGAGCCTCGCGGCGTCATCCACGCGGACCTCTTCATGGACAACGTGAAGTGGCTGGGGGACCGCGTGGGCGCCTTCTTCGACTTCGAGATGGCGTGCCGGGAGGACTACGGCCTGGACGTGGCCATCACCCTCAATGCCTGGTGCTTCGACGGCGGGCAGTACCTGCCGGAGCTGTGCCGGGCATTCATTCGTGGCTACGTGGACGTCCGGCCGCTGTCCGCCGTGGAGCGCACGAACCTCTTCGGCCATGCGCTCTACGGGGCGGTGCGCTTCACGGCGAGCCGCATCCGCGACTACCACCTGTCCCCGCTGCCGGCGGACAAGCTGGTGCGCAAGGACTACCGCACCTACCTCCACCGGGCCCGGGCATTGAATGCCATGGGGCCCGAGGGCTTCGCCGCGCTGTTGGGCCTGTGAGGGCCCGACGGCGTCAGATGCCGGTGAGGATCTTCCAGGTGCCGTCTTCCTTGCGCAGCACCATCTGCTCCAGCTCGGACTCCTTCATCGGGCGCGAGTGGAGCGACGGCATCCGCCAGGAGGCGTTCCAGTAGTAGATGGCGGCGGCCACGCCGTCACCCACCTGGATGCGGCGGATGCTCAGCTCGATGCGAGGGCCCTGGATGCGGGGGAACACCCGCTCCAGGTAGGGCACCAGGGTCTGCGCCGTCAGGTCGTCGCTGGGGTCGTTCGGCGTGCCGCCGTCGTCCTGGAACGAAGGCGAGACGAGCTTCTGGATGGCCTGGGCGTCCCGGGCCTCCAGCGCGGTGCGGTACTCCTCCATGACCGCGAGAATGGCGCGCGTGTCGGAGTTGTCGACGATGTCCGTGCCGGGGATGCGCTTCGGGGCGCAGGCGACCAGCAGGGACAGGACGCTGAAGGCGAGGAAGCGTTTGAGCATGGCGGGGCCTTATTGGGACAACCCAACGGAAGTCAACCCATTCCCAGGCCCCGCCGGAGGCGGGAAGACGACTAACCGGGGCGGATGACCTCGGCGATGAACCGGTTGAGCACCGGCACCTCGTTGTCGAGGATCTTCAGGCCCTCCGACTGGATGACCTTCTCCGCGATGAGCCCCAACGGCTTGAGGAGGAAGGGCAGCTTGAGGGCGATTTCACCGTCCATCACCCGCTCCGTCTGGCCGCCGCCCACGTCGCGGAAGCGCATGGTGCCGGTGTTCACCAGCATCTTGGAGATCTTGTTCGAGGTGGGGACGTTCTCGAACGTCAGCTCCTTGCGGCGCTTGTCATAGGTGGACGTCTCGATGAACGCGAACCACTCCGGGGGCACCGTCTTGGGGCCAATCTTCTCGATGACGGGCTTGGGGCGGTAGCGCACGCGGCGGCGCACGACGTCTCCGTCCGGCTTCACCTCCAGGGGCTGCAACTCCAGCAGCACGCCATGGTGCTTGAGGAGGAACTCGAAGTACCGCTCGTCGAGGAGCGCGCGCTCCACCTCATCCACCGTCCCCTGAATCCGATG
Organism: Myxococcus virescens; assembly: GCF_900101905.1. Lineage (NCBI taxonomy): Bacteria > Pseudomonadati > Myxococcota > Myxococcia > Myxococcales > Myxococcaceae > Myxococcus > Myxococcus virescens. Next base: position 372,340 of record NZ_FNAJ01000003.1, on the reverse strand, counting down.
CCGCGACTCGAAACGCATCCACGTCCTCCTTGCCAGGCTGGCACGTCACCGCTGTCTGGCTGCCTGCCTAGCCGAAAAGCGTGGCTAGCGGAAAGCCTGTCGTGGCACCAGCAGTCCGCGGAAGGTCTTCTCCTCGAAGTCGCAGCGCTCCCGCCACTCGTCGGCGGAGGCCCGGAAGGCGGCGCCAAAGTCCGGTAGTGCACCGACCTCGTGCCGCACCGCGCCGCAGTCTCCTGACAGGTAGGCGGACTCCACCCGCATGCGCAGGGCTTCGCGGCGGAGCGCCTCCGGCAGGCCTTCCGCCGCCAGGGCTTGTTGCAGGTAGCCCGTGGCCAGCACGGGCGAGCCCACCTGCTGCAACCGGCGCCCCATGAGGTAGTTGAGGAACGGGTCTGTGGGCACCGCGGCCAGGGCGCGTGCGAGGATCAGCAGCCGCACCTCGTCCTGGCCGGCCCGGAAGTACGCGTCGATGGGGGCCTGGCGCACGGCGTCCTCCATGGCGGCGAGCTTCACCTGGGCGGTGCGCGTCAGCTCCGGCCCGGCGTCCTTCGACAGCACGGTGTCGAGGAAGCGGCGGGCCTCGCCGGGCTGGTCGCGGCGCAGCGCGACGTCCGCCCGCGCCATGGCCACCTCCGCCTCCAGCACGGCCTGGCCCTTCATGCGCTCGCCCACCTCGGCGAGCACGGCGTCCGCGTCCGCGTAGCGCTCCAGTTGGGACAGGGCGACGGCCTCACCGATGCGGAAGCCCGGCTCTTCGGGCTGGAGCTCGCCGGCGCGGCGGTAGCGCTTCAGCGCGTCCTCGGGGTCACTCGCCAGCGCCTGCCGGGCGGAATCCGACAGTCGCGCCACCTCGCGAGCGCAGGCGCGGGTGAAGAGGCTGCCGGTGCGGAAGCGCGCGAAGGCCCTCGCCACGGAGGCTTCGTCCAGGGGGAGCGCGTCCACGTACTGCTCCCACTCGGTGACGAGCTCTCCCAGGGGACGGCCGTAGGCGGCGTCGAAGTCCGCATGGGCATACACGGCCCGCAGCCGGTCCGCGCCATAGGTGTCCGCCAGGTAGCGCAGGAACGAGCCCGCCACCGTGTACGCGCGCGCGGGTGCCGACTGGTAGAAGCCCTTCGGCCCCATCAGCTTGCGCATGTCCGGCGCCAGCTTCTGCCTGCGCATGCCCGCCGCCCACTGGTGCAGCGTGAGGTCGCCCTGCACTGGGCCGTCCGCGGCGACGGCGAACCCCTCGATGACGCCCATGAGCGGCCAGATGCCCAGCCGGGTGGTGACGCGGAAGGGACCGCTGCCCGCGGGGGCCGCCATGACGTGCGCCAGCTCATGGTGGAGCACGGAGTGGGGGAAGGGCCGGTCCTGGATGTGCAACTCGTGGCGCCAGGGCTTGGCGAACTGGGTGCGGCCGGCGCCCACCAGGCGCTGCTTCTCGTGCTCGTCGCGGTAGAGCCAGACGTGGATGGGCTCGGTGGGGGCCACGCCCAGGAAGTGCCGCGTCTGGGCCCAGCGGAACTCCAAGTCCCTCGCGAAGCGGTCCACGTCCTCGTGCGGCTTGCCTTGCCAGTAGTGGAAGACGAAGTGCTCCGTCTCCCGCAGGCCGCCGAGCTCCTGAGTGAGCCACGCATCCGTCATCCGCAGGCCCATGGCGGGGCCGCGCGCCTCCATGAAGGCGATGGCGGCCAGGGGCAGCACCAGGGCGGCCAGGGTGGCGCGGCGCAGGCCGGCGCGGCGAAGGCGCCCGGTGCCCAGGTCCAGCAGGGCGCAGGTGAGCCCCGCGAGCACGGTGACCCACAGCAGCGTCTCCAAGCGGAACCAGCCGAGCGCGGCGGAGACACCCAGCGCCTCGTCGTAGAGGGGCCCGGGCATGTGTCCCAGGAAGTGGTTGAAGGCGAACACCTGGGGCCCGGCGACGATGGGCCACGCGGTGGGCACGGCGGAGAGGAGGATGAGGAGGGCGTACAGCCCCGCGGCCCTGCGGGGGCGCTCGGCGGTGAAGCCGCACAGCACGCCCGCGGAGGCGGCCAGCGCGGCCGAGGGGAGGGTGAGCATCGGATAGAAGCCCACCAGTGCGAACGGGTCACACGCGGTACGCAGCCAGGCGAACAGGGTGGCCACCAGGAAGGGGGGCACCAGGACGCCGACGTTGAGGAGCAGGGCAGTGCCCAGGGCCCGGCCCACCGCGCCGCTGGGCGTCTGCGGCCGGAGGGCGCCCGGTGGGGTCGGGGAGGTGCCCAGCAGGATGCGACGCTCCTGGGCGGCCGCGGCGATGCCCATCCCCCCTCCGAGCAGGCCGACGGCGATGGAGAGAGCCAGGCTCAGCTCGAAGCCGGGGACGCCAAAGAGGGGGAGCAGGACGAGCGCCGAGCCCCCGCCCGCGAGCAGGAGGACGGTGGCCAGGACGGCAGGGCGACGCAACAGGCCAGAGGCGCGGGTGAGGACTTGCCGCATGGCCTCTCCTATACTCCCGGCCAGCATGTCCGAACAGAAGACAGGTCCAGAGCACCGCCAGAACGGGCGCGCGCCCATCGAGCTGAAGGTCGACTACAAGAAGCTCAACTCGTTCTTCGCGGACTACACGAAGAACATCAGCAAGGGTGGCACGTTCATCAAGACGAAGAAGCCGCTGCCCATCGGCACGCGCTTCCTCTTCAAGCTGACGGTGCCACACCGGGAGGCCCCGTTTGAATTGCTGGGCGAGGTCGTCTGGTCCAAGGCGGACGCGGACGAGCCCGGCATGGGCATCCGTTTCATCTACAGCAGTGAAGCGCAGCGGGTGGAGTTCGAGACGGTGGTGGAGGGGCTGATGTCCGACAGTCTCGGCGGCGAGCTGACGGAGAAGCTGCTCAACAAGCCGCTGCACTCGCACTCATGAAGCACGGCCTTCGGTGGATGGTGGTGGCGGTGCCGTTGCTGGCATCGGGCTGTCAGCAGGAGGCGCAGGGCAGCGCGCCTCGTGCCACGCCGAAGGCAGCAGCGCCCCGTCCGCGCGTCACCGACGTCACCGCCGAGGACTACGTCATGCAGCCGCTTCCGCGTGGACATGTGCGGCTGGAGGATGCCTTCGGCGGAGCGCGCCGGGTGGAGGTGGAGATCGCCGCGACGGCGGGCACACGTGCCCGGGGCATGATGTGGCGCAAGGAACTGGCGGAGGGGAAGGGCATGCTTTTTCTCTTCCCCCACGAAGAAGTCCAGGGGTTCTGGATGCGCAATACGCTCATCCCGTTGGACATGATTTTCATTACGTCCGACCTGCGCGTGGCGGGCATCGTGTCACGCGCGGTGCCTCGCTCACTGGAGTCCCGCTCCGTGGGCGTACCCAGCCAGTACGTGCTGGAGGTGCCCGGCGGCTGGACGGAGAAGGTGGGCATCCGCAAGGGCAGTCCTGTCCGCTTCGAGGGCGTGGCGGGTATGGCCATCGAACCCTGAGGAACGTTCATGACCTGGCGTCGCGCATCGACGCCCATTGGAACGCCCTGCAAAAGGCCAGGCTTCGGAGCTGAGTGAGCCCTGCCTCATTTCGATGGGGTGCGTTTCATGGCTTCCTGCCAGGCGCGTTCGAATTCCTCCGATGGGATTTCGTACTCCTCACTCAGGTCGAGAACCTCGAACGGTTGATCCGCAAGGTGTTCGAGGTGTTTCTCGTCGCCCCAGAGCCACGTTTCTCCGTAGATTTCAATCTGCCGGCTCGGCCAGTCCCCCGTGATTTCCATGTAGCAGATGCCTTCTCCGTACTCGGATTCTGCATCTCGTTTGAAGTACCGCTTCGTGCTCAAGGGGGCTCCTGCAGATGGCGCTGATTGCGGGACGTCTGACGGGTTGTGGCGGCGTGGAACTGGAAGACGCCGAGCAGTCCCTCGACACGAACCTTGTCGGGCAGTCGGGCTGTACCTGCGGCGGTGCCCGCGTGAACCGGGGCAACAAGGTCGGACGGCCGCGTCGTGCGCATCGCGCCGCAGCCGTGTCCGTCATCAGGCCGGCGTGCGCCGTTCCAGCAACTCCGTGATGCGGCGAATGAGCTGCTGCATGGTGACGGTACCCAGGAATCGCTTCTGGGCATCCGTGACGACCACCGGGTCATAGAGCGCTTCGGGCGCGCGCTCCATGGCGAGCCGCGCCAGGGTGGTGAGCGCCATCCGGTCCTCGACGATGAGCGGAGCCACCTGCGCCGCGCCCTTTGTGGCCGTCGCGCGCCGCAACACCAGCGCCTCCAGCCGTTCGCCATGCAGCACGGCGACGTGGTCCACGTCGGCCTTTTGCTGGAACAGCCGCTCCAGCTCCTCGGGCGTCACGGGCCGCTCCACGCAGTTGCGGCGGATGACGATGCTGCCCACCGTCTCGTCGTCCTCGTCCTCGCGGAAGTCGAGCGCGCGCATGGCTTCATGGCGCCGCGCCTCGAACTCGACGCTGGGAAGCACGGGGACGGGAGCGGGGCGGGCCACCAGGTAGCCCTGCGCGTGCCGGATGCCCAGGCGGAGCAGCACGGCCAGCTCGTTCCACGTCTCCACGCCTTCCGCAATCAGCGTCGCGTTGACGCTGGCCGCGAAGGACACCAGCGACTTCACCAGGTGCTGCTGGTAGCTGTGCCGGTGGATGTCCCGCACCAGCGCCTGGTCCAGCTTGATGAACTGCGGCGCGCTGTTCACCAGCGTCACCAATCCGGAGTGCCCCGCGCCGAAGTCATCCAGCGCGATGCCGAACCCCAGCGCCGAACACTGCCGCGTCAGCCGTTGCAGCAGCGCGTTGTCCTCGAACGCCGCCTTCTCCGTGATTTCGAGCACCAGGTTCTTCGGGTTCAGCCCGTAGCGCGCGAGCAGCTCCTCCGTGGAGCCATCCCCGAAGCGCGGGTCGCTCAGCACGTCCGGGCTGACGTTGAAGAAGAAGGGCGCGCTGCGTTGCGCCTCCGGCAGCGTGGAGATGCAGCGCAGCGCGGACGTCCAGCACGCGCGCTCCAGCTCCCACGTGTAACCTTCCAAGCGCGCCTGCGTGAAGAGCACGTGCGGCTCGCGGAACTCGCCGGGTCCTCGCGAAAGCACTTCGTGCCCGATGACCTCGCCACGCAGCAAGTCCACGATGGGCTGAAACACCGAGGTGACGCTCGGCTCGTCACCTTTCCACAGCCAGGCGGGGGCTGGTGCGGAGGAGAGGGGCAGGCTCATGTGTGGAAATTGTAGCCGAACCCACCGCAGGCTCCATGCCCTCCCCGAAAGAAGCTGCAAGGCCGCATGTCACGGGGGCACTGCACCAGGGCCGGAGCCCCGGCGCTCAAGACTCGCCGACCCTCGGCTGCCCGCTTGCCGGGCCAGACGCCGGGCCTTCCTCGCCCTCGGCCTGTCTGACTTCCAGCGGAGGCGAGTGCATGGAAGCCCCTTGAATCATTGAAGATACGTCCTCCATGGAGTGGGCCTCCTCGCGCTGGAGGGAGGAGAGGGCGCGGAAGCGGCGCGCCAGGGCGGACAGCTCCGCGGCCTTGAGTTGGGCCTGGCCGCTGCGCAGTGACAGCAGGGCCACGCGGGCCCGTTCCAACTGGGCCACCTCTGCCCTCAGGCGGGCGAGGATGCGCTCGCGCCGTTGTTTCAGGGTGCCCAGCCGCTCCACCTCCTCACCCAGGGAGGCCGCGGCCAGCTCGAGTTGGCGTCTCGCGATGGCATCCGTGCTGGCGCGGGCGCTGCGCTCCAGGTCTTCGCGCTCGGCCTGGAGGTCCGCTTGCGCGCGCTCCTCGATTTGGGCCTCCACCCCCGCCCATTCAGACGCGAGCTCCGCGGCGTCGCGCGTCATCTTCCCCAGGGTGCGCGCCAGTTCCTCGCGCGCGGGCTCGCGAGGGAGCATCGCCAGGGACTGTCCGCATTGCCGGTACAGGTTCAGCGCCCGCTCGGTCAGCGCACGGAAGTCACCGGCGAGCTGCGGCAACAGCGCCTCCACGCGCGCCTCCACAGGGTCCGCTGACAGCGCCAGGTGCGCGGCCACCGCGCTCAATCCCACGAAGAGGCCCAGGATGCCGCCCGCCACTCCCGCGCTCAGCAGCGCCGGCGTGGCCAGGTCCGCCAGTCGCGCGGAGAAGACGCGGGACACCTCCATGCCGCCCAGCGTCAAGCCCGTGCACAGCGCCGCGCCCAGTCCGAAGTGGAAGAGGGTGGGGCGGGCTTCCGCCACCTGGCCATTCTCTCCGCGCTCACTGAGTCGCGAGCGCACCAGCAGCGCCCCCGCCGCCGCAGCGCTGAACGCCACCGTCCATCCTGGGGCCATGCCCAGGGCATAGGGCAGCGCGGTGAGGAGTACTCCCAGCCCCCCGAGCAGCACGCGGTCCCACTTGTCGCCTCGTGCACACCCGAGCACGACGGCAGCGGGGACGAGCCACGCCAACGGCAGGGGCACCCCGACGCGTGTCAGGGCCAGATGCAACACGCCGGCACCGGCCCCGGCAGTGAGCGCGCGCGTCACGGTCTGCTCGAAGGCCTCGCGATGATGGAGCTGCAATAGAGTGGCGTTCATCGACTCCCCACGGATGTAGGCCGGGCAGGAACTGTTCCTTTCACGCATGGGTGGCGAAAAAGGTCTGCCGATGAAGAGCCCCGTCGTTCCCGAGACGATGCGCGCGCTGGTCCTCACCGCCTATGACGGACGGCCGGAGTCCCTGCGCGTGGAGTCACGGCCGGTGCCTCGGCCCACCACGGGCCAGGTCCTGGTGCGCGTGGCGGCGGCACCCATCAACCCGGCGGACCTGATGTTCGTGCGTGGGCAGTACGGCATCCGCAAGCCGCTGCCCGTGGTGCCGGGCCTGGAGGCCAGCGGGACGGTGGTGGCCTCGGGCGGCGTCGCGGGCCGGCTCCTGGTGGGGCGCCGCGTGGCGTGTGTGGCGCCCGGCGAGGGGGACGGCTTATGGGCGGAGTACGCGGCGGTGCCCCTGGGGCAGTGCCTGCCGCTGCGGGGCCACGTCTCCGACGAGCAGGGCGCCAGCCTCTTCATCAATCCCTTCACCGCGTGGGTGTTGATGGCGCGTGCGAAGGAGGGGGGGCACACCGCGCTGGCGCAGACGGCCGCCGCGGGCACCATGGGACGGATGCTGCTGGCGCTCGCGAAGCGCCGGGGCGTGGCCATGGTGAACGTGGTGCGGCGCCCGGAGCAGGTGGCCCTGCTCCAGGACCTGGGCGCGGAGTACGTGCTGAGCACCCACGAGCCCGAATTCGAGGAGCGGCTGCTCCGCGTATGTCACGAGCTGAAGGTGTCGCTCGCCTTCGACCCGGTGGGCGGACGGCTCACCGGGCAACTGCTCCACGCGCTGCCGGAGGGCGGCACCGTCATCGTGTATGGCTCGCTCTCCGAACAGGAGTGCCGCATCGCGCCCGGGGACCTCATCTTCGGGCGCAAGCGGGTGGAGGGTTTCTGGCTGTCGGAGTGGCACCGGCAGGGCTTCGGCGCCGCGCAAATCAAGGCGCTGATGGGCGTGCCGTCGCTGGTAGGGCAGACGCTGGAGACGCCCGTGCGCGCCCGGCTCCCGCTGGAGTCAGCGGGCGAGGCGGTGCGTATCGCCTCCGCGGACATGACGTCCGGCAAGGTGCTCTTCGTTCCCGCGCAGGGGCAGGCACCGGGCGAATCACCGTGAGCCGGGCTCAGGCCTTGTCGCGGGAGATGGGGCCCGTCTTCGCCTTCGTCACGCGCAGGTAGTCCGCGGGAGCGAGCACGAGCTGCGTGCCACGCACGCCCGCGGACACGGCGATGGCGTCGAACAGCTCCATCGTCTCGTCGACGTACACGGGATAGTCCTTCTTGCCGCCGATGGCCGTGCAGCCGCCCCGGATGAATCCGGTGAGCGGCTGGAGCTCCTTGAGCGGCACGGTGTCCACCTTGCGGTCTCCGCTGAGCCGGGCCAGCGCCTTCAGGTCCAGCTCCGCGTTGCCGGGCACCACCGCCATCAACACGCCGGTGCGGTCGCCGCGCGCCACCAGCGTCTTGAAGACCTGCTCGGCGGGCATGCCCACCTTGGCCGCCACCGACTCCGCGGACAAATCCTCCAGGTCCACGTCGTAGTCGCGCAGCGCGTACTTCACGCCGAGCGAGTCCAGGAGCCGGGCGCTGTTCGTCTTCACGGCTTCACATCCCCAGTGCGGTGGCGGCGGCCTGCACGCGGGCGAGCGCGTCCTCGGGCGAGCTGCCCACCGCGGACAGGTGCCCCATCTTCCGGCCCTTGCGCGCCTCCCGCTTGCCGTACAGGTGCAGGCGGACGCCGGGCATGGCCAGCACCTCCTGGAAGCGAGGGCCGCCGTCCTTCAGCCACAAGTCGCCCAGCAGGTTGACGATGGCCGCTGGACGCACCACCTCCACGGAGCCCAGCGGCAGGTTGCACACCGCGCGCACCGCCTGCTCGAACTGCGAGGTGAGGCACGCCACCTCGGTGGAGTGGAAGCTGTTGTGCGGGCGCGGCGCCAGCTCGTTGACGAGCACGCTGCCGTCCTTCAGCAGGAACAGCTCGATGACGAGCAGGCCTTCGACCTGGAGCGACTCGGTGATGCCGCGTGCCAGCTCCGTGGCCTTGTTCAGCACCGCGGGCGGCAGCGGTCCCGGCAGCAGCGACCACGCGAGGATGCGCTCCTCGTGGTGATTGAAGGCTGGCGGATACACCGCCACTTCTCCATGGGGGCTGCGGGCCACCAGCACGGACAGCTCGGACTGGAGCGCCAGCGCGGCCTCCACCACCACGGAGCGCTCACCCAGCTCGCGCCACGCCTGGGCGGCCTCGTCCGCAGAGGTCACCTCTACCTGCCCGCGTCCGTCGTAGCCGCCCTCGCTGGACTTCACGAAGCAGCGTCCCCCCAGCGCCTGGATGGCTTCGGCCAGCTCCGCGGCGGAGTGCGCCTCGCGCCACGGGCCCAGGGGAAAGCCGCCCTTGGCGAGCCAGCCCTTCTGCCGGCCCCGGTGCTGAATCACGCGGAGCACGTCCGCGCCCGGGCGCATGGGGGTGTGCCGCGCCACCGCTTCCAGCGTGGGGAGGGGAATCTTCTCGATTTCGAGCGTCACGGTGTCGCACGCGCGCGCCAGCGTCTCCGCGGCCGCCGTGTCACCGAAGGACGCGGTGACACACCGGTCCACCACGGAGTGGGCCGGGCAGTCCGCGTCCGGGTCCAACGCCTGGACCTGGAAGCCCAGCGTGCGCGCGGCCAGGGCCATCATCCGCCCCAACTGGCCGCCGCCGAGCATGCCAATCGTGCCGCCGGGCAGCACCACGCGGGGGCTCATGACAGCTCCCGGTGCGCCAGCACTTCGTCCGTACGCGCCTTGCGCCAGGCCGCGAGCCGCTCGCGCAGCTCCGGGTACTTGAGGCAGAGGATGGCCGCGGCGTGCAGGGCGGCGTTGGCGGCGCCCGGCTTGCCAATGGCCTGCGTTCCCACCGGCACGCCCTTGGGCATCTGGACGATGGACAGCAGCGCGTCCAGGCCGCTGAGCAGCGTGGTGGGCATGGGCACGCCAATGACGGGCAGCAGCGTCTTGCTCGACACCATGCCCGGCAGGTGCGCCGCGCCGCCCGCCGCGGCGATGATGACGGACAGCCCCCGCGCCTCCGCGGTGGACGCGTACTCCATCATCCAGTCCGGGGTGCGGTGGGCGGACACCACGCGCACCTCGTGTGGGATGCCCAGTTCCTTGAGGATGTCGACCGCGGGCTGCAGGTGCTCCAGGTCGCTCTTACCGCCCATGATGACCCCGACCCACGGGGTGACCGTGCTCGCCATTGGTGTGCGCGCCTCCGTGCGCTGTCCCGCCGAAACCAGGAGGAACGCGGAGATAGGGCGGGGGGATTCCGCGGGTCAACACGGAAAGGTGCGGGTGACGAGGATGACACGCCGGCCTTCCCGCATTCCCGGTGCGCACTCGCACACAGGGTGGGGCAGGGGGATGAGCCCCTGCCCGCCACCCAGGGCGGCTAGGCCGCGGAGACGCTGCGGTCGCTGCCCTCGCGGTAGAGGGCTTCGATGGCGTCGTTGTAGCGGGCCACGACGTTGCGGCGCTTCACGCTCATCTTGGGGGTGAGCATGTCGTTGGCGACGGTGAAGTCCTCGCTGATGAGCAGGAAGCGCTGCGGGCGCTCATAGCCCTTCACGTCGCGGGTGAACTCGTTCAACTGCTCACGGTAGAGCTGGAGCACCTCGGGACGCTTGAGCAGCTCCGGCATGGACGTCGTGTCCAGGCCCTTCTCCGCGGCCCACTTCTTCAGCGTGTCCACGTCCACGACGATGATGGCCACGTTGTACGGCTTGTTCATGCCGTGGACCAACGCGTTGGCGATGTAGGTGGAGAGTGCCAGCGACTGCTCGATGGGGCTGGGCACTACGTACTTGCCGTTCTCCAGCTTGTACTGCTCCTTGATGCGGCCGGTGATGTAGAGGTAGCCGTCCGGATCCAGGTAGCCCATGTCACCGGTGCGGAAGCCGCCGTTCCCGGTGAACACCTTCTCGTTCTCCTCGGGCTTGTTGTAGTAGCCCATCATCACGTTGTGCCCGTGGACGACGATTTCGCCCTGCGTCGCCTCGCCGGTGGCCGCCGTGTCGATCTCCACGCGAACCCCGGGCAGCGCCTTGCCCACCGAGCCGATCTTCCGGTTGTTGGGGAAGTTGGCCGTGGCGATGGGCGACGTCTCCGTGAGGCCGTAGCCCTCGTAGACGGTGATGCCGAGGTTGTCGATGAACTCCGCCACCTCCTTGGAGATGGCCGACCCACCGGAGAAGGCGTACTTCAGCCGCCCGCCGAAGCGCGCGCGGACCTTGGAGAAGACCACCTTGTCGAAGAAGGCGTGCTGCAGGTCCAGCAGGCCGCTCGACTTGCCCGCCTCCGCGAGCGCGCGCCGCTGGGCCGCCACCGCGAGGCCGCGGTGGAACATGAACCGCGTCACCGCCTTCTCGCCGGCCATGCGCTTCTGCAGGCCGTCGTAGATGCGGTTGAAGATGCGCGGCACGCTGAACAGCAGCGTGGGCTTCACCTCGGAGAGGTTGTCGATGATCTTCTCCACCGCCTCCGCGATGGCCATGGACGCGCCCATGGACAGCAGCGCGTGCAGCTCCACCGTCTGGCCGAAGACGTGCGCCCAGGGCAGGAAGGCCAGGGAGCGGTCCTCCGTCCCCATGGGAAACACTTCGTGCATCGCCGACACGTTGCGGGCGATGTTCGAGTGGCTGAGCATCACGCCCTTGGGCTGTCCCGTGGTGCCCGACGTGTAGATGAGGCCGGCCAGGTCCGTCGGCTTGGGGCTCACCAGGGGCGTGGGCGTCTCGGCGCCCCGCCGCAGCAGCGTCGCGAAGCTGTCCGTGTCGCTGGTGGTGCCGCTGAAGCGGATGATGTGCTCCAGGTGCGGCAGCTCCGCGCGTACGGCCTGGATGCGCTGCGCGATGTCATCCGTGGCACAGAAAACGACCTTGGAGCCGCTGTCGTTGAGGATGAACTGCAGTTCCTTCACCTGCTGTGATTCGTACATCGGGACGTAAGCGCCGCCGAGCGTGTACGTGGCGTACGCGCCCACCGCCCACTCCAGGCGGTTGTTGGAGATGACGGCCACGCGGTCGCCCGCGCCCACGCCCAGCTGAGCGAGCCCACCACGCAGGTCGTCGACCATCTCTCCGAAGCGAGAGTAGGTCGTCCAGACCCACTGGCCGTTCTTCTTCTCTCCGAAGAGGTCACGGCTGCCGAAGGTGGAGGTGCTGCGCTTGAAGATGTCGATGAGGGTCTGGAACTGCGGGAGCTGCATGAGGGGGGCTCCACTCGGAAACAGGTTGGTTTGAGGTGCCGCAGCTTAAGGCTGAACGCCTCCTGTGTGGGCCCATTCCTGAAACTTCACGCCCCACCTGCACACAATCGTGAACACGACGCAGTGCGGCGGGGCGTCTGGGTGATGTGCGGGACGACTCTCAGTACGTGGAGCCGAGCTTGCCGAAGCTCTTGAGGGCCTTCACCTTGCTCTTCTTCACGAGCGAGCGCCGGGCCTCTTCGCCCTCCGCGCTGTCGTACTCGTCCATCACCGCCCGCTGTTCGGCCTGGTCCGCCGCCACCGCGGCGCTGCCGGACACCGCGCTGGCTTCGTCAAAGAGCGCCTGGTTGCGTTGCAGGTAGAGCTTCGCCTCGTCCTTGCGGCCCTCGCTCAGGGCCTCGGCCGCCTTCTGCATGTTGACGGCGCTGCGCGCCCGGGCGGCGTAGACGGTGGCCTCGCGGTCCTGGCGGGCGAGCACCTCCTCGCGCCGGTTGGTCACCACCGCGGACAGCGAGGCTTCGTTGGCCACCTCTGCGTCACGGATGAGGTCCGTGTACGCCAGCTTCAGGTCCAACACGCGCGCCGTCCGCCCCACCGAGTCCCCGGTGACGTTGAGCCGCACCACCACGCGCTCCAACTGGCCCGCGGAGAAGTCGGGCAGCGACACGTGCACCTGATTGCCGGACTGGCTGGCGCGGTAGCCCAGCACCTCGCCCAGTGACGTGCCGGGGGGCAGGGTGAAGGTCATCGTCACGCCGCGCGCCACCGTCGTCCCGGCCTGCTGCAGGTCCTTCTGGAAGAGGGTGGAGAGCTGGGCGGCGTCCTCCAGGAAGCCGTAGGCGCCGGCGCCGTACTCGGCGAAGGCCTGCATCAGGTCCTCGTTGAAGTCGGTGCCCACGCCGATGGCGCTCAGGGTGATGCCGGTGGCGCGCAGCTCCCGCGCCATCCGCGTCAGCTCCTCGTCGGCGGTGAGGCCCTCGGTGGGCTGGCCGTCGCTCATGAGGATGAGGCGGTTGACGCCGTAGGTCCGCTGCGCGGTGGACAGCTGATAGCGCCCGGCGGACAGGCCCGCGCCGATGTTGGTGCCGCCTTCGTCCCAGATGCCGTCCACGTACTGGAACATCCGCTCGCGGTTGGCGGCCGTGGCCTCCAGGGACGGCAGGCTCTTCACGTCCGAGCCGTAGTGGATGATGGCCAGCCGGTCCTGGTCATTCAGCAGCCCGATGAGGTGCCGCGCCGCCTGCTTGGCCTGGGCCAGCTTGTAGCCGCTCATGGAGCCCGAACGGTCGATGACGAGCGCCAGATTGACAGGGCTTCGCTGTGCCCCCGGCACCTGCGCGCCCGACAGGTCGAAGGTGGCGAACACCTCGGAGGTGCCCGCGGGGACGTACGGATGGGACAGCCGGCTCGTCAGCGTCAGCGAGCCCACCGTGGCAGGCACGACGGGGGGCGGGACGGGCGGCGGTGGCGTGGGGTGGGCGACGATGATCGGCTTCGGCGGGGGCGGGGTGCCCATCTGGGGCAGTCCCAGCACCAATGCGGTGAGCGCGAGACCGCCAGCCAGACTGAGGAAGACGACCGTACGGTTCATGAGGCAGGGCTCCTTGCGGAAACAGCGCGGGCCCTCCCTTTACGAACCAGTCGCGCGGAAAGGTCTACCCCTCCGCGCGAAAAGTGTCGGGTGGGTCAATCCGGGATGAGCGCGCCGGCGCAGAAGAAGGGCGAGTTGTTCTCGCCGAACGTCCGTCGGTAGAAGGCCTCGTCCGCGGAGCGGAGTGCATCCAGCGTGTCCTGATCCAGCAGCATCGGGCGGCACGACATCCGGCCGGGCAGGTCCGGATTGACGTCGTCGGTGTCCGTCACGTCGCACGAAGACGCGCCCTCGACGCAGGGCTTGCTGCAGTAGCCCATCGCCGGAGCATTCTCGTTCAGTGATCCATCCTCATTGAGGGCCCGAGGGTAGTCCTGGTCCCGAACGCAGATCAGATCCTCGCAGTTCACGGATCCGAACGAGATGAAGTCCTGCTTGGCCGCGATCTCCTTTTCCAGGATGGCGACGGCCACATCACTACCGGCAGCCCGTTCCTCGGGGGTTGCCTTGCGCACCAGCGTGCAGGGCTTGCCAATCTCGCTGGCCACCTCACAGCCACCCAACAGGAGCGCGGCGGACATCATGAGGGCGGTTCGCACGAACATCTTCATGGGACCTCTGACCTCTACAAAGGGGGGATGGGGCACGGGACCTCGGGGCCCGCGAGCCTCAGGAGGGTAGCACAGCCCCCTGGAACACCAACGCCCCCGTACGGCGGTACAGCGGGTGGAATTGTGAAGGAATACCGGAGGGATAGGCGGTAACCGGGCTTGCTCAGCGCGGTTGATGGTTGGGAATACGACCGATAGGATGTGCAAGCCGAGAGTCGCGCTGAACCCCCGGTGGCAGTTACGCCCCCCTCCCTCACGGAGCCTCCGGATTTGAACCGCCCCAAGTTGCTGCTCGCCCTGTGTCTGGTGCCCGCACTGGCATCCGCCCAGAGCCAGGAAGGCATGGGACTCGACCTCACCGACGAGTCACAGGCCGAGTCATCGCAGGATGCAGAATCACCCGCGCCTCCTCCGGTGGAGGAGGCCACACCGGCCGCGGCGTCCCGCCCCGCGGACGAGCCATTGGAAGCGGATCCGCAGTTGCCGCTGACGGACATCACCCAGGAAGACCGGGTGAAGAGCGTCCAGCGGAAGGTCTACCTCAAGAAGGGCCGCTTCGAGCTGACGCCGCTGGTGAGCTTCTCGGTCAACGACCCCTTCTATTCGAAGGTGGGGTTGTCGGTCCGGGGCGCGTACTACCTGGCGGACACGCTGGCCATCTCCGCCCGGGCCTCGCTGATGCAGGTGTTGCCGTCGGATGACGTGCGCACCGCGAAGCGGACCTTCAACAGCAAAATCTACTACTCGGTGCCCCAGTGGTCCGCGATGGGCGACGTGGAGTGGAGCCCCATCTACGGAAAGGTGGCGTTCCTCAACTCCATCCTTCACTTCGACGGCTACCTGCTTGCGGGTGCGGGCGTGGTGAATACGGAGACCTCGGCGCTCCCCGGGCGAGGCCTCAACCCGGCCGCTGACCTGGGCCTGGGCATGCGCTTCGTGGCTCAGGACTACATCGCCGTCAACGTGGCCCTCATCAACACCTCTTATGTGGATCAGCCCCTGGGCAGCAGCAAGGGCGCCATCCAGAACGTCATGACGCTCAACGCAGGCATCTCGCTGTTCCTGCCGTTCAAGTCGACGGGGAGGGACTCGGAATGAAGCGCTTCTTCCGTGTGCTCCTCGCCCTCTGTCTGACGGCGCCCGTGCTGGGCCTCGCCCAGACCACCGAAGAGGCGGAAGCCGGCGACGTGTCGGAGGTCGACAAGGACCGGCTCGGGCCCCTGCGCGAGCGCGTCCGGCCTGTCTCCGGCCACGTCTTCCTCAAGAAGGGCCGCTTCGAGTTCAGCCCGTCCGCGACGCTGTCGCTGCGCGACGCGTTCTACAGCAAGTACATCTTCGGCGGCACGCTGACGTACCACCCGATGGAGACGTTGGGCGTCAGCCTGCGTGTGGGCTACGCCATCAACACGGTGGCCGGCGCGGCGCAGAAGTGCACGTTCGGGGACGGAGGCGAGGGCTCCACGCGCGGTTGCGTGCCGCCCACGCTCGACGAACTGGACGGGAACGCGCCGGGGCAGATCAAGCTGCTGGGCGGCGCGGACGTCCAGTGGGCGCCCATCTACGGCAAGGTGTCGCTGCTGGCGGAGGCCTTCGTCCACTTCGACCTGTACGGCATCGCGGGCGCCTCGGTGGTTCAGTACCGCGGTCCCGGTGACTCGCCGGGCGCGGAGGCGCAGAACTACCTCACGCCGGGCGCGAACCTGGGGGTGGGCGCGCGCTTCTTCCTCAACCGGTGGATCACGCTGCGCACGGAGCTGCGTGACCTCGTCTACGTGGAGAAGGGCACCGCGGAGTCCGGCAACTACTTGCGCAACCAGCTCCTGTTCGAGCTGGGTGTCTCCTTCTTCTTCGGGTCCGAGTCATGATGCGCTCCTTCAAGCTCATCCGTGTCGCCGTCGTCGGGCTGTCGCTCGCGTGGACGGCCCCCTCCTACGCGCAGAACTTCGAGGGCCTGGACCTCTCCGGCCAGTCCAAGAAGAAGCGCACCACCCCCAAGAAGAAGAAGCCCACCCGCAAGAGCCGCGCCGACAAGGCGAAGCCCGTGCCGGTGCAGGAGGAGGACGCGGACGACGATGCCGCCGCTGCTTCCTCCAGCGAAGCGCCCACGAGCGTGTCTCCCGCGGAGACGGCGCCCGCTGTGGCCCCTTCCACGCCCGCGCCTACCCCGGCTTCGCCTCCCGCGAACACCGGGAGCATGGGCATGGGCCTGGACCTGACGCAGGAGGCGCCCAAGCCGGCCGCGCCCACCATGTCCTTCGACGCGGTGGACGTCTCCGGCAAGACGGCGGACCGCCAGCGCCTGGACGTGGCCGTCAGCCTCTTCAAGAACGACGAGTACGAGAAGGCCTCCATGGCGGCGCACGAGCTGCTGGAGGACCCGAAGCTGGCGGGCCTGCACACCGAGGCGCGCTACGTGCTGGCCAAGTCGCTCTACCGCATGGGCATGTACCACTCGTCCCTGGGCGAGTTCTCCAAGATCCTCTCCCTGGGCCCGTCCACCAAGTTCTTCAAGACGAGCCTGGAGTGGCTCTTCTTCATCAGCCGCAAGACGAAGAACGAGACGGTCATCCTCGACGAGATTGCCCGTCACGCGAACCAGGAGTTCCCCGAGAAGTACCGCAACGAGTTCCGCTACCTGCTGGCGCGCTACCACTTCGTGCGTGGCCGCGCGCTGGACCAGGTGGGGCAGCCCGAGGAGGCCGACAAGAGCTTCTCGGAGGTGAAGCGGCTGGCGCTGACCATTCCGCGCACCGACCCGTTCTTCCCTCGCGCCAAGTACCTGGAGGGCCTGTCCTCCTTCCGCAACGGCAGCCGTCAGAAGGACGCGGCGGCCAAGCGCGCCAACGGGGAGATGCTGGCCGCCATCGAGGCGATGAAGGAAGTCGTCCGCCTCACGCGTCCGGTGCCGGGCAAGACGGTGGACCAGGCGAAGATGGACAAGTCGCTGCGTGAGCTGGCCTTCATGCAGCTGGCCCGCACGCACTACGGCATGCAGCAGAACCGCTTCGCGCTCTTCTACCTGGGCAAGGTGGAGCGCGGGAACACCCAGTGGCTGGAGGCCCTCTTCGAGTCCAGCTGGGCCAACTACCGCGTGGGCCAGTACGAGCAGGCGCTGGGCAGCCTCATCACCCTGTCGTCGCCCTTCTTCCGCGAGGAGTACTTCCCGGAGGCGCTCATCCTGAAGGCGGTCATCTATTACGAGAACTGCCGCTACCGGGAGTCCAACATCATCCTCCAGGACTTCGAGCGCACCTACCTGCCCGTGCACGACCAGTTGGAGGCGCTGGTGAAGAAGAACATGGAGGCCAGCGAGTACTACTCGGTGCTCTCCGACGTGCAGAAGAAGAACAAGGACGGCCTGGAGAAGAACGAGACGGACATCATCCTGGAGCGCATCCTCCGGCTGGCCCTGACGGACCAGGACCTGCGCAAGACGAACGACTCCATCCTCGAGCTGGAGGCGGAGATGGACGCCTTCGCGAACCGGGCGGACACCTTCAAGTACTCCGAGCTGAGCAAGTCCCTGCTGGAGGGGCTCAAGGTGCAGCGCACGGCGCTCATCTCCAAGGCCGGCATCATGGCCAAGGGCAAGCTGGAGACGGAGCTGGTGGCGCTCAAGCAGCTCTTGGCCAACGGCCTGCGCATCAAGTTCGAGACGACCACCAAGGAGAAGGAGTTCCTGGAGGAGCAGCTCAAGGCGGGCGGCCGCACGGCCATCGTCAAGAAGTACAAGTACTCCGTCGCCGTGCAGGACGACCAGCTCTACTGGCCGTACGAGGGCGAGTACTGGCGTGACGAGCTGGGCACCTACCAGTACACGATGACCAAGGGCTGCATCGAGCGCGACACCGCGAACCGGAACGTCCAGTCCGCCGAGGCGATGTAAAGCCCTTCGGACCCGGGACTTCTCCCCCATTCGAGCCGCCGGGGCGCTATCTTCGCGCTCCGGCGGTTTTCTTTTTCAGCAAAGGGGCAACTGGTGGTGCGGCGGGCGGCGTCACTCCGTGTCGTTTTCGGAATCGTGGCGCTGGACCTCATCGGGTTCGGCATCCTGATTCCCCAGTTGGGGGTGTACGGCGTGCGGTTCGGTGCCTCGCCCTTCACGGTGGGGTTGCTCATCTCCGTCTTCTCGCTGATGCAGCTGGTGTCGGCTCCGATACTGGGCCGGCTCAGCGACCGGTACGGCCGCCGGCCGGTGCTGCTGGTGAGCCAGGTGGGCTCGCTGCTGGCGTACCTACTGTTCGCCTTCGCGCAGTCGCTGCCGCTGCTCTTCCTGGCGCGTGTCATCGACGGCATCTCCGGTGGCAACATCTCCACCGCACAGGCCGTGGTGGCGGACATCACCACGCCGAAGGACAGGGCGCGGGGTATGGGAGTCATTGGCGCGGCCTTCGGGCTGGGCTTCGTGCTGGGACCGGCGCTGGGCGGCTTCCTGGGCGCCTGGGGTGGCAACCTCGCCATCGGTCTGTTCGCGGCGGGGCTGGTGGCCATCAACCTGACGGGCACGTACTTCTACCTGCCGGAGACGCGGGTGGAGGGGCGCCCGGGGGAAGGGCACGCGCGGACGCTGAAGGGCGCCACGCTGGCCATGAGCCTGCCCGTGGTGGGGCGCTGCCTGGTGCTGATGCTGGTGTTCACCACCGCCTTCGCGCAGATGGAAGGCACCTTCTCCGTCTACCTGCTGACGCGCTTCCTGTCGTCCGGGCCGGTGCCGCTCCAGGAAGGCGGGCTGTTCCTCCGGGCGGCGGTGACGGACCTGGACGTGCTGCGCGAGGCCAGCCTGCGCTCCGGTTGGCTCTTCGCGGCGATTGGGGTGATTTCCGCGGCGGTGCAGGGCGGGCTGGTGCGCCGGCTGACGGGAGGGCCCGGGAGCGCGCCGGGGCGCGAGGCGCTGCTGGCCACGGTGGGCTTCGGACTGACGGCGGCGGGGCTGGCCCTGTTGCCCGTCGCGCCGGATTATGCGTGGCTGTTCCCGGTGATGGGGTTGTTGGCGGTGGGGTCGGCGCTGGTGACACCGTGTCTGTCCGCCCTGGTATCTCTGCATGCCCCGCCGGAGCGGCTGGGCGCGGTGCTGGGGGCGTACCAGGCCTTCGGCTCGCTGGGGCGGATTCTGGGGCCGGCGCTGGGAGGCTGGCTCTTTACCCGGCTGGGGCCCGCGGCCCCGTACGGGACGGCGGCGGGCATGGTGGCGATGGCGGGGCTCCTGGGATTGTCCCTGGTGGCCCAGACGAGAATGGCAGGCGCGGGGGCCGAGCAAAGGTCCTAAGATGGAGGACATGGTGGGGACGCAGCCGCAGCCAGTGACGATTGCCTTCGATGTCATGGGAACGGACCACGGCCCGGCCGAGGTGGTCCGGGGAGCGGCGATGCTGTCGCTCGAGTCCCCCCACATCCACACGCTCCTGGTGGGGGACCGCACCCTCATCGACGACGCGCTGGCGGAGACGAAGCACAACGGCGAGCGCATCTCCGTGCAGCACGCGGCGGACTTCATCGGCATGGACGAGAAGCCAGGCGAGGCGCTGGCGCGCAAGCCGAACGCGTCCGTGGCGGTGGCCGCGCGGCTGGTGGCGGAGGGCGAGGCGCAGGCGCTGGTGTCCGCGGGCAACACGGGCGCGGGCGTGCTGGCGTGTGCCCGGCACTTCCAGCTCATCCCCGGCGTGCGGCGCGCGGCGCTGGCCACGGTGTACCCGACGCGCTCGGTGCGCGGCGCGAAGGGGGACCCGTTCTCCCTCATCCTGGACGTTGGCGCCACGGTGGAGGCCACCGCGGATGACCTGGTGACGTTCGCGGTGATGGGCTCCGCCTACGCGCGCATCATCTCCCAGAACGAGCGCCCCAAGGTGGCGCTCCTGTCCAACGGCATCGAGCCGCAGAAGGGCCCGCCCCGCGTGGTGGAGGCCCATGCCCGCCTGTCGGAGATGAAGGACATCCACTTCATCGGCAACGTGGAGGGCATCGACATCCCGAAGGGCACCGCGGACGTCATCGTCACCGATGGCTTCGTGGGCAACGTCTGCCTGAAGATGCTGGAGGGCGTCCACGACACGGTGGTGGAGCTGGCCCAGTACGCCTACAAGGAGAGCCTGCGGTGGCGCGCGGGGCTCGCGATGTTGTCCAGCGGCATCCAGCGCATCAAGGACATCACCGACTGGAACCAGTACGGCGGAGCCCCCATCCTGGGGTTCGATAAAATCTTCATCAAGGCACACGGGCGTTCGAAGTCGCGGGCCATCGCCAACGCGGGGAAGGTCGCGGCGAAGGTGGTGTCGAACAACCTGGGCGCTGCCATCCGGGAAGGCCTGAAGAAGTGAGCTTGCCGGACCGCATCGACCCGCGTCCGCCCCGGCGCATCTACCGCTGGGATTTGGACAAGACGTACCTCCAGACGGAGTTCGACTCGCTCCGTGACCTGGTGCGGACGGCGTTCCAGAAGGCCCACCAGAAGGTGGCCGTGCCGGGCGCCAGCGCGCTCATCCGCGAGCTGTCGGAGAACGGGGACTCGCGGCTGTGCATCGTCTCCGGCAGTCCGAAGCAGATGCGGGCCGTGCTGGAGGAGAAGCTCAAGCTGGACGGCGTGCGGTGGGACGAGTTCGTCCTCAAGGACAACGTGGGCAACCTGCTGCGCGGCCGCTTCCGGGCCCTGCGCGGTCAGGTGGGCTACAAGCTGCCCGCGATTCTGGAGAGCCGGGTGCACGCGCCGGTGGAGGCGGAGGAAGTCCTCTTCGGTGACGACGCGGAGGCGGACGCGTTCATCTATTCGCTCTTCGCGGACCTGGTGGCGGGCCGCGTGGACGAGCGCGTGCTGTCGCAGGTGCTGGAGGCGGGCGGGGTGTACCCGGACGACGCGCTGCGGGTGCGCGAGGCGTGGAAGAAGATTCCGGTGGGCGACCCGGTGCGCCGCATCTTCATCCACCTGGACAGGCTGACGCCCCCCGCGCACTTCACGCCCTACGGACCGCGCGTGGTGCCCATCTTCAACTACTTCCAGGCCGCGCTGGTGCTGCTGGCGGACGGCCACCTGACGGCGCCGCAGGTGCTGAAAATCGCAGTGGAGATGGTGCAGACGGCGGGCCACAACATCATCACCCTGTCCAACTCGTTCCAGGACCTGCTGCGGCGCGGGCTGCCGCTCCAGCAGGCGGCGGTGGCGCTGTCCCAGGCGCTGGAGGGGCCCAACAAGCTGCTCGCGGCGATGCGGCCCATGCCGGACATCCTGGCCGCCTTCAGCAAGCGCCTGGCCGCGCTGGGCACGCCGCCGCCCCCCCCGCCGGTGCAGGCGGTGGACTACGTCTCCCTCATCCACCACGCGCTGCCCCGGAACCACAAGGGGCGCACCAAGCCGCAGTAGGGGCTGGCCGCTCGGCTGCCCCTCGGGTGGGCCTGCGTTCCCCTCGCGGGCCGGCCCCAGAACGTTTCCGGCGGACGCTGTGTTGATACAGGACACAGGCCCGCGGCCCCCACGCTTCGCGCGTGCCCTGTCCCCTGGTTGGGAGCAGGAAAGCGGGCGGGGGAGCCCGCTGCCCGGTGACATCCGACAACAATGTCGTCCATCGCTACTCCCTACCCGGAGGATGCGGTATAGACGGCAGGCCTACAAGCGCCCCGATGGGGTGTCCCTGGCTGATGACACGAGATTTGACTGAGACGCCGCCTGCCGGCGGTCTGCTGCCACCTGCGCCCGAGAATGACGCGCGCGAGGTTGCCTCTACCGAGGCGGCAGGGACTTCCGAGCGCGGCGAACAAGAGGTTCCCATGAACTCCCAGCTGGAGCTGTCGGCGCACCCTGAAGAGGACAGCGCCTCCAAGCCCGTGGCCGCCGACGAGCAGGCCCCCACTGAAATCCCCTCGATACAAGTCGCCACCCCCGCCGAGCCGCCTCCGGCCCCCGCCTACGCGGATGCCGAGGACGAGGACGACGAGGAAGATGACGACGAGGTAGACCCGGCCGAGTCGGGCCTGGACGACGCCGTCCTGGGCGCCGAGGCCGCGCTGGCCGCCGCCGAGGCCGAGGACGCCGCCGAGGCCCGGGGCGAGGACGTCGAGGAAGTCCCCATCGTCCTGGAGCCCGAACCGGAGCCGACGCCCGATGAGCGCGCGCTGCACGCGCCCCATGTCCGGCCCAGCGGCGAGCCGGCGGAAATCGACCCCGATGAGCTGGACCCGGACGCCCTCAAGGTGGTGCTCCGCCTGCACCAGCACGGCCATCAGGCGTACATGGTGGGCGGCTGCGTGCGTGACCTGCTGCTGGGGCGCAAGCCGAAGGACTTCGACATCGCCACCAGCGCGACGCCGAACGAGGTGCGCGGCATCTTCCGCAACTGCCGCCTGATTGGCCGGCGCTTCCGGCTGGCGCACGTCTACTTCAAAGGCGGGAAGATCATCGAGGTCTCCACCTTCCGTGCGAATCCGACGGAGCTGGAGCACGCGGCCAACGGCGCTGAGGATGAGGGGGACGGTGAGGACCTGCTCATCACCCACGACAACGTCTTCGGCACCGCGCAGCAGGACGCGCGCCGCCGTGACTTCACCATCAACGGCCTGTTCTACGACGTGGCCGAAGGGCGGGTCATCGATTACGTCCGGGGCCGCCGTGACCTGGATGAGCGCTTCATCCGCACCATTGGCGACCCGGAAGTGCGCATGCGCGAGGACCCGGTGCGCATCCTGCGCGCGGTGCGCTTCGCGGCGAAGCTGGGCCTGGACATCGAGTCGCGGACGTACGCGGCCATGGAAGGCGCGGTGGAGGACCTGCCCCGCTGCGCGCCCGCGCGTCTGCTGGAGGAGACGTTCCGCCTCATCCGCGGCGGTGTGTCCGCGCCGGCGCTGAAGCTGCTGGACGCGCTGGACGCGCTCAAAATCCTCCTGCCGCCCGTCAACGCGTACCTCAAGCAGCACGGCAAGGAAGGCGAGAAGACGTTCTACGCCTTCGCGGAGTCGCTGGACCGGCGCGTGTCCGCGGGCGAGCCGCTGGACGACGCCATCCTCCTGGCGATGTTGCTGATTCCCATCAGCCGCTCGACGGGGCCCGAGGAGCCGCAGGAGGGCCGCCCGTCCGTGTCGCAGGTGGTGGAAGACCTGCTCGCGGGCTTCGTCCAGTCCGCGCGTCTGCCGCGCCGCATCGCCGAGCGCTGCCGCATGCTGCTGCTGGCCCAGCGCACCCTGTCCGGTGAGCGCCGTCGTCGCAGCGCCGCGTTCAAGCGGCACCCCCTCTTCAGCGAGGCCCTCACCGTGTTCGAGATGACGGTGGAGGCCACGGGCGAGAATCGCGAGCAGTTGGAGGCGTGGAAGGCCGGCGAGGTGCCGCAGCCGCGTGCCGCCGCCGCAGAGGGGGAGGAGTCCGACGCGGGAGGCCAGCGCAAGCGCCGTCGCCGTCGCCGCCGCCGCCGTCCCTCGGCGAACGGCTCGTCCGGTGAGAGCGCCGGTTCGTCCTCCGAGTCGGGCGACGCCTGACTCGAGGTCGCGTCCGTGCTGTGAGGGCACCGGCTCGGCTTCCGGGTCGGGCGCTGCCTGAGTCGAAGTCGCTACCGTGAGGTGTGGGCCGCTCCGCGAACAGGCGTGAGGCCCCACCCGTACCAGGCCCTCAGTCCTTGGGCCCGCCCTTGTCCACTGGGCGCTCGGAGCGGTGTTCGGCGCTGTCGGTGGCCTCGCTGCCGGCGATGTCCGCGGTGGTGATGGCCTTGCTGCCAAACCGCTCGGCAATCTTGTCCAGCGCCGCGTTCAGCTTCGCGGTGCGTGGCGGGGCGGCGGGGAAGAGGCCCAGCTGGGGCGGCTCCTCGTCCAACTGCACGCTGACGCCGGTGAGCCGCAGCGGCTTGCCCTGGTGCGACTTGTCCAGCAGCTCCAGCGCCGCGCGGTAGAGCGTCTGCCCATCATCCGTGGCCTCGCGCAGCGTGGTGCGCCGGGTGATGAGCGTGAAGTCCGCGAACTTCAATTTGAGCTGCACCACGCGGCCCTTCAGCGCCGCTCGCCGCAGCCGCCGGGCCACGCGCAGGGCCTGGGCGTGGACGTGTGGCTTGAGCGCGTCCACCCCCACGAGGTCTTCGTCGAAGGTGTCCTCCGCGCCCACGCTCTTGGCGGCCCGGTCCGGCACCACCTCGCGCGTGTCGATGCCCTGGGACAGCTCCCACAGGTGCCGTCCGCTGGAGCCCAGCCTGTCTTCCAGCCAGTCCAAGTCCCGGGCCGCCACGTCGCCAATCGTCTTCAGCCCGGCGAGCCGGAGCGCCTCCTCCGTCTTCGGCCCCACGCCCCACAGGCGCGACACCGGCAGGCCCGCGAGGAAGGCCACCGTCTCCTCGGCGCGCACCTCCCGCTGGCCATTGGGCTTGGCGAGGTCGGAGGCAATCTTCGCCACGAACTTCGCCGTGGCGACGCCCGCGGAGGCGGGGAGGTTCAACTCGTCGGCAATCTCCTTGCGGATGCGCCGGGCGATGTCCGCGGGCGTGCCGAAGAGGCCCACCGACGCCGTCACGTCCAGGAAGGCCTCGTCGAGCGACAGCGGCTCGATGAGCGGCGTGTAGCGTTCGAAGATGGCGAACACCTGCTCGCTGGCCTCGGCATAGGCGGCGAAGCGGGGCTTCACGACGAGCGCATGGGGCGCGGCCTTCGTCGCACGGGCCATGGGCATGGCGCTGCGCACGCCGAAGGGGCGCACCTCGTAGGAGGCGGCGACCACGACGCCGCGCTGGGCATGCCCGCCCACGATGAGCGGCTTGCCCCTCAGGGCCGGGTTGTCCCGCTGCTCCACGGATGCATAGAAGGCATCCATGTCCACGTGGATGATGGCTCGCATGGTGTGAGTCACTTTAACGGGGCACTCTGACGCCTGGCGGAGACGGAGATGAAGAGCCTGACGGAGTACCTGTGGTTCGAAACCCCGCAGCGGCGGGAGCTGGTCCGGCTCACCGACACCGTGACGGCCCTGGTGCGCAAGAGTGGCATCCAGGAGGGAATGGTCCTCGTCTCCGCCATGCACATCACCGCGGGCGTCTTCGTCAATGACGACGAGCCCGGTCTCCATGAAGACATCTGGGAGTGGCTCCAGCACCTGGCGCCCGCCGGTCCCGACTACCGCCACCACCGCACGGGCGAGGACAACGGCGACGCCCATCTCAAGTCACTGCTGGTCCACCACCAGGTCATCATCCCCGTCACGGGCGGGAAGCTGGACCTGGGGCCCTGGCAGCAGGTGTTCTACGCCGAGTTCGACGGCCAGCGCCGAAAGCGCGTCATCGTCAAGGTCATGGGCGAATAGTGGAAAGCCCTCAGTCCCGCTGCTCACCGCGGGGCAGGGGCAGGCCGCGCCGCTCCAGCTCCGCGCGCAGCTCCGGGGGCAGGGGGCTGTGGACCGTCATGTTTCGCCGCGTCTGCGGGTGCGTCAGGCCCAGGGAGCGAGCGTGCAGGAAGAAGCGGCCCAGCTCCGGGGCCTCGCGTCCGCCGTAGAGGCTGTCGCCGACGATGGGGGCGCCAATGCCCGCGAGGTGCGCGCGCACCTGGTGCAGCACGCCGGTGAGAATCTTCACCTCCACCACGCTGAACTCACCCGCGCGCGACAGCACGGTGAACTTCGACACCGCCTCCCGGGCGTCCTCGGCCCCGTAGGGCGCGGGCTCCACGCGGTCCGGATGCCGGGGGTGGTGACGCAGGGGCAGGTCGATGTCGCCCTCGTCCGTCAGTGGCCCTGTCACCAGCGCCAGGTAGCGCTTGTCCACGGCGCGGCTGCCAAAGGCCTCGCGCACGGCGTTCCACGCGTCCCGCGTCCGCGCGGCCACGACGACGCCGGAGGTCTCCACGTCCAGCCGGTGGCACAGGCCGCCCTCGCGCGCGTCCAGCGAGGCCTGAGCGCATTCGGGATAGCGGGCCACCAACGCGTTGGCCACCGTGCCCGTCTCTCCGGACTGCAGGGGGTGGGACGGCCGTCCCGCGGGCTTGTCCACGAATACGAGCGAGTCGTCCTCGTGCAGCACGGTGAGTGGGAAGTCCGCGTCGGGCACGGCCTCGCGGGACTCTTCTTCCACCTCGACGGCGATGTGCTGCCCGGCGGTGAGCGTGAGGCCCTTCTTCGCGGGGCGGCCATTCACCTTCACCGCGCCCGCCTCGAAGAGGCGCTTGAGGCGCGCGCGAGACAGGCCCAGCGCTTCACCAATGAAGAGGTCCACCCGCTGGCCCGCCTTGTCGGCGTCCACGGTGAGGGTGTGCAGCTTGGAGGGATTCACTCGGACAGGGCCTCGTAGACTTCCTCGGCCGTCTGGAACCGGTCGTCCGGCTCCTTGCGGATGAGGCGGTGGGCGACGCGCGCGAGCTGCGGGTCCCCGTGAAGGTTCAGCGCCAGCACGGGGGGCGGCTCCGTCTCCAGCACCTGGCGCCAGAGCTCGTGCGGCGTCTTCGCGTCGAAGGGAGGCCGCCCGCTGAGCAGCTCATAGAGGATGACCCCCAGGCTGTACAGGTCGGAGCGTCCATCCAGGGGCTCGCCCAGAATCTGCTCCGGCGCCATGTACCGGTAGGTGCCCACCAGCTTGCCGGCCTCGGTGATGGCCGCGTCGTCCGCCAGGAACTTGGCGAGCCCGAAGTCCATCAGCCGCACCTGCCGGTCGTCGTCCACCATGATGTTGGACGGCTTGAGGTCGCGGTGAACCAGGCCGTGGCCGTGGATGTAGGCCAGGGCCTCGCAAATCTGGAGCATTGCGTCCTTGAGACGTCCCATGCGTTCGGGCCGGTTGAGGTCCTCTTCGCGGACCACGCGTCCCGGCTCCTCCTCGGGCTCCGGGGGGCGCGGCATGGGGGGCGGCAGGTCGAAGCCCTCCAGCGAATCATCCGAGCCGATACCCACGTGCGGGCTGGCACTGGAGGCGAAGCTCTCCAGGTCCTCGCTGGGTGCCTCCTCCGCGAAGGCCTCCAGGCCGAAGGTGCCGTCATACGGGCTGTCCTCCGAGTCATCCATCGAATCGGAGAAGCTCCGGCTCAAGGGGCCGAAGTCGTCGTCCGCGGTCCGGAGGACGGACAAGGGGCTGCGCGGCGTGTGGCTGCCCGGAGGGGTTTGCCGGTCGCCGCTGCTCAGGTCGAGGTAGTGGCGGAGGGTGAGGCCCTCGATGAGCTCCATGGCCAGGTACGGCACGCCCTGGTGCACGCCGGACTCGAACACCTTCACGACGTTGGGGTGTGACAGGTCCACGAGTGTGTCGAACTCGCGGGCGAGTCTGCGCGCGGCACGAGCATCCCGCGCGGGGCCGGCTGAAAGCAGCTTCAGCGCGACCTCGTCGGTGGTGCGGCGGTCCAGGGCCCGATAAACGGTTCCTGCCCCGCCACTGCCAAGCGTCTCCAGAACGCGGTAGGGACCGATGACCTTCGGGGGCATGGGGTGCCGAAATCCTACGGACCACGTCACGTCAGGGTCAACGTTGGCAACGCCTGATTGCTCGGCGCACGGCAGAACTGGCGGCAAGTGGTTTTACTTTTCCGACAAACCTGGGAGAACCCGAGTCAATGCAAATCGGGAAGTACCAGCTGGTGCGAAAGCTTGCGTCAGGCGGCATGGCGGAGGTCTTCCTGGCGAAGGCCGCGGGGCCACGCGGCTTCGAGAAGACGCTCGTGCTCAAGCGCATCCTTCCGCACCTGGCGGAGGACGCGGCCTTTGTCGAGATGTTCCTGGGCGAGGCGCGGCTGGCGGCGCAGCTCGAGCACCCGAACATCGTGCAGATTTTCGACTTCGGTGAGGCCGAGGGCAGCTTCTTCCTGGCCATGGAGTTCATCGACGGTCCGAACCTGCGCAAGCTGGTGAAGCGGGCCGCGGAGGAAGCGCTGCCCCCCGCCTTCTGCGCGAAGGTGGTGGCGGCCGCGGCGGAGGGGCTAGCGTACGCGCACGAGTTCCGTGACGTGGAGACGGGCGAGCCGCTGGGCTTGATTCACCGCGACGTGAGTCCGGACAACATCCTGGTGTCTCGGCAGGGCGCGGTGAAGGTGGTGGACTTCGGCATCGCGAAGGTGGCGGGGCAGGGGCACCGGACGCTGACGGGCGTGGTGAAGGGCAAGGTGGCGTACATGCCGCCCGAGCAGCTCCAGGCGAAGGCCATGGACCGGCGGGTGGATGTCTACGCGCTCGGGGTGGTGCTGTACGAACTGCTCACGGGGAAGCGGCCGTTCGATGCGACGACGGACGTGAGCGTGATGCAGGCGATTCTGTTCGAGCCGTTCATTCCCGTGGTGCAACGGCGGCCGGATGTGCCCGTGGCGTTGCAGCAGGTGCTCGACAAGGCGCTGGCGAAGGACCGGGACCGGCGGTACGCGGACTGCCGGGCGTTGCAGGACGACCTGGAGCGGTTCGTGTTGTCGACGGGCGAGCCGGTGGGCGCGTATCAGATTGCCCAGCGCATCGCGCAGTGGGTGCCGGAGGTGGCCGCGGCTCCGGCGATGACGCCGTCGAAGGGAGGCAGCAAGGGCGCGGTGGCGTCGCAGGCGAAGTCGGATGCCCGGAGCGCGTCCATGGTGTCGCCGCCGGTGGATTCGACCTCTCCGACGACGCCGATGCCCCGGTCGCTCGTTGCGCCCGTGGAGGTGCCGGCGGATCCGACGTCGCCGACGACGCCCATGCCGATTGCCATCGGTGGCGTGGTGCAGGCGTTGGAGCCGCGCGCCTCCCCGCAGCAGGACACGCTTCAGTCGTACCCGGTGGTCGTGAAGACGCCCGCGCTTCGGGCGGATGCGTCAGCGCGTGGAACGTCTCGGCCAAGAGCGCAGTCCCGGGCCTCGGGGGCGAAGGTACAGGTGCCGCATGCGCGTGACGACGACGCGGTGGCGATGGCGGCTGCTTCGTCGCCGCCGCCAGGAGGGGCTTCATCGGCGCCCACGACTCCCGAGGACGCGGACGACGCCGTGCATACGCGGAGCACGGAGTACACCGCGACGGTGCCGTCAGGGCGGTCAGGAGGGCGGATTGCTGTCATCGTCGGGGCCGTAGTGGCGCTGGTGGTGGGCGGCGCTGTCACCGTGATGCGCGGCGATGATTCAGAGGTCTCGCCAGTTCGGGTGAATCCACCGCCGCTCACGCAGTTGCCGAGCGAGCCTGTTGCTCCGAGCCAAGGCGGCAGGAATGTGCCGCAGGTGAAACCAAGCGTCGACGTGAAGGCGAGCGCTCAGGATTCGAGTGACAGGGCACAGGCGGAACCGCAGGTTTCGGTGGACGTCCCCGTGGCGCCGCAGGAGCCGCGCGTCGCACGGGATGCCACCACGCCCGAAGCAGGGCCTCCCACTGTGAAGGATGCTCCGCCTGAGAACGGCGGAGCGGCTGCGAAGGAGGGGAGCGCTGTCGTGGCGAAGCGTGAGCCCGCGAAGGCGTCTGGGGAGCCCGTGCCGAATCCATCGCGGGCTCGTGAAAGGGCGCCGACCCAGAAGGTGGCGCCTGTCGCAAAGGGGCGCCTGGAGTTCCGCATCCGTCCGTATGCCGTGGTGTCGTTGGACGGGAAGGTCCTGGGGCAGACGCCGTTCGCCGCGGTTGAGGTGTCGGAGGGGCGACACACCGTCCGGCTCGTCAACAAGGAACTCGGCAAGGACGTGACCCGGACCGTTGAGGTGAAGGCAGGCCAGCCCAATGTGTTCAAGCTCAATCTCGAAGCGGAGTGAGCCGCGCCCGCACCGAGGCCACCTGATACGTGGCCTCGGTGGTGAGGCTTGCTATTGAGGCCAGTGGAGAATCTGTCCGTTGTTTCCCGCGACCCAGAGGTCTGCGGGGCTCGTGCCTGCGATGTCGTTGAATCGGAGGCTCGTGTTCTCGAAGATGATTTGCCACTGCGTGCCGTCGTACCGGTAGATGCGACCGTTGTAGGCGGTGACGTAGACGGACTTTGCGCCGAATGCGACGACGGAGGTCAGTGTCTCGGTGTTCGTGTTGGGGAAGGGCATCCTGCTCCACGTGCTGCCGTCCCACTGGAGGACAGAGTTCTGGCCGCCCAGTGCGTCGCCCACTGCAAAGGCGAGCTTGTCGTTCACCACCCAGACTCCACGGAGGCGGCCCAGGTCTGCGACGGTTGTCTCTACCATCTCCGATTGCCACTGCCCGGTGCTTGGGTTGAAGCGGTACAGGCGAGCCCTGTTGCTCCCACTGTCGAAGCCACCAACCGCGAATAGCGCTGAACGGGAACGACCGTGGATGTCGAACAGCGGCCCGACAGTGTTCGTGCCGAAGTTCAACGAACCGGTGCCGATATCTCCCGTCCACCTGAAGGTCAGGCCCTGGTTCACGGAGCCAGAGTTCTCAGTGACCCCATGAATCTCGAGGGCCCCTGCATGGCGAAAGCCGACGAGTGCCTGCACCCACCGGGCAAAGGAGTGCGTCGCGGTGCAGGCATTTTGTGACCTGTCCAGATAGGCAAGATA
Organism: Myxococcus virescens; assembly: GCF_900101905.1. Classification (NCBI taxonomy): domain Bacteria; kingdom Pseudomonadati; phylum Myxococcota; class Myxococcia; order Myxococcales; family Myxococcaceae; genus Myxococcus; species Myxococcus virescens. The sequence goes on along the minus strand of NZ_FNAJ01000003.1, from coordinate 342,042 downwards.
ACCTCCTGAGGAGCCGATATAGATACGTCCTTGGCTTGCCATGTCGGCCCAGACTGCGTTCCACCCTCTGTTGGAGTCGCCACAGTTGGTTGCGTTGGTCTGGAACACTGAAGCGCCCGGCGTGAGAATCGCGATACTTCCTTGATTCCCAGAGACAGTCACATCGCCTGGAACTTCCGTGAAGATGGAGCGCCATTCCATGTCGGTCACGCCAACGGTCAGTGATACCCAGCTTGCACCTTCTCCCGGGCACACCTCGGGGCCTTCGGGAGTCCCGTCACAGTTGTTGTCCAGGGCGTCGCACAGCTCCGGCGCGCCAGGGTAGGTGAACGGGTTGCCGTCGTTGCAGTCGCCACTGGTGGCGGCGTAGTCCGTGCCAGGCGGGACGCAGGACGACACGGCCGTGCCAACACCAAAGCCATCTCCGTCGCCATCCAGGTACCAGTTGTTGGGGAACCTCGTGGGCTGGCAGGTGGTGGCGATGCCGGAGGCGTCGCAGACGTAGACGCCGGCACACTGGGCCTCCGCGGTGCACGCGGTGCCGAGGTGGGGGAAGGTCTCGTCAATCTGGTCGTTGCAGTTGTCGTCGACGCCGTTGCAGATCTCCGGTGCGCCAGGCCTGATGCTGGCGTTGTTGTCGTTGCAGTCGTCCGCGGGACCGGTGACATAGCCCTGCGGGATACCGTCGCAGAATGCGACGGGAGCGGCGTTCCGGTTGCCGTGGCCGTCCTGGTCCACGTCGGGGTAGGCATACACGGCCAACGGCATGTTGCAGATGACGGCACCATTTTCGCCGCACGCCCGAATGCCTTCGCACCCCTCTGCCTCAAAGCAGTCCTGGCCCAGGCGCAGTTCCACCGTGTCCGACTGTCCGTTGCAGTTGTCATCGACGTCGTTGCAAAGCTCGGTTGCACCCGGATGGATGCTCGCGTTGTTGTCGTCGCAGTCCGTTCCGCCCGTGAGCAGGGAGACGTACCCATCGCCGTCCGCGTCCGTTGCTTGGAGCGACAGCGTCACTGTCTCGACCTTCCCCGTTTGGGGGCTCACGCGTATCGAACGCGTCATCACGGGTGTCGCTTCGCAGTTCTGCTCATATGCACGTGCCTCCACTTGGACGGAGTCGCCCCAACTGCTCGGCGCAAATACACTGACGAGGAGGGACCCTCCTGAGCGGCCTCCCTTGCCGGCAATCTCGACGGTGGACGCTTTCCCACTGGCTTCGTCCCGGGCACTGACGAGCACGCAGCCAGGAAGGAACCCCGAGTAGTCGATCGACACTTTGAGGGCTCTGCATGTCGGCCTGTCACCCAGGAATGCGTCGACGGAGTCGCCCATGAGGCCGTTGAGGTCACATGGGTGGAGTTCGTCGAGGCTGGGCACGGTGCAGGCCATGCCAGACAGGAGAACAAGGCACGCCAGAAAAATGCGGTTCATCGCGCCTCCCGCTGCGCCGTGGCTTCGTTGCCCAGGAAGTAGGTGATGACCGCTCCCGCCGCCGCTGTCGCCGCGACACCGAACAAGATGTTGGCGCCGAGCGCCTTGCCGCGCGCCGCGTCCAGATGTCCCATCTGCTCATCGACACTGAAGGTGTCTCGCGCGCTCTGGATGTCGCTCCGGGAGCGCAGGCCGAGGTAGCTCCCGATGCCACCCGCGAGCACCCCTGCACCAAGCAAGGCCACGGGGAGAGGACGGATGCGGAGGCCCGTTGACTCATGTGCCATGAGTCCGGGCTCGGCGCTGGTGAGGAGTGAAGGGGTTGGCGCAGCAGGTGATGGTGTCGCGACGGCCAACGCAGTTCCCTCGGGTTCGAGGACGGGGCGGTCCTGCGAAGGGGCGGGCGGTGGCTCGACGGGGGCCGAAGCCACGCGTTCGCTCTGGAGCTTCTTGCGTACGTCCTCGAAGTCCCGAGCCACCTTGGGAGAGACCCTGACGGGAAGCTGGGAGTCTGGTTGAAGTGACAGGGCTTCGCGGAATGCTCGGAGGGATTGTGAGCGTCTCCCGAGATCGGCGAGGACGATGGCCTCGTACATCGCGGCGTCTGCCCGTTCGTCGTCCGTCGTGGCCAGTGCCTTGGCTTGGGTGAGCGTCTTCAGCGCTTGCTCATACTCAAGTTCCTCATAGAGCTGCGCTGCCGCCTTCAGTCGTGCGCGAAACGAGGAGTCGCGAGCGCTGGATTGCGCGGCCTTGGCCGTCACGGTTTGCCCAAGCGCCAAGCCCGGTAGCAGGAGCGTGTAGCTCAGCACCCATACCTGGATCGGTGCTTTCTTGAGAATGAAGCTTTCCATGGATGGCAAAGCTACCACGCTCGTTCGACTGTCTAAGAAAGGGTGTGCGAATTGCTGTGCATGCGTAGTTCTTGCGAGGCTTGCCCAACAGCGCAAGCTTCGCCTGGCCATGCGTCAAGGAGTGGCACTTCGATGCGTGTCGAGGATACCCGTCGCCAGTTTCAGGAGCTTCGTTCGCAGTCCTTCCGGGGCGAGCACTTCGAAGCCCGAGCCGACGTCGCAGAGTTGGCTGAAGGCAATCGCTTCGCGCTCGAAGTCCACGACCACTGTCTTGAGTCCATCCGCTGCGAGCGGCGCGGCATCCAGCCGTGAACCCTCCGCTCGCGGCCGGATCTTCCGCAGCGCCTCGAGTGCCTCCGGCGTCAAGCGCAGCGTGACCTCGTACTGCGCGCGCTTCTCCGCGAAGCGTGAGCACCACTCCTTCCAGAACGCGGGCAGGTCGAAGCGCGCCGGCCGGATGAAGGTCTCCGGGCTTATCCGTGCACCGTCCACGCGCGAGCCTCGATACACACGCGGTTCATCCTCGCCCGTGCTCGCGACGAGGTACCAACGGTCCGCCTTGATGACGAGCGCGTACGGGTCCACCACCTTGCGGCTCGGTTTGCCTTCGAAGTCCCGGTACGTCAGCGACACGCGCCGGTCCTGCCAGACGGCGTCGCGCAGCGTCGCCAGATGCGGCACGGCCTCGCGTTCCGGAAACCACGAGGACGCATCCACGTGAAGCCGCTGGCGTGCGTACTCCAGCGCGGGTTGCTGGAGTGCGGGCAGGGAGGCCGCCATCTTCACCAGGCCCGAACGCAGCGCCGAGGTCAGGCCCAGGTCATCCAGGGCTCCCGGTGCCGCCACGGCCGCCAGTGCATGCAACTCCGCCCGGGTGAAGCCCGTGAGTTGGGTACGCCAGCCTTCCATCAACGCCACGCCGCCCGCGGCGCCTCGGGTGGCGTACACGGGCACGCCCGCGCCGGAGAGCGCGTCGAGGTCCCGGTGGATGGTCCGTTCGGAGACCTCGAGCTCCCTTGCCAGCTCGCCCGCCGTCATCTTCGGGCGTGTCTGGAGGAGCAGCGTCAAACTGACGAGTCGGTCGGCGCGCATGGGCAGGTTCCAAAGCGAAGTCTAGGCAGGGAATCATGACAGGGGATGTCATGATTCCCTGCCTAGGGTGCGAACACGAACCACCGCGGTCCACGGCCGCCCGTGGGCTTGGAGGAGTGCCCGCCATGAAGCCACTCGAAGGACGCGTTGCCCTGGTCGCTGGAGCCACCCGGGGCGCGGGGCGCGGTATCGCCACCATGTTGGGGGAGGCGGGCGCCACCGTGTACTGCACCGGGCGCAGCGTGCGCGGACGGCCCGCGACGGGCTCGCGTCCGGAGACCATCGAGGAGACCGCCGAAATCGTCGACGCCAAGGGCGGCCGGGGCATCGCCGTCCGCGTGGACCATTCCGTCGAATCGGAGGTCGAAGCCCTTTGCGCGCGCATCCAGCGGGAGCAGGGGCGGCTCGACATCCTGGTGAACGACATCTGGGGCGGCGACGGACTCACCGAGTTCGGCCCGGCGTTCTGGAAACAGTCCGCCGCGAAGGGGCAGCAGATGTTCGAGCGCGCCGTCTTCACGCACCTGCTCACCAGTCGCCACGCCGTGCCGCTCATGCTGGGCGGTGAGCGAGGGCTCATCGTCGAAATCACGGATGGGGACTCGTTCGGCTACCGCGGCAACCTCTGGTACGACCTGGTGAAGATGTCCGTCATCCGACTCGCCTTCGGGATGTCCCGGGAGTTGCGCCGCACGTGTGTTACCGCACTGGCGCTGACGCCCGGCTTCCTCCGCTCCGAGGAGATGCTGGAGAACTTCGGCGTCACGGAAGCGAACTGGCGCGAGGGCGCGGCGAAGGATCCGCACTTCATCGCCTCGGAGAGCCCTGCCTACGTGGGCCGGGCGGTGGCGGCGCTCGCGGCGGATCCGAACGTGGGCGCCAAGGCCGGCCGTGTCTTCAGCTCCTGGGCCCTGGCCCGCGAGTACGGCTTCACGGACGCCGACGGCTCCCAGCCGCATTGGGGCGACTACTTCGCGCGCGCTTTCGGCAGGCCGTACCAGGTCGCGGACGAGGACGCCTACACGTCCTGGCGCGACGGCCCCATGGAGATTGCCAGCCCGGATTGGCCCCTGGGCTGAGAGGCCACCGAGTGAGCGGCTGCCTACCTGCGCCTACATGGCGCGTGCGCTCTGACGGGGAGCGGCCACCCACCGCCACCGGGCGACCAGTCAGGGGCCGACCGTGACGGTTGGGGCACGCGCCCGTGGACGGCGCGCGGCGGCATCGCTAGGGTGCGCGGCTTCATGGAACGCCCTTCAGTGATTTCCACCCTGGAACAAGCCGTCAAGGCCCGGCCGATGCCGCGCCACGTGGGCATCATCATGGACGGCAACGGGCGATGGGCGGAGTCCCGAGGGCTGCCCCGGCTGGAGGGGCACCGGGAGGCGACGTCGAGTGTGCGCGAAGTGACGCGCACCGCGCGCCGCCTGGGCATCCAGGCGCTGACGCTCTACGCGTTCTCGTCGCAGAACTGGGCGCGTCCGGCGGAAGAGGTCGCCGGATTGATGGACCTGCTCCGGGAGTATCTGGAGCGCGAGCGCTCCGAAATCCTGGACAACGGCATTCGCCTCAACGCCATTGGAGACGTGGACCGGCTGCCGCGCTACGTGCGTGATCCGCTGGACCGGCTCCGGGCCGACTCCGCGCACAACACCGGCATGGTGCTGTCGCTGGCGTTGTCCTACGGCGGGCGTGAGGAAATCCTCCACGCGGCGCGGCGGCTGGCCGAGGCCGTGGAGCGTGGGGAGTTGGCGGCGGGACGGTTGGAAGAGAGCGACTTCGAGCAGTTCCTCTGGACGCAGGGACTGCCCCCGTTGGACCTGATGGTGAGGACCAGCGGGGAGCTGCGCGTGTCCAACTTCCTGCTCTGGCAGATGGCGTACGCGGAGATGTGCTTCACCGACGCCTTGTGGCCGGACTTCCGTACTGACGAGTTCCTCCGCTGCGTGTCGCAGTACCAGCAGCGTGAGCGCCGCTTCGGCCTCACGTCCGCACAGGTGCAGCGGGAGGACGCTCCTCAGCAGGCCAAGGCGTGAACGACAAGAACCGAAACCTCGTCATCCGCGTCGTCTCCGCGGTGACACTGCTGCCGCTGGTCCTCCTGCTGCTGTTCCTCGGTGGTTACTGGAGCGCGGCCCTGCTGGGCGCCGCCGCCGCCGCGTGCGTGGGTGAGTACTACCTCATCGTCCAGAAGCGCCTGACGGTGGCCTCCTGGGTCGGAATGGCCTTCGCCGCGGTGCTGCCCTTCCTGCCCATGCGGGACGCGGCGCGCACGGGCGAGACGGCCTTCTGGCTCACCATCGTCTTCGCGTTCTTCGCGTGGATCTACCACCTCTTCAAGGGGCCGCTGGCGGAGGCGCCCACCCGCACGGCGCACCTGGTCAACGGCTTCCTCTACGGCGCGGTGGGCCTCACGGCCGTGTCCGCGCTGCGCCTGTTGCCCGACCACGGCCTGGCCTGGGTCATCTGCGCGCTGGTCATCACCTGGGCCAATGACACCGCCGCCTACTTCTTCGGGCGGTTCCTGGGGAAGCACAAGCTCTACCCGGAGGTGAGCCCCAACAAGACGTGGGAGGGCTTCTTCGGGGGCATGCTGGGCTCGGTGGGCGGTATGTTCATTGCCCGGCAGTTCTTCTTCCCCGTGTTCACGGTGTGGGACTGCGTGCTGCTGGGCATCGCCGGCGGCATCCTGGGGCCGGTGGGCGACCTGTGTGAGTCCATGCTGAAGCGGGCCTACGGGGTGAAGGACTCGGGCGTCCTCATCCCCGGGCACGGTGGCGTGTTGGATCGCATCGACGCGCTCCTGTTCAACGCGCCCCTGGTGTTCGTCTACGTGCAGTTCGTCCGGGGCCTGCTGCCCTAGGACCGCCCCTTCCGGCTGCCCGTCTGCTCGGCGGGCCCGGTTGCGCGTTGTCCACCTGGGCGCCCACGATTACTGTTGCGCCCATGCTCCAAAACATCGGGTTCTTCGTCATTCTGCTCGGCGTGCTCGTCACGGTGCACGAGCTTGGCCACTTCCTGGTGGCGAAGGCCTGTGGTGTGAAGGTCCTGAAGTTCTCCATCGGCTTCGGACCCAAGTTGATCGGCTTCACCAAGGGCGAGACGGAGTACCAGATTGCCCTGCTGCCGCTGGGCGGCTACGTGAAGATGGCGGGGGACATGCCCCACGAGGAGCTCAGCCCGGAGGAGGCCAGCCGGGGCTTCCTGGCGCAGCCCCCATGGAAGCGCGGCCTCATCGTCCTGGCGGGGCCGGCCTTCAACCTCATCTTCCCCATCCTCGTCTATTTCTTCGTCTTCCTGGGCCCGCACCAGGCCACCTCCACCTACGTGGGAACGGTGAGCGAGGGCATGCCAGCGCAGGCCGCCGGCATCCGCCCTGGAGACCGCATCCTGTCCGTGGATGGCGAGCCGGTGCGCACGTTCAACGACATGCGGGAGGCGTTCGTCGGCCGCTTCGAGCGGCCCGTCCCCATCGTCCTGGAGCGCAACGGCCAGAAGCTGACGCTGGACGTGACGCCCACGAAGAACGTGGAGACGTCCCCCATCGACACGGTGGAGCGCGGCTCCATTGGCGTGGAGGCCGTGTCGAAGCCGCCCATCGTCGGCGTGCCGCCGGGCTCGGTGGCGGAGAAGGCCGGACTGAGGACCTTCGACCGCATCCTGGCCGTCAACGGCGTGAGCGTGGAGACGGAAGCGCGCTTCCAGCAGGAGCTGGACAAGCACGCGGAGGGCGCGCCCCTGGAGCTCACCCTCCGGCGCATGGACTCCGTGGCGGCGGGCGTCGTGACGGGGCGGGTGCCCTCCGTGCTGAAGCTCACCGTGCCGAAGCAGCCGGGTGTGGGGCTGGCGACGGTGGGCGCGGAGACGTCCGACCTGTACCTGGCCACCGTGGCGCCGGGGAGCGCGGCCGAGAAGGGCGGCCTGCGGCCCGGAGACCGCATCATCGCGCTGGATGGCGAGAAGCCGGAGTCCTTCGTCAAGTTCTCCTCGAAGCTGAACGCCCTGAAGGAACGTTCCTTCCAGCTGACGTGGCGGGGCGCGGACGGCGAGCGCACGGAGACGCTGGCGCAGGCGCCGCTGAAGACGGAGGACGAGATGGGCACGGCGAGCTCGCCCATCGTCCTGGGCGTGCGCAACTGGGTGCTCTCCGCGGCGGACATGCCGGTGCTGGATGAGGTGACGGTGCATCTGGGGCCGGGCGCCGCGCTGAAGCAGGCCGCGCTCATCGTCCCGAAGATCGTCGGGCAGATGGTGCGGGTCCTCGGCGGGCTGCTGGTGGGCTCGGTGCCGATGAACACCGTGGGCGGCCCCATCATGATGTACCAGCTGGCGTCGAAGAGCGCCGAGCAGGGCCTGGACAGCTTCCTCCACCTGATGGCGCTCATCTCCATCAACCTGGGGGTGATGAACCTGTTGCCCATCCCCGTGCTGGACGGCTTCCACCTGCTTTCCGCCGCCTGGGAGGGAATTCGCCGCCGCCCCATCCCTGTTCGCGTCCGCGAGGTGGCCAACATGGTGGGGCTCGCGCTGCTCGTCCTGCTGATGCTGTTGGCCGTGACCAACGACATCACCCGCTAGAGGACGCATGCGAGGAATCGCCGTTGCCGGACTGCTCTGCTTGGGTTTCACCTCCGCGTGCGCCTCGCGCGCGGCCAGGCCCGACCCGGTGGAGGAACCCGTCCGCCCGTCGAAGTCGCCGAAGTCCCGCGGTGGTACGCCCGGCGTGACGCGGCGCGAGCAGATGCCGCGCTCGTACCTGGGCGAAGGGTTGGCCTCGTTCTATGGCCCCGGCCTGCACGGGCGGCCCACCGCGAGCGGGGAGCGCTTCGACCAGGAGGCGATGACGGCCGCGCACCGCAAGCTGCGCTTCGGCTCGTGCCTGCGCGTGGTGAACATGGAGAACGGGCGCGCGGTGAAGGTGCGCGTGAATGACCGGGGGCCCTTCATCGACGGGCGCATCGTGGACCTGTCCAAGGGCGCCGCCCGGAAGCTGGGCATGCTGGACAAGGGCGTGGTGCGCGTCCGGCTGTACCGCTGCCAGGACCGGGTGTCGGAGATTCCGCAGGAAATGTGGGCCGCGCCGGTGTAGTGAGCCGTCCCATGTTTCTCTCGCTGGACACCTCGACGTTGACGTTGTCGCTGGCCCTGGTGGAGCGAGCGCCGGATGGCGCGCTGCGCACGCTGGAGCACGTGGTGGTGGGGCCGCCGCGGAAGCAGAGCGAGCTGCTGCCTGGCATCGTCGGGGAGCTGCTCGAACGCCATGGCGCCACGCTGCCCGCCCTGGAGGGACTGGTGGTGGGCCTGGGGCCGGGCTCCTTCACGGGGCTGCGCATCGGCCTGGCGACGGTGAAGTCGCTGGCCTACGCGACGAAGCTGAAGGTGGCCGGGGCCTCGTCGCTGGCGGCGGTGGCGCTGGAGGGCCCCGAGGGCGTGCCGCTGTACTGCCTGGCGGTGGCACGCAAGGACGACCTGTACCTGGGGGCCTACGTCCGTCAGGGCGGGACGGTGGAGCCGCTGGAACCGGAGACGGCCATGTCACCCGCGGAGGTGGCCGCGCGCATGGCCGCCGAGCCCCGGGCCGTGGCGCTGGGGCCCGCGCTGGTGGACTACCGCGCCGCCCTGGAGTCGCAGGGCGTGGCGCCTCACCGGCTGCTGGCGGCGCCGGCCTTCCCGTCGGCGGTGGCGCTGGCGCAGCTGGCGCGCTTTCCGGAAGCGCAGTCGCTGGACGCGCTCTTCGCCATGGAGCCGCACTACGTGCGGGCCTCGGAGCCGGAGCGCAACCCGAAGTTCCCGCCGCTGCCCGGGCCGGCGCCCACCGCACGGTTGAAGGAAGACTGAGCCGCCTCGTGGTGCTCGCGCTCCCGGCCTCCGGTGGCGTAAAGGACGCGCCATGAGAGACGACTTGACGATTGGCGTGGTGGGCGCGACGGGCGTGGTGGGCCGCGAGGTGCTCGCCGCGCTGTACGCGCAGGACGTGCCCGCTGAACAGGTGCGCGTCTTCGGCTCCGAGCGCTCCAAGGGCATGGAGGTGGAGTACGGCGAGGACTCGCTCGAGGTGGAGCAGGCGACGCCGGACGCCTTCCGGGGTGTGAAGCTGGTGCTGCTGGCCACGCCCGCCGAGGCCTCTCGCACGCTGGCTCCGGCCGCGCAGGCCGCGGGCGCGTGGGTGGTGGACGTCAGCAGTGCCTTCCGAGGTGACGGCAACGTCCCCATGGTGCTGCCGGGCTTCAACACGGACGTGCTGGGCGCGGGCTTCACCTTCAAGGGCCGCATCGTGTGTCTGCCGGGGGCCGTGACGACCGCCGCGGTGCACGTGGTGGAGCCGCTGCGGAAGGCCTTCGGCGTGGCGCGCGCGCAGGTGACGGCGCTGATGGCGGCGTCCAGCGCGGGTGTGCGCGGTGTGGCGGAGCTGGAGAAGCAGACGGCGGACCTGCTGTCGGGCCGCGAGCCGGAGCCGCACGCCTTTCCCCACCGTGTGGGGTTCAACCTGGTGCCGCAGGTCGGCGGCTTCATGGTGAATTCACCCTGGACCGAGGAGGAGGGCGGCTGGACGCTGGAGGCGGCCCGGCTCTTCTCGTCCAAGGGCGATGTGCCCGTCATCGCCGGGACGGCGGTGCAGGTGCCTACCTTCTACGGCCACGGCCTCACCCTCAACGTGCAGCTCAAGAAGGCGGGCCCGGTGGAGCAGGTGCGCGCGGCCCTCAAGACGTCCGGGGCCTTGAAGGTGCTGGATGTGCCCGGTGAGCGTGTGTACCCCATGCCCATGCTCGTCACGTCCGACCCGGCGGTCCATGTGGGCCGGGTGCGCGCATTCCCCCAGGCGCCGGAGTGGGTGACGTTGTTCGCCTCGGTGGACAACGCCAGCCGGGGCGCCGCCCTCAACCTGGTGGAAGCCGGACTCCGCCTGGCCGAGCGCCCCGCCTGACAAATTGGCAAAGCCTCCGTGGCCGTCCTGCCTGTTTGGCGCGGCGGGACGGCCCTCCCGGAGTGATGCCCAGCGGACGGGAATGCGTTTCATGTGGCCTCCCGCTTGCTAGCCTGGGCGTACCCATGCGCCTCACTCTCGTTGGCCTCTTGCTCTTCGCGTCGACTGCCCTGGGGCAGACCGTGACGTTTTCAGCCACGGGCGACATCATCCAGAACGATCAGATTGTCGTCTCCCAGGAGAACTGCGGCTTGGACCGCACGGTCAACTGGACGCGTGTCGCCGGCAATTGCGACGTGCTCCACCTCTGGCTCTCGAACGAATCGAGTTGCACGGGGGCGCCAGGGGCGGGCGACCTGTCTCTCGACGAGATCTCGGTAACGGATACTCGGCTGACGGGGTCGGTGACCTTCAACGCGTCCGAGGCGCTGGTGGCGGACGGCGCCAAGTGCGAGTCGCAGACGTCAACCAAGACGTTCCGGCTGTGTGCTACCACCCGACGTCCCTTGGGGATTGGTTGCGAGGAGTCGTTCACCTCGATTGGGTCGCCCTCCAACCTCAGCTTCATCTATGACCCGGAGCCTCCCGCAGCGCCGGAGACCCCGAGCGTCACGGGGCTGGACGCCGCGCTGAGTGTCTCTGTCAAGGTGCCGAGCGACGCGGTGTTCATGGAGGTGCAGGTCCTTCAGTTCGTTCCGGGCGAGGACGGTGGTGTGGGCGCGGGTGAAGTGATTTCGACGAAGCGGCAGGTTTCGTCGAACGCGGTCTTCCGCATGGATCAAGGGCTCGAGAACGGCGTCGAGTATGCCGTCCAGGCAATTGCCATCGACAGGGCGGGTAACCAAAGCGAACCTTCGCCCGCTGCGACAGGGACGCCCATTGCAAGCAACGGCTTCTACCAAGGGTACCTCGGAGCTGGCGGCACGGAGACGGGTGGCTGCGCCGCGGCGGGTGGTGGCATCACGGGATGCGCGATGCTGGCGTCCCTCGGAGTCTGGCTGTCGTCGAGGAGGAAGCGGTCATGAGTCGGGCATCGGCCCTGGGAGTCGTGGCGCTGCTCGCCACGCTGCCTGCCTGGGGGCAGGACACGGTAGTGGTGGAGGAGGAAGTCTCGCTGCGCTCGCCACGTTCGGGCGGCATTCAATTCCGCTTGGGTGGCTACAAGCCCCTCATCGACGAAGAGCCCGGCCTCACGGGTACGCCGTACCAGGACTACTTTGGCGGCGAGTCGCTGCTGACGTTCGAGGTAGAGCTCCAGCGATACTTCTACCAGGGCGTGGGTACGGCGGGCGTGGGCTTCTCAGCGGGCTACGGCGAGAAGTACGGAACGGCGAAGCTGGCCTCCGGTGCGGACGCCGCGGAGCGTACGGCGCTGCGTCTGATTCCCCTGAGCCTCAACGCCTTCTACAAGTTCGACTACGCCGCCTTCGAATGGGGCATCCCGCTGGTGCCCTACGGCAAGCTGGGGCTCATCTACACGCCTTGGTGGATCCTCAAGGGCACGGGCACTGAGGCCGTGGGGGGCAACCGGGGCTCGGGCGGCAAGTGGGGCTGGGGCGCGACGGGTGGCGTGGCCTTCATGCTGGACGTCCTGGAGCCGCGCTTCGCGCGCGACTTCGACTCCGACCTGGGCGTCAACCACAGCTACGTCTTCGCCGAGTACACCTATGCGGATGTGGACAACTTCGGCGGGCCGGGGCTGAACCTGTCGAACCGGCGCTGGATGTTCGGACTGGCGCTGGACTACTAAGCGGCTCATGCCGCTCATTCCGCGCCGCCCTGGGTCTCTTGTCGCGCTCCTCCTGTTGACGGTCGCCGTGGGCCCCTGGGCCTCCGGCTGCCGTCGCGCGGTGCGGCCGGACCTGGGGCAGGACCGGACGGTGGAAGCGGGCGTGCCGGTCGACCTCGGCTCGCAGCGCGAGGACGCCACCGCCGTCACCTGGGACTTTGGTGACGGCAGCGACGCCCAGACGGCGCCGTGGGTGTCCCACGCGTTCTCCCGGGCAGGCGCCTATACCGTGCGCGCCCTGCACGAGGGCGAGGAGGTCGGCCGCGTCCAGTTGACGGTGGTGCCTCGGCCCGTGCTGCGCGCGGTGCCCGCCAGCGCGCGCACCGTCATGTGGCTGCCCGAGCTGCGTGGCCACGTGGAGCAGTTGATGGACTTCTACGCGCGGCTCGTGGGGCCGGAGAACGCGCGGCGGGCCGTGGAGTCATCCCCGCTGCTGCCACTGCTCTTCGCGGACCTGGAGAACGGCGCCGGCTCGGTGGTGGACCCCGACGAGGGCTTCGGCTTCTTCCTGCTCCCGGAGTTCGACGGCGTCGTGACGCTGCTGGGCATCACGGAGCCAGAGGCGGCCCTGAAGGCCGTTGCCGGTGAGTTGGAGCGGGCGGGGCACGGCGTGATGCCGCAGCCGGACGGGTCCGCCACCGTGGAGCCCGCGTCAGGCGGGCCCCCGATGTTGCTCTTCGAGGACCGAGGCTACCTCTATCTCGCCGTACCAGAGGGGCTGGAGGAGCCCGACGAGGGTGAACCTCAGCAGGCGCAGGTGCTGGCCATTCCCGACGCGGAAGTGGCCCGCCAGGCGGTGCGAAGCCTCACGGGGCCGGGCATCTCCGAGGACGTGCTCCTGACCGAGCTGCGAGGGAAGGTGGCGAGCGGCAGCATGTACCTCTTCTCCGGGAAGCAGCCCGGAGTGGCGCCTGAGGAAGAAGGCACCCACCCGATTCGCGGCTTCGCCGCGTCGCTGGCGGTGAAGCCGGAGCGGGTGGACCTGGATGGCTTCCTGTCCTCCTCGACGCCGTTGTTCCAGGGCGCCCGTGCGCCCGCGTCGGCGTTGCTGAAGGACGCGGAGCTGGGGCCCATCGCCGCGGCGCAGGTTTCCGTGCCGCCTGAGGAACTGGCGCGGCTGGTGTTCGGTGCGCCGGGCTCCGAGCGCCGCGAGCGCATGGTGGCGTCCTGGCGTCGTGAGGGACTGGATGTGGAGGCGCTGCTCAAGGCGCTGCGCGGCGACGTGGTGCTGCGCGCGTACTTCGACATCCCGGCCTTCTTCCGCAACTTCATCCGGAACAAGCGGCCCGACATCAAGGGCTCCATCGTGTTCGAAGCGGGGCTGACGGAGTCGGAGCCCGTGCGGGCGCTCGTGCAGAAGCAACTGGAGGACTCCGTGCTGCGCTACACGACGCAGCAGGAGGCGAATGGCACGCTCTTCCGGACGCGGATTCGGGAGCATCCGGTGGAGCTGCGCATCACGCCCGAGCGCGCCAGCCTGATAGCGGGGGAGCTGCTGCAGGGCCGTCCTCGCGGAGACGTGGGCGCCGAGCTGCGGGAGCGCTTCGGTGGTGAGGCCTTCAGCTCGGGCCACGTGTCGGTGATGGTGGACCTGGGCCGGCTGCGCGCGGACCTGCGCGCGGCGGAGAAGGTGCCCGGAGTGCCCAACATGTTGCTCGGGGCGACGAAGGCGCTTTCGGGGGCGCTGCTGGATCGGATCACGCCGCTGGACTCGGGCTTCCTCGACTTCAGCCCGGTGGAGGGCGGGGGCCGGCTCAAGGGACGCCTGTCCTTGCGCGCGGATCAGGAGGCTTCGCGTTGAGCGGGGGCATGGCGGACGCCGGGAACGTGCGCATCACCGTCCTCTATTTCGCCGCGGCTCGCGAGCGCACCGGGCAGGTGCGGGAGTCCCTGGACTTGCCCGAGGGCTCGCATGTGCGGGACGTGTTGCGGCTGCTGAGCGCGAAGTACGCGGCGCTGGCGCCACTCCTGCCGCACCTTCGTGTGGCCGTGGACCAGGAGTTCGTCGGTCCGGATGCCCCGGTGCGGGATGGGGCGGAGCTGGCGCTGATTCCCCCCGTGGCGGGAGGCGCACCTGGGAAGTTCCTGGTGGTGGACCGGCCCCTGCGGCTGGAAGAGGTGGTGGAGGCTGTCAGCGGGGAGTCATACGGCGGGCTGGTGACGTTCAGCGGCTCCGTGCGGAACCAGACGAAGGGCCGCCGCGTGTTGCGCTTGGAGTACGAGGCCTACGCGCCCATGGCGGAGAAGAAGCTGGCGGAGATTGGGGCGGAGGCCGCGGAGCGGTTTCCCGGCGTGCGCGTGTCCATCATCCATCGCGTGGGAACGCTGGTACCCGGCGAGCTGGCCGTCGTCATCGCCGCGGCGTCGCCGCACCGGAAGGAGGCGTTCGGTGGCTGTGAGTACGCCATCGAGCGGCTCAAGCAGGACGTCCCCATCTGGAAGAAGGAGTTCTTCGAGGATGGGGAGGTCTGGGTCGGCCTGGGGCCCTGAGGCGCCGCCTCAGCGGACGCGCAGGAAGGCGGGGACCGTGACGTCGTCACCGCCGTCGGGCTGCATGCTGAGCTCCTCATCCGTGAGCGGACGCAGGGGCGTGTCCAGGCCCATGGCCTTGCGGCGCGCGGCTTCCTTGTCGGCGGCCATCTTCATGGCGCGGACCTTGGATTCCTCGATGCGCTGGGGCGTGGGGCCCGCGATGAGGAAACCCACGGGCAGGCTGAGGAAGAGGATGCTCACGATGATGAGCCAGCCGAAGTCCTTCCACTGGAGCCGGTTGACCTGCTCCTTGACGACGGAGCCTTGGATGCGCAGCGAGAGCTCGCCTTCCGAGAGGCGAAGCGTCATGCCCTCCGCGAGCTCCACGGTCGTGCGTCCGTCGTGCTGGCGCAGGTCCGTCTGCGGCACGGCGGCATAGGCGTTGCCTTGGATTGCGCGCTCGGCACGGGCCGCGGGCGGCAGGTGGATGCGCCAGCCCTGATCGGTGCGCTCGGCGAGCAGGAACGGCTCTTCGGGCAGGGTGAAGCCGTAGAGCGGTAGTGGTGCCGTCTCGTCCGGGGCGGCGTGGACGTTCGAATGCTCCGGCCCATAGCTCCACGCCTCGGACAGATTGTTGCCCCAGTACAGCTCACAGAAGAGTCCACCGCCTGCCTTGGTGTTCATCGCGGGGGGCAGCATAGGGCCTTGCATGGCTCGCGGCTCCTTCATCGTCCAGGAGACGTCTTCCGAAAGACGGCCGACGCCCGGTTGGTCCCTGGACAGCCGGGAGGCGGGCAGGGTTCCGTCCCAGGCGGGAAAGAAGGAAACCACCGCCGCGCCGCGGGAGCAGGCCCCCGCGGCGCGGTTTGGGGACGTCTGCTAGGGGGCGTCGGGGCTTTCCGCCATCGCGGGCTTCGTCAGGACGCGTTGTCGGCGCTGGAGGCGCTGAAGCGCCATCAACGTCACCCCTGCCATCAGGGACGCGTATCCCACCAGGGGCCACGCCGTGTCGCCATCCAGCAGGACGACCATCAGCGTGCCGAGGACGCCGACGATGAGGCTCTGGATGCAGAAGTAGAGCGCGACCGCCGTTCCCGCCACATCGCCAAAGGCCTGGAGTGCGCCATTCGCGGTGACGGAGACGGAGAACACGATGCCGACCGCGATGAGCCACATCGGCGCGACGAACGTCCAGAACGACGGCGTTGCCAGGAGCTGTCCGGCCGTCAGCAGCCCCGCCCCGAGCAGCAACATGCCCATGCCCCGCGTGAGGCTTCCCGCCAACCCCCAACTCCCCACGAAGCGCTTCGCGAAGCGGGTCGTCAGAATCATCGCGAGCGCGGCGGTGGCGAAAGCCAGGCTGAACCCGAGCTCGGAGAATCCGGCCTGACCGATGAGCACCCGGGGCGCCGTGGAGAAGAACACGAAGAAGGAGCCCATGGCCGCGCTGAAGCCCAGGGTGTACGTCCAGAACGTGGCGCTGCGCAGGATGTGCCGGAACGCGGGACGCGACTGGAGGCCCTGCGCCGGGCGCGTCTCGTGCCACCGTGGCAAGGCTTGCAGCAGTGCCGCCGTGGCCACGACTCCGAGCGTGATGAAGATGGCTCGCCATCCCCAGCGCTGCATGAGCAGCGCCCCCGCGATGGGCCCGAGCGCGGGGACGAAGGCCAGCATGGCGCTGAACAGGCTGTAGAGGGTCGCGCTCTCGGGGCGCTCCGCATAGACATCGCGGACCGTCGCGAACGTGGCGACGAGGGCCGCGGATGCCCCCATGGCTTGGACGAGCCGAAGGCCGACGAACATCGCGGCATCCGAGGCCCCCGCGAGCAGGAAGGACGTGACCGCGAACAGGAGGGCGCCTGTCAGGAGCACTCGGCGCCGGCCGATGCGGTCGGAGATCGGGCCAAACACCATCTGGCCGAGCCCAAGCATCGCCAGGTACAGGCTCAAGGTGAGCTGGACGATGGCGGGTGAGGTGTTGAGGATTCCGGGCATCGCCGGAACGACTGGCAGGTAGATGTCCATGGCCAGCGAGGCCAGGAGGTCGAAGGGCGCCATCAGCAACAGCGCTGCTGGCACAGCGTGATTCCACGACGGGGCTTTGAAGTCAGGCACGATTGCATCCGCACAAATGAGGAACATCTGGCGGCGCTCTGCCTCTCCACGGGTACCGGGATGAGCTGGGGCAGATGGCCGCGGCAACGATTGACGTGTCGCCGCGGCTCACTCATCTGCGGATACGGTGCTTCCCATCTGGCTGGCTCCCATGCGGCGCGTCTGCGCTCGAAGGTCGGGGCTGGGTGTCGCAATCACGACGGTGCTGAACAACCGTCCGCCGTGACCGGACGGGACGTAGCCGCCGAGTCTTCCTGACATGAGGTGCAGCGCGCGGTGGCTGATGGCGTGGCAGGCGGGGGGCTGGCACCGCGTGTGGCTGCTCCCGGTCCGTGGGGGCCGGCAGGCGCGGCACCAGGCGCACCACCGGAAGCTGCCTACGTCCCCGCGTCAGCTCCTGCCACGGCTGGGCCCGTCGCGGCAGGACGGGTGCCCGTTCCAGTGCTCGCAGCGGTTGTCCGAGCAGGCCCGGCCCCCGCCGTCGTGCCCGCAGCGGCCGTCCCGGCAGGCGTGGCGCCCGCCGTGTCGCCTCTCTTCTCCGGCGCGCCAGGCGCCTGAACAGGAGCGGGGGCCGTGCCCTTCGCGGAAGCGGACGCCGCAGGCGACGGCTGTTCTGTCCCCGCATCCTGAGCCGGCGTGTCCTCCATGCCGAACCGCGCCGGCAACGCGCGCCGAATCTCCGCGGTCGCCATCAAGACCACGGCCACGGCGATTCCCAGGAACCCCACCGTCTGCGCCACCGTCTCCACGCGAGGGGGGATCCGCCGGCCGCTCGCCGCCTCGACCAGGAGCAGCACCACGCGGCCTCCATCCAGCCCGGGCACGGGCAGCAACGTCAACAGCGCGAGCACCACCGACGCGGCCACCAAGGTCCGCAGCAGGGCATCCGTCCCGGACGACATCGCATCCGCGGACTCCTGCCGCACCAGCGCTCCGGGGCTCGCCGCGTCCGCGCTCTCCAGGCCGTGCTGCATCATCCGCTTCAGCAGCGCCACGCCTTCCTCGGCCACCTTGACGGTGTGCGTGAACGAATGGCTCAGCGCCTCACCCGCGCCGTGCGCCTTGTAGACGTACTGCTGGCTCACCCCGATGCGGCCCGTGCCCCGTTCATCCGGCCGGGGCCGCACCACCACCGAGCGCGCATCGCCGCCGCGCTCCACGCCCAGCTCCAGCGGGACACCTGGTGCCGCGCCCACCTTCTCCACGAACTCCGACCAGCTCCGCAGCGGCTGTCCCGCGACATTGACGATGCGGTCCCCCGGCAGCAGTTGTGCGCGCGCCGCCTCCGAACCCGGCTGCACCGTCCCCACCGTCAGCGGCACCACCACGTGCGTGCCCGACGTGTACAGCGCGAACAGGACACCCAGCGCGAGCGCATAGTTGGCCAGCGGCCCCGCCAGGATGATGAGGATGCGCAGCAGGGGCCCGCGTGCGGCGAAGCCCGCGGCCTCGTCCGCGTCCGCACGGTGCGGGTTCATCCCCTGCAGGTGCGCCGTGGCGCCCAGGGGCACCGCCGCCACCACGTACTGTGTCCCCCATAGGCGGAAGGACACCAGCGGTGGACCGAAACCGAACACGAAGCGGGGCACCCGCACACCGAGCAACCGCGCGGCGATGAGGTGCCCCAACTCGTGGAGGGTCAGCAGGCCTCCCAGGGCGAGCAGGACGAGCGCGTAATGCATCCTCCCGCGCCGCTCCTAGAGCTTCCGCCGCTGTCCGGTCCGCTTGTACGTGACGTAGTCGGACAGGATGGTGTCGTGGTCGAAGCACAGGTCCTTCGGCAAATCATTCACGCGGAAGGCGCGGGCCTCGGCCGCGTCGTCGGCGCCCTGCGGTTCGCCCTCGGCCGAGCCGATGTAGACGGTGGAGATGTTGTGCTGCCGCGGATCCCGCCGGGGGTCCGAGTACGTGAAGAACTGCTCCGACAGCTTCACGTGAAGTCCCGTCTCTTCCAGGACCTCGCGCACGGCGGCGACGTCGAGCGGCTCGCCCTCATCCACGAAGCCACCGGGCAGCGCCCAGCCGACCGGCGGATTCGCACGCCGGATGAGGACGATGCGTTCACCGGGCAGCTCGATGATGCAGTCCACGGTGGGCTTGGGGTTGCGGTATTCGAGCATGACCCCCAGTCTACCCGCTGCCGTCACGCTCGCACTTCCTAGATGCGTGCCGTGGAGTATTGTGCGCGCCGTGTCGACTCCGAGACGCCATCGCCTCGTCCTCTCCGGTCTGCTCCTGGCCTGCCTGGCGGGCTGTCTGCCCCACGTCCAGGAGCCGGGTGATTACGTCTTCGAGCCCGTCGAGGTCCTCCGCGACGATTGCGGCCTGCTGGAGACCAACCGCAACCAGCTCTACGGCACCCTGCAAATCAGCGGGCGCGTCGTCCGCCTGGACTTCGGTTTCCTGGACAGCCACCTCGTGGGCTATTTCCTGGAGGATGGAGACCACTTCTCCATCGATGGGAGCGTGGTCAAGGCCGCCGCCGAGGTGAATGGCCAGGAGTGCCTGTTGGATCAGATCAACATCCACATCGACGGTACGACGCAGTGCGAAACGCAGTTCAATGGGGTGCTGCGCGTCCGTTACGACACGCGCCGCCCCGACGAATGCGTGTGCGAGATGTGGCTGCGCTACGAGGCCGTCAAGGAATCGAAGCGCTGTGACACGGAGGGTTGAGCCGCGCGCTCCGCGTTCCTAGAACAGGGTGGCATTGTCCACGCTGGAGGAACGCATGGCGGCTTCGAAGCATGAGATTCACTCGGTCCTGACGGAAGCACGCGTCTTTTCGCCGCCAGAGGCGTTCGCCCGGCGCGCGCACATCCGGAGCATGGAGCAGTACCAGCAGCTCTGGGACGAAGCCGCGAAGGACCCTGACAAGTACTGGGGCGACCGCGCCCGCGAGGAGCTGTACTGGAAGGCGCCCTTCCAGACGGTGCTTGACTGGAAGCCGCCGCACGCGCGGTGGTTCGTCGAGGGCAAGACGAACCTGGCCTACAACTGCCTGGACCGGCACCTGGCCACCCGCAAGGACAAGCCCGCCATCCTCTTCGAGGGGGAGCCCGGCGACCGCCGCAGCCTCACGTACGGCGAGCTGTCCACCGAGGTGAACAAGCTGGCCAACGCGCTCAAGTCGCTGGGCGTTCGGAAGGGGGACCGGGTGGGAATCTACCTGCCCATGGTGCCCGAGGCCGCGGTGGCCATGCTGGCGTGCGCTCGCATTGGCGCGGTGCACTCGGTGGTGTTCGGCGGCTTCTCCGCGGAGGCGCTCCACGAGCGCATGAACGACGCGGGCGCGAAGGTACTGCTCACCGCGGACGGCGGCTGGCGCAAGGGCGCGGTGGTGCCGCTCCTGAAGAACGTGGAGGCGGCGCTGCCGCACATGCCCACCATGGAGAAGGTGGTGGTGCTCCGCCGCACGGGGAGCACGCTGGAGCTGTCCGGGCCCAAGCTGGTGGCGTGGGACACGCTGGTGAGCGGGCAGTCCGCGGAATGTGAACCGGAGTGGGTGGAGAGCGAGCACCCGCTGTTCATCCTCTACACGTCGGGCTCCACTGGAAAGCCCAAGGGCGTGCTGCACACCACGGGCGGCTACGCGGTGAATACGTCGCTCACCACGCGCTGGGTGTTCGACCTGCGCGAAGACGACGTCTACTGGTGCACCGCCGACGTGGGCTGGGTGACGGGCCACTCCTACGTCGTCTACGGCCCTTTGATGAACGGCGTCACCACCATCCTCTACGAAGGCGCGCCCACCCAGCCGGGACCGGACCGCTTCTGGGACATCATCGAGCGGTACAAGGCCACCATCCTCTACACCGCGCCCACCGCCATCCGCGCCTTCATGCGGCTGGGCGAGGAGCCCGTGCGCAAGCACGACTTGTCCTCGCTGCGTCTGCTGGGCAGCGTGGGCGAGCCCATCAACCCCGAGGCGTGGATGTGGTACCGCGACGTCATCGGCGGGGGCCGCTGCCCCGTGGTGGACACGTGGTGGCAGACGGAGACGGGCTGCATCATGGTGTCGCCGCTCCCGGGCGCCACGCCGACGAAGCCCGGCTCGGCCACGCTGCCGCTGCCCGGCATCCACGCGGAGATTCTGGACCGAGAGGGCAACAAGGTGCCGCGAGGGCAGGGCGGACTGCTCTTCGTCACGCGCCCCTGGCCCTCCATGTTGCGCACGGTGTACGGCGACCCGGACCGCTACGTGCGCACGTACTTCAACGAGCTGCCCGGCATGTACTTCACCGGCGACGGCGCTCGCACGGATGCGGATGGGTACTTCTGGCTGATGGGCCGCGTGGATGACGTGGTCAACGTCGCCGGCCACCGTCTGGGCACCGCGGAGGTGGAGAGCGCGCTGGTGGCGCATGAAACCGTCGCGGAGGCCGCCGTGGTGGGCCGTCCGGACGACTTGAAGGGCACCGCGCTGGTGGCCTTCGTCACCCTGAAGCAGGGCCACACGCCGTCCGACGCGCTGAAGAAGACGCTGGCCGCCCACGTGGGCCGCGAGATTGGCGCCATCGCCCGGCCGGACGAAATCCGCTTCGCGGAGGCGCTGCCGAAGACGCGCTCGGGGAAGATCATGCGCCGGCTGCTGCGCGACGTGGCCGCGGGCAAGCAGGCCTCCGGGGACACCACCACCCTGGAGGACCTCAACGTCCTGGCCGCGCTGAGGCAGAACGACGACTGACGGACACTTGCTCGCACTTCAGGGCAGGGGGCGTCAAAATCCACCGCTGCCCTGGGGTGAAAAAACAGGATTCGTCGTTTTTTGCCCGGACAATACGTGCCTATCTGGGTATTTCGCGCCTGTTTCAGCCTACGCAGCACATCCGGTTGAGTCGGAACAAACGAATACAGCGGAGCCGTCAGGGTAGGCCGGTTGACACTGGAAAGATGCAGAGGCATTAAATGCGCCGCTCGCCCCCCTCCCCGAGCGCCGCGCCTCTCGTTGACAGCGCGACCTTTCCCCCTGGACGTGCTTCATGGATTTCCGAGCTCAACTCGACTCGCCGCTCTTCACCCACTTCATCTCCCATTACGCGCAGCCGACGGGACCTGACCTGCTGGGGCGGACGGAACCCTTCTTCGAGTGGCAGGAGTCGCGGCGGCAGGCGGGCCTGTGGCCGTACTCGCGAAGCCTGGAGGCGGCACCGAAGGCGGAGTGTGGTGTCCGCAGCGAGACGGGGGCGGCGCGCCAGGGGCTGAACTTCGGTTCGCAGGATTACCTGTCGCTGTCCACGCACCCGGCGGTGGTGGAGGCGGCCCAGCGGGCCATCCAGGACTACGGGTTGCACAGCGCGGGCTCGGCGATGCTGGGGGGCAATACGACGCCGTCGCTGATGCTGGAGAAGGCGCTCGCGGAGCACCTGCAGACGCCGCACGTGGCGCTGTTCTCCACCGGCTGGGGTGCGGGCTTCGGCGTCATCGCCGGGCTGGTGCGTCCCGATGACCACGTGGTGCTCGACGCGCTGTCGCACGCGTGCCTCCAGCAGGGCGCCGCCGCCGCGACGACGAACGTGAGCCGCGTGCCGCACCTCAACAACCGCGCCATGCGGCGCAAGCTTCAGGAGATTCGCGCCCGCGACACGCAGAACGCGGTGCTCGTCGTCACCGAGGGCCTGTTCTCCATGGACTCGGACGTGCCGCGGATCGAAGAGCTCCAGTCCATCTGCCGTGAGTACGGCGCGACGCTGCTGGTGGACGTGGCCCATGACCTGGGCGCGATGGGGCCCCGGGGGACGGGCAGCCTGGGCGTGCAGGGCCTGCTGGGGAAGGTGGACCTGGTGGTGGGCGCCTTCTCCAAGACGTTCGCGAGCAATGGCGGCTTCGTGGCCACGCGCTCGCCGGCGGTGCGCCAGTTCATCCGCATCATGGGCGGGCCCCACATCTTCTCCAACGCGCTGCTGCCCATGCAGGCGGCGGTGGTGCTGGAGTCGCTGCGCATCGTCCGCTCGGAAGAGGGCGACGCGCTGCGCGCGAAGGCGCGGGAGAACATCCTGGCGCTGCGCGGAGCCTTCGAGGGGCGGGGCGTGACGTGCCTGGGCGAGCCGTCCAACGTCGTCCCCGTGCAGGTGGGCGACGCGAAGGTGGCGCGGCTGGCCTCGAAGAAGGTGTTCGACCGCGACATCTTCGCCAACCTGGTGGAGTACCCGGCCGTTCGCTTGCGCGAGACGCGCTTCCGCATGCAGGTGATGGCGTCCCACACGCTGGAGCAGGTCCAGCGGGCCGCCGACGGGGTGTGCGACGCCATCGAGGAGGCCCGCGCCGAGCTGGAGGTTCGCCCGGCCGCGACGCGCGCGTCCCGCCGCGACGAGCAGCGCCCGCAGGTGGAGCTGTAGCCACCACGCGCGTCCGCGCGGGCGCTCAGGTGTCGTCGAGGCTGGCGGCACGCAGGTGGGTGACGTCACCCCACGTCACCAGCCGCCACGCACCTTCGTGGTAGTCGAATTGGTTCCACCCGGCGTTGAGCACGGAGAAGGTGCGCGGCGCCGCGTGCGGAATCCCCAGGCTGTGGCGGAACAAGAGGCTGAGCACGCCTCCGTGGGTCACCACCACCAGCCGTTCGCCCCGGTGGCGCGCGCCCAGTTCCTCCAGGCACTCCACCGCGTGGCGCAGCCGTTGGGACGTGCTCTCCCCGCCGGGGACGATGTAGTCCGGCGCGCCACCGGAGTACGCGGCGAATATGTCCGGGTGCTTCTGGCGTGCCTCGTCCCGGGTGAGGCCTTCCAGGATGCCCAGTCCCCGTTCGCGCAGGCGGGGGTCGGTCTGGACGGTGTGGCCCGTGCGGGTGGCGATGCGCCGCGCCGTCTCCTGCGCCCGTCCCAGGTCGCTGCAATAGAGCGCCGAGAAACGGACGGGCGCCAGGCGCGCGGCCAGGGCATCCGCCTGGCGCAGGCCCACGTGGCTCAGGGTGCTGTCCTGATGTCCCTGGAGGCGCCCCAGGGAGTTCCACTCCGTCTCTCCGTGACGGAGCAGGATGAACTCGGTCGTCATGGACTCAAGCGTCGCTTTGGCGCGTCGCCTGAGTCCAGCACTCAGCGCGTCCGCTCCAGGTGGGTGATGCCTTCTTCCAACAGCGCGGCCACGCCCCGCTTCACGACGTGCACCACCTTGTGGCTGTAGGCCGGCCCACCGTGCGTGTAGTGGCCGCTGACCTTGTGGTGCAGCTCCGTGGCGCCCCACACCAGCACCAGGTCCGCCCAGTCCAGGTCGCTGCGGGCGCGGTCCGCCGTGCGGCGTTCCGTGCCGTCCACCATCCGCAAGTCAATCTGGTGGCCCAGCTTCGCCTCCAGCTCCTCGCGCACGGCCGGCGAGCCACCCACCACCACCACGCGGCGCACGCCGTAGCGTTGGCAGGCCTCCACGAAGGCCACCTCCGCGCGGCGGTTGGCCGAGCCGCCACAGCGCTCACAGTGCAGCCGTGGCTCGATACGCATCGGCTCACGCCCGCTGGCCTGCGCGACCTTGAGGCACGCGCTGTCCGCGCACACGGCGAAGAAGCGCCCCGTCAGCAGCTCCGCCGCCTTGAGCAGCTTGGGCTCGCTCATTCGCTGGCGGCCGGGGCGGGTGAGGCCCACTTCCTCCAGCACCGCGCGGGTGCGAGCGCGGGCCTCGGGCAGGGTGATGCCTCGCGCGGCCATCCACTCGTCGATGTCCCGGTCGGCGCTCATGACTTCACCCCTGTCCGGGAAGGGGCCTCGGGGAACAGCTCCGCCTGGAGGGCGGAAGGCGGTGAGCCGGTCGGCAGGCCCAGGGCCTCGCGCACCGGCGCGAAGCTGCGTCGGTGGATGGGCAGCACGCCCTTTTCACGCAGCGCCTGCAGGTGCTGCGGCGTGGGGTAGCCCTTATGTGCGGCGAGCCCATAACCCGGGTACTGGTCGTCCAGCTCCGCCATCCAGCGGTCACGCGTCGTCTTCGCCAGGATGGAGGCCGCTGCGATGCTGAGAGACAGTGCGTCCCCCTTGATGATGCCCTTCTGCGGCACCGAGCACTCCGGCACCGTGCGAGCATCCACCAGCAGGTGGTCCGGCTTCACCGACAGCCCCTCCACCGCGCGGCGCATGGCCAGCAGGCCCGCGTGGTAGATGTTGATGCGGTCGATCTCCTCCACCTCCGCGCGGCCCACGGCCCAGGCCACCGCGTCGCGCTTGATGGCCTCGGCCAGCGACTCGCGCTTCTCGGCGTCGAGAATCTTCTTCGAGTCATCCAGCCCCTTGAGCCGGAAACCCTTGGGCAGCACGGCCGCGGCGGCCACGACGGGCCCGGCCAGCGGTGCCATGCCCGCCTCGTCCACACCCGCGATGTGCGTGTGGCCCTGCTCCCAGAGCTCCGTCTCGAAACGGAGCAGCTTGCGCATGCGCTGGCCCTCCGCGCGGTTCTTCTCCTGGCGTGAACGGATGCGCCGGGCGAGCGCATGCGCGCCCGCGCGCGGGTCCGCGTCCAACGCCTCCAGCAAGCCGGTGGGGACGGGGTTGGCCTGGGTGACGAAGCGCGCGGTCAGCTCGGACAGCGCGCACTGAAGCAACTGTTCCACGGTGTCTGCGGACATGATGAGGGCCCGGACCTACCTGGAACGTGGGCTGACAGGACCCCTTGCGCGGGGAACGCGCTCGCAGCGGCAACACATCCCCGCGGCCCCGTGCTCGGAGGAAGCCGGCTGGAGGGCCCCCCTGGACGCAGGGGAGGCCAGACGCGGGGAAGGCTGACGAGCGTCACGCATGTCACCAGCCGTACTCCATGGGCGGGTGGAGCACAACCTCCCTCGCGTTCATTCAGATGAATCCATGAAACAGCGGTTGTCTCAGCGTCGCGCGGGGCGGGTCCTACGGATTGAGCTGGAGTTGGAGGGTGGCCGGCTCTGGCTGGCAGTTGCAGGCGTCACACACCCATTCCACCTGCTGGGCCGCGGACACCTTGGCGCCCGCGGTGGCCACGACTCGCACCGCGCTGGGCGCGAGCGATTCGTTGATGGCGGTGCTGACGCCCTGGTCGTCTGTCACACCGGTGATGCTCACGTTGGAGGTCACGTTGGTGCCGGTGACTGTCGCCCCGCGCACGCGCGCGCCCTCCGCCGACAGCACCTCCACCTTCAACGACACCTGCTCCGCCTGGCAGTCGTCCACCGCGCGCTCCATGCGAGGCGCCTGGTCACATGCCGCGAAGAGACCGAAACCGATGAGCCACGAAAACCAGCGTGCGCGAACCATGCCGTGAAGGGTGATGCTGGCGTGCGAGCGCGGCAACGTCTGTATCAGTCGGAAGTCGGAGACACGCGTTCACTCGCGAAGCGTGCCGCTGCCGTGTCTGGGTAACGGTGGAGCACGTAGCGGTAGACTTCTTCCGCGCGCGGCGCGTCGTGCATCCGTTCACCCAACACACGCGCCAGAAGTACCAACGCACGGGGGGCGGTGGGCTCATCGGGCGCCGTGTCTGCCGCGGATTCCAACGCCGCTACCGCCAGTGGGAAATTTCCTTCCACGGCCGCGGCCTGTCCGACGAACAGGTGATGCTCCGGGGGCACACGCAGCCGCGGTTGCTGCTGCACGGTGGCATACAGCGACATCGCGAGTGGAACATCGCGGGCGTTCACCGCGGCCGCCAGCGCCTCCAGGGTGTCGTCGTTGGCGCTTCCCGTCTCGGTGGCCGTCGCCGCCGCTCCGGTGAAGGGAATGGGACCGGCTTCGCGCAGGGGCGGCGCCCTGCGGCTCGGTTGTGCGTCGCCCAGCACGGGGTCCAGGTAGTCTTGCTCGAGGCCATACCCCAGCGCATCGCCCCGCGTGTACAGCAGCAGTCCCACCACGTGCGCGGCGGTGAAGGGGATGACCAGCGTGACGGCTTCGGCCAGCACGCGTGAGATGACGAAGAGGTCCAGCATGCGCAGCAGCAACGCCACCCCGTGCGTCATGAGGTGGAGGACGCCCAGGCCCACCAGCGTTCCGGCGACCAGCGTGTAGTCCCGGCCCAGGCGGCGGACGATGCGAAGGGTTCCGGGCACGTCGAACAGGGTCAGCAGGGGCTGGCGCGCGGCGGTGATGAGGAGCGCCGCGGGCAGCCAGAGGACGCCGAGCAGCAGCAGGCCGATCAGCACCGGATCCACTGTCAGCAGCCCGGGGGTGTCCAGGCCCCGAATCCACGCGCCGAGCGCCGAGCGCCCCTCTTGGAGGAGCGGGCGCAGCACGGTGACGTAGAGGAACGCGGGCATCCAGACGATGGCGAAGGTCACCACGCCGCGGAGGCCGGGGAGGACCGCGTCATGGAAGTAGTCGCGGTAGTCGGGCGAGCGCAGCGCCGTCTCGCCGCGCGCCGAGTCCCGCGCGAGCGTGAAGAAGGTGCCCCAGAAGACGCCTCCGTACATGGTCAGCGGGATGAGGGCCGAGAAGGAGATGGCCAGCTCCACCAGCCACCGGAGCGCCGCCAGGAAGACGCTGACCGCCACAATGACCTGCGAGCCGGACGCGGTGAAGACATAGCGCCACGCGCCCTTGAGCCGCTGCGCCACGGACACCCGGCTGCGGGAGGTGAGCAGGGTCTGCGCCACGTCGCCGCAGCGCTCGCACGCCACCAGCTCCACCGTCTGGGCCCGCCGGCCCACCACGCAGTCAGGGCAGAGCGTTTCGTTGCACCTCTCGCAACGCCACCCGGCCACGGTGGTCCGATGCCGCTGGCAGCGGGGCAGGGGCGCATCCGGTGGAATGATGTTGGGCGATGAGGGGCTCATGGCCCCCAAGCCTACGACTGCCCAGGGGACTCTTCCCAGGGGCTTCCGAGCCACGCCTGATAGGCGGCCTTCTGGGCGTCGGTGGGGCGCTCCACGCGGGACAGCCACGCCGCCTCCGCGGGCTTCGTCCCCAGCACCACCGGGATTTCCAGCAGCCGGTCGCGGCGGAAGACCGTGAGCCGCACCGTCTCGCCGGGCCTCCGCTCCTCGCAGCGGGACAGCAGGGTGGCGCCGTCCACCTTCCAGCCATTCAGCGCGACCAGCTCGTCCTCCACGTAGAGCCCCGAGTCCTGTGCGGGCGAGCCATCCATCACCACCGCCACGGTACCACTGCCCCGCGTGGTGACGCCCAGCCAGCCCTTGGGCTTGCCTTCCCCCGCCCGGCCTCGCGGCGGCGTGCCTCCCTTGTCGCTGGCGGCCTCGCGCGGACGGAAGTTCAGCTCCAGGCCTACGTGGGAGAAGACGGAGTAGTCCAACGGCTGCGTGGTGCGCAGCGCCCGGTCGAAGAAGGGCGTCAGGTCCACACCGGCCACCTCGCTGGCCACGGCTTCGACGCCGTCCTCGGGAACGCCGGAGCCGTCGCCGTAGCGCTGCCACAAGATGCGCACGACGTCATCCAGGCCACGGGCGTCACCGGTGGCGCGGCGGATCTCCAGGTCGAGCAGCGCGGAGACGACCTCGCCCTTGAGGTAGTAGGAGATGGCGCTGTTGGGCGAGTTCTCATCCGGGCGGTAGTGCTTCACCCAGCTCACCAGCGACGCCTCCGCCAGCGTCTGCACGCGCCGCCCCGGCGTGGCATGCAGCGCGGTGAGCGTTTCGCCCAGGCGCGTGAGGTAGCGCTGCGCGGACATCAGCCCGGCGCGCCGCACGAAGAGGTTGTCGTAGTACGCCGTGGAGCCCTCGAAGGCCCACAGCAGCGAGGTGTAGTTCTCCTTCGCGTAGTCGAAGGGCACCAGCGCGCGCGGCTTCACCCGCTTGATGAACCACAGGTGGAAGTACTCATGCGCCACCAGGGTGAGCAGGTCCTCCCAGCCGCGGTGGGTGGAGAGTCCGACGCGGGGGAACAACAGCGCGGTGCTGGCTTTGTGCTCCAGGCCGCCCCGGCCCCGGTCCGTCAGGTACAGCAGGATGAGGTAGCGCGGCATGGGCAGGCCGCCGAACACGCGGGCCTGGCATTCGCAGATGCGCTTCAGGTCCGCGCACAGCCGCTCCGGGTCCTGCACCGTGTCGCCCCACACCACGACTTCGTGCGGCACGCCCTCCACACTGAAGGTGAGCGGCGTGTGAGGGCCGACCTCGAAGGGGCTGTCCACCAGTTCGTCGTAGTCCTGGGCGACGAAGGTGCTTGCGCGCTGGCCCAGCGCGCAGAAGGTCCGCCAGCCGGGGGGCGCGTCCACCGTGACGTGATGCTCCAGCCCGCGCGTGTCCTCCGTGTAGAGGAACGTGGCGGCGCCGTTGAAGTAGGCGTGTGAGCCGTCCAGGTGGTTGGTGCGCACCGTCAGCTCGTTGGCGTAGACGCGGTAGCGCAGCGTGACGGCCACGCCCTTCGCGTCCACCCGCCAGGTGCGCTTGTCCGCGCGCCGCACCGGAAGGAGCGTTCCGTCCGGCGCATGGGCCGTCATGTCCTGCACCTGCCGCGCGAACTCCCGCACCATGTAGCTGCCGGGCGTCCACACCGGCATCACGGCGTCCAGCACGCTGGCGCCTCCTGGAAAGGAGGCTTCCACCTCCAGCAGGTGCGTATGCGGCCGGGGCATGGAGACGCGGTAGCGGACGGCACGGTGCATGAGCAGTGTCTCTCTCCCCCCGGCCGCAGGTTACTTCGCGCGGACGAGGACGGCGCCGAAGAATCCGTCGGTCCCGTGGGTGTGAGGCGCCAGCCGGAGGAAGGGGCCGGGGCCGACCTTCTCGGCCAGCTCCGCTCCCAGCAGCTCCGCCACCGGCTTCACCGTGAACTCGGGGTGCTTCGCGAGGAAGTCCTCCACCACGTTCTCGTTCTCCTCCCGCAGCACGCTGCACGTGCCGTAGATGAGCCGGCCGCCGGGCTTCACCAGCGTGGCGAAGCGCGCCAGCAGGGCCTTCTGCCGGCCCACGTGCATCTCCAAATCCTCCGGCGTGAGGCGGTAGCGCGCGTCAGGCTTGCGGCGGAAGGTGCCGGTGCCGCTGCACGGCGCGTCCACCAGCACCCGGTCCGCCTTGCCCTTGAGGGGCGTCAGCGCGGCGTCGGCATCCGGGCCCTCGTGGGGGATGAGCTGGGCGCGCACGTTGTGCACCCCCGCGCGGCGCGCGCGCTTCTTCAGGTCCTCCATGCGGCGCTCATCGATGTCCAGGGCGTGCAAGTCACCCCGGTTCTTCATCTGCGCGGCGAGCTGCAGCGTCTTGCCGCCGGCCCCCGCGCACGCATCCACCACGCGCGTGGGCGGCGCATCCACCAGCATGCCGAGCAACTGGCTGCCCTCGTCCTGGAGCTCCAGCATGCCTTCGCGGAAGCTCTCCAGGGAGAAGGCGTTGATGCGCGTCTCCAGCACCAGGCCCATGGGCGACAGCGGCGTGGGCTTGACGTCCACCGTCTCCGCTTTCAGCCGCTGCGCCAGCGCGTCGCGGTCCCCCTTGAGGAGGTTGGCGCGGGCGACCAGCGGGGCGCGCTCGTTCATCGCCTCCGCGGCGCGAGCGGCATCCCGGCCGAACGTCTGGAGGAAGCGGTCGGCGAGGAAGTCCGGCAGCGACGCGGCGATGGGGAAGCGCTCGCGGGCGGGCAGGGCCTCCAGGGCGGCGGCGGCTTCGGGAAGGGCACCCAGGGCTTGCGCATCCGGGGGCGCCAGCGCGGACTGGCGGGCCACCAGGCCGTGGGGCTCGCCGTAGAGGACGCGCGAGGCGGCCAACCGGAGCACGTCCTGGCGCGAGGTCTCCAGGCTGTCGAAGCGCGGGTGGGCGCGAGACAGCAGGAAGTCCACCGTCCGCTGGCGGCGCAGCAGGCCGTAGACGCGCTCGGCCACGGCGCGGCGCTCGTTGGAGTAGAGGTTGGCCTTGCGGCGCAGGGTGAAGTCCAGCGCGCGGTCGGCCATGCGGCCCTCGTGCCGGACCGAGCCGTACGCCTCCAGGCAGGCCTGGAGGACCAGGTCTTCTCGCAGGGGCCGCTCGGGCCGCTCGGAGGGGGAGGGCTTCTTCCCGGACGGAGCGCCGGACTTCTTCGGGGCCGACCGCGAGTGCGGGCGGGACTTGCGTTGGGTGGCCATGACGGAATGCGGCTTTGCATTCCTCGGGCCGGGTTGACAAGCGCGGAAAGCAAATCCGCCCCGGCGGACGCCCGCCCCGCCGCCGTGTGACGTCAGGAGGAGGGAGCGGGGGACCTGGGGCGGGGAGGCCCTACTCGCGGCGCCGGTGGAGCAGACCCGCGGCCAGCAGGGCCAGGGCCGCCGGGAGGAGGGTGGCGGTGGGGCCCGCGGCGCAGCCACCGCTCGAGCTGCTCATGCCGTCATCCGGGGTGCCGGGAGAATCCGGAAGCCCCGGGCGGGGATTCGGTGAGCCCGGGTCCGTCGTGCCGGAGTCCGGCGTCTGGGGCCCCTCACCGGGAGTCTCCGCCACCTGGACCAGGGCGGTGGCCGTCTGCTTCACCGTGCCCTGGGTGGCGGTGGCCGTCACCGTGTACTGCCCGGGAATCGCGAAGACGTACTCGGCGACCTCGCCCTCGGCCGTGCCACCGTCGCCGAAATCCCAGGTCACCGTGGCGGCCTCGAGGGACGGCGTGGCCCGGAAGAAGGCGCGGTGAGGGGCCACGCCCCGCTCGCCCTCCACGGCGAGCGTCAGCTCACCTTCGGGAAGCTGTTCCTGCGGAGGCAGCTCCTTCTGGAGCGTGAAGCGGTCCACGGTGTCTCCGTTCACCCCGAGCAACTGCGCGGTGAGCGTGCCGTCGACCACCGTCACGTCGAGGAAGCCATAGGCCTGGTTGTCGCGGATGACGCTCCAGTCCGGCTTGCTGCCGGGGAGCTTCCTCAGCGTCGCGCCGCCGCCGCCCACCACGAGGTAGGGGATTCCCTTTTCGCCAGCCCCGGCGATGGCGTCACCCTTCATGGGCTTGCTGCGCTCGTAGTTGTGGTCGTGCCCGGTGAGCACCAGGTCCACGCCGTACTTCTCCATGATGGGGCCGAAGTGGCGGCGCATGGAGAGCTGCGAGCCGTGCTCGCCGCTGGACCAGGGCGGGTGGTGGAAGAAGACAATCTTCCACGGCTGCGTCGACCCCGCGAGGTCCCGCTCCAGCCACGCCTTCTGTGCGTCCCGCGTGCAACGGTCCGCCGACGCCAGTCCCACGGCGCAGTTGGAGTCGAGCGCCACGAAGTGCACGTGGCCCCAGTCGAACGAGTAGTAGCGCTCCGTGCCCTCGGGGTTGTTGGTGGGCAGGTAGAGGTTGTCCAGGTAGGGCTGCCCCTGGTTCGTCACGTACTCATGGTTGCCGAGCGCCGCGAAGAACGGCACCTGGGCCAGCAGGGCCTCCATGGGCACGAAGAGGTTGTTCTGGATTTCCGCCTCGGTGCCATCGGCGTAGGCGTTGTCCCCCAGCGCGACGAACAGCTCCGCCTGCCGCTTGACCATGGCCGCGGCGACCTTCTTCTGGTTCGAGCCGCCCGTGCCAAAGTCGCCCACCGCCACGAAGTGCACGCTGCGGGTCCCTGGCACTGGCGCGGTACGGAATCGATTGAGCGGCGTGCGTAGGCCACAGGCCGACACCTCGTACGTGTACTCGGTGCCCGGCGTCAGCCCAGTCAGCACCACCGCGTGCACCTGCCCGCCGTCCTGGGAGACAGCCGACTGGTTGGCTGCTCCTTCGCCGTAGCGCACCTCCGCCTGGCAGTTGGCCGCGAGCCGGAAGGCGATCGTCGCCGTGTCCGGCCCGACCTTTTGCAGATAAGGGTCTCGATACAGCGTCCCCGCCCTCACGGTGCTGGCCAGCAGCATCAGCGCGGCCGCCCAGGGGGCAAGGTGAAAGGGGGTCTTCCGGTGCATGCGGCCTCCTCCCGAACAAGCTCGGGATAGAGGCGCAACCGTTCAACCGCTGACCTTCATCCTGCCCCCTCCCGGAGGAGGAGACGGTGGGGCAGGGCCCCGTGTATCCGTCTCCTCCCCGGTCAGGCGTCAAGGCTTGATGTCGTAGGCCGCCAGGTCCTCGGTGCGTTCGCCTTCCTCACGCACCTTTCCGATGCCCGGGACGAGCCAGTAGAAGCGCGTCTTGTCTGGCTTCACCTCGCCGTTGTTGTTGACCTTGTCGCGCTGAATCTTGACCGCGTTGGTGAAGGTCCCAGCCCGCGTCGTCACCGTCACGCCGGATTCGAGCACCTTCCAGATGTACGTCGGGTCCTTCTGGTCCTTCGAGCCGTCGCCCAGGGTGATGTGCTCGAGCACGTCGCTCTTGTACGTCCAGGGCAGGGCGTCCGGGACGCTCGCCACGGACTTCACCGTGGCGGGAGACCAGGTGGTGGAGCGGACCTGCTGGCCATTGCGGTAGTCGTCCTCGCGCAGACGCACGACGAGCCCGTTGGTGAGCTCCACCTGCCACGAATACTCCTCATAGAGGGTGCCGTTGCGCACGCGGTCCTGGCGGCTGTGCACCTGGACGGCGTTGATGCCCGGCTGGTCAGGGACTTCGCCGGGGCCCACCACCGTCACCTGCTTCTGGAAGTTGCCCTCGACGGGGTCCTGGATGTCGTAGGTCCAGGTGCTGCCCGCGGTCAGCGGCCACAGCGACTGCGACCCGGTGGGCTCCTCTCCGTTGCCCTGACCATCCGGCCCCCCCGGCGGCACCGGCTCTCCCGGCAGTCCGCCGCCGGGTGTCGGGTCCTGCGAATCTCCCGCGGGCAGGCTGTTGCCGCCACACGCCACCAACCACCCCGCCGCGAACACGGCCACCCAGCTGCGCCTCATACCCGCTCCTCCCGTGTGCTCCTCGAATTCACCGCTGTCCACCGCAAGCCTCGCAGGGCCGCCCCCTCCGTGCTGCCCAGCGCCGCGGCGAGGGAGCCCGGCTCCGGCTCCTCGACTTCCAACTCCAGCCGCCGCCCGTCGAAGTCGAGCGCGCAGCTCTTCACCATGACGTTCCGCTCACCCAGGACCCGGCGCAGCGTGGCCTCCGCGCCCACCAGGTCATCCGACTGCGCCGACAGCACCAGCCGCTGCTTCGCCGTGGCGGGCGCCTCCTCGCGGTTGAAGCAATCCAGCACGAAGAGCAGGGCCATCACGAACACCGTCCCGACGGAGGCAAGCCCCAGGCTGCCGTGGCCGCACGCCATGCCCAGGCCAATCATCAGGAAGAGGATGGCTGCGTCACGCGGGTCCTTGAGTCCCGAGCGGAACCGAACGAAGCCGCCCAGGCCCACCAGTCCGAAGGCCTTCGCCAGGCTGTCGCCGATGACGGCGGTGATGACCGCCGCCGCCGCGCACAGCAGCACCTGTGCCTGAATCATGTCCGCCTTGGGCAGCGCCCGCTTCATGAGCAGACGCCAGGGCCGCAGCGACAGCAGGGTGCCAATGAGCGCCGCGGCCAGCATCCGCGGCAGAATCGCGGTGACGGACAGCGCGTTGAGCTCTGCTTTCGCGCCCTCGAACAGGGCTGAGAATGATGCGTCCATGGCGGTGACCTAGGCTTCCATTCGGGGAGAGGTATCCACGCGGACCGTGCGCGCGGG
The DNA here is from genome assembly GCF_900101905.1 of Myxococcus virescens. Classification (NCBI taxonomy): domain Bacteria; kingdom Pseudomonadati; phylum Myxococcota; class Myxococcia; order Myxococcales; family Myxococcaceae; genus Myxococcus; species Myxococcus virescens. The sequence continues at coordinate 307,970 of NZ_FNAJ01000003.1, read as the reverse complement.
CTGCTGCGCGAGCGCCCGTGCGGTCGCGGCCACGGCGTAGGCGTTGCGCAGCACCGGCAGCCGGTCTGGCTGTTCCGCCAGCACGCGCTCGATGAGCGCCTGCGCGTGCGGCCCCATGGGCAGTCCCTTCAGGGAGGACAGCGCGGTGGTGGGCCACCGGCCCAGATGGTCTACACGCAGCTTCCAGGCCCGCGAGGCATCCATGCCGTCCACCGAATCCAGCGCCTCCTTCGTCTGCGGCGCGCCGCGCTCGCGCAGCGCCCAGGCTTCCTCGGTGTCCAGCCCCGTCAGCGAGCGGAGCACCAGCTTCAGCGCCTTGCCCGCCAGGGCCTCTCGCAGGCCTCGGGCCACCGGTGTGTCCAGGCCCTGGGTGCTGCGCAGCACCGCCAGCCGGTCATGCGGCAGCAGGACTTCGCGCAGCGCATCCGCCCGCGCCCCCGGGACACCGGTGAGGCTGCTCGCGACCTCCGAGAACAGCTTTCGCTGCATGCCCGCCTCGCGCACCAACCAGGACTCCTCGCAGTCCTGGCCGGCGAGCCCCGCGAGCACGTCGGTCAGCCGCCCGTCCCGCATGGCGCGCTCGCGCAGGGCCCACGCCGGGGTTGAGCCATCGTTCTTGAGGCTCGCCAGCACCTCCGTGGGGGCCTGCGCGTACAGCCGCTGCCGCAACATGGCCGCGCGCGAGTCCATGCGGCCCGTGAGGCTGAAGGCCACCTCCGCGGGCGCCAGGTCCGCCAGCACCTCGCGTAGCTCCATGGCCGGTACGTCGGCCAGGCCCACCATGCCGCGCGCGGTGAGGCCCGGGAAGCGCTCCGCGAAGGCCAGGCGCTGCTGGTGCGCGGCCAGGCCCGGGATTCCGCTCAACATCCACACCGCGAGCGCCGGTTCGCGCTGCTCCACGGTGTCCAGCGTCTGGAAGAAGCGCTCTTCCAGGTTCTCGAGCGTCGTGGGGCTGGCATGCCGCGGCCGGGCCGGCGCCGGGACGATGCGCTGCACTTGCTGCTCGCGACCCTCCAGCCGGGCGACGACGGCGTCCACCAGCCGCTGCTCCAGCACGCGCAGAGGGACGTCGTTGTTCTCCAGGATGATCCACCGCTGCGGATCCTTCCGCGCCATCTCCAGGAAGGACTCGCGCACGCGCACCGCCAGGCCCGCGCCCACCAGTCCCTTCCGGCTGTCCCCATCATTGACGCGCTTGCTCTGGAGCTTGCCCAGGCGCTTGCGCAGCCGGGCGAGGTCCGGATCCACGTCCACCAGGATGACCAGGTCCGGCCACAGGCCCTGCGAGGCCAGCTCGCACGCGGGGCGCAGCTCGTCCATGGGCAGCCCGCGGCCTCCACCGCTGAGTGCCAGTTGTGAGTACAGGTAGCGGTCGGTGATGCACACCTCGCCCCGGGACAGCGCGGGCGCCACCACCTCATCCAGTTGTTGGGCGTCCCGCGCCAGGTTGAGAAAGAACTCCGTGCGTGGAGACATCTCCAGCAGCCGGGAGTCTCGCGTCAGCTCCCGGATGCGCCGCGCCGCGGGCGCCTGCAGCTCGCCGCCCTCCCGCGCATGCGCCACCCGGTAGCCCAGCCGCTTCAGCTTCGCGGCCAGCAGGTTGGAGAGCGTCGTCTTGCCGCTTCCGTCAATTCCCTCGAAGTCGATGAACACTGTGCCCTATCCCCCTGCGACGCCATCCGCGGCGAAAGCGTGGACCTTCGCCATTCCCTCTGCGAACTTGCTGTAGGCCGGCGCGCCGCCCGGATTGAGCGACGCCAGCCACTCGGGCAGCTCGTGCCCGAGATGCTTCACCTCCACCACCACTTGCGGCTCTACCCACTGCGCGGGCTCCAGCCGCTCTACCGACAATGCAAGCTGGGACAGCGCCTGCTCCGGCGCAATCCGGTGGTAGCGAATGTCCCGATCCACCGTCACCCGCCACGCCCGCGACGACTGGTACACGTGGCGCGTGTACGTCACCGCCAGCACCGGGCTGAGGCTGCCTCCGGCGATGAGCGGCAGCAGGCTGGCCCCGCCGTGCAGCACGCGGCCCAGGTCCGAGCGCGGCACCCAGACGCGGCGCTTCTGCGTGAGGCCGTGGCGCTCCCGTTTCACCTCCAGCACCACCCGCGCCTCGCCGTTCGCGCCCCGGTCCGGCGAGTACTCCTTCGTCCGAACCTTGAGACAGTCTTCCGGCGTGAGCAGTGCCCGCGCCGCCAGCGGGCCACCGGGCCGGTCGAAGTACACGGACACGATGCGCGTGGGCGGCGGCAGGTGCCCCTCCAGCTCCAACGACAGGCGCGTGCCCAGGGCCGCGGCCGTCTTCTCCTCCAGCACCAGCTTGAATTCCCGCCGGAGCTTGGTGATTTCACCTTCCGCGAACGACAGCATCGTTTGGGTCTCCGTGCTCAGAAGCGTGCGCCGAGTTCGATGGAATGCTGCAGGCCAGGGAATTCATCGCCGGGGCGCAGCGCGCGCTCCGTCTGGAATTGGGCCCGGAAGCGGGTGCCGAGCAGCACATTGAAGCCGCCCACCAGTGAATGTCCGTCCCCCCGCACCGTGTCGCCGCGAAGCTGCAAGGCCTCCACGCCCGCGACGGGCTGGATGGCCCATTCGTTGCCCACGTGGATGAGGTACTGGGCCAGCAGCATCTGCGCCGTGAAGGGCCCCAGGGGCAGCCGTCCGGAAATGGCCTCACCGGTGAAGACGAAGCCCGCCAGCTTCAGCTCCGCGTCCGCGGCCACCGCGTGCTTGCGCGCCAGGTCCATGGCTTCGGAGACGTAGGTGCTGACGCCCACGGTGAGCGGCTTGAAGTTGAAGGGCCGCAGGCTCACGCGGGCGGCGGCGTCCTCCTTCAACCGCGCGCCCGCCTCGTCGATGGCCCCCTGGAAGAAGCCCGCGGAGATCTTGAGCCCCCAGACCTGCTTCAGCCGGACTTCGCCCATCAGCCCCATGCGGCGGCCACCCATCTGATGGGTCTCCGTGATGTACTCCTCCACCAGTCCGCGTGTCTGGATGGGCAGGTCCCACGACGACTCCAGCGAGCGCTGGAGGAAGGGCGTCTTGAACTGGCCGCCGTAGAGGCGGAAGCGCTTGCGGTCATCCGCCAGACGCACGAAGGCGTCCTTGAGTATCTGCGAGTCCGCCAGGTCCGCCGTCACCTCGGCTTCCAGGTTGGGCAGTGACGTGCTCACGCCCACGCGTGCGTCCGCGATGGAGAGGCGGCGCTGGTACTGGTTGCGCTCGTCGGCGCGGGCCCGCGCGGATACGCGTCCGATGACGCGGATGGTCTGCGCCTCGCCCTTGGGCTTGTCGTCAATCGCGTCCGGATTCTCGCCCAGCGAGTCATCCTGGGGCTGACCGGGCCGCTGCTTCTTCTTGCGCTTGTTCGCGTCCTGCTCTGCCGTCGCCTCGTCATCCGCTCCGGGGAGAGGACTCACGGAAGGCGGCTGCGCGCCGGGCGCGGGCCGCGACGGAGGCGGCAGGGCCTGGGCCATGGCGCCCTCGAGCTGCGTCTGCGCGTCGTCCTTCTCCTCCGGCGGCAAGGGCTCAGGCGGCTCAACGCCGTCCACCACGCCACCTGACAGAGGGTCATCCTCCACGGGCGCGGCAACTGCCTCCGTCCGTGGGCCGGGTGTCTTGGCGACAGCCCACGCCGGCATGCCCATCAAGATTGCGACGAGCAGGTTCCGCCTCGTCCGCTCATTCACCCGCCACCCGCCCATGTCCACGCCTCCCCGACCGCCAGCGGAGCGCGTCCACTGCAACACGGGTGCCCGTTCGATGAGCGGACGCGGAGGGTTGGGGGAGGTTCGGTTCCGGACGAAAAGCGGGCCCGACGGCGCAGAAAAGCAGTGACCTGGTCGTCACGTTGCCGTGACAGGGAACGGAAGTTCCCAATGTCGCGGCAGGCGACCCTGTACGAATGCCCGTCGGTTTGAAGGAGTTACTGCCCGGACGGAGGATCGGCCGGTGGGGTGGGGACGCTGCCCGCTTCCGGCGTGGAGGGCGCCGCAGGTGGGGGCGGAGTCTCTGTTGCCCCAGGGGTGGATCCGGACGACTTCACGCGCCGCAGGACGTTGCGCAGGCCCAGGGCCAGCGCCGTGCCGGCACCCACCAGAATCAACACCCAGCCCATGCCGCGGGGCAGGGGCGAGCTGGCCACGGAGAAGCGCGCGGTGATCACCTTCAGGTGGGTCCCTCGGTATCGCACCTCCAGGTCCCAGGGGCCGGGCTGGTCCGGAGTAAACTGGGTGTGCCAGTTGACCCCGTCCCGCGTCAGCGTCTTCGTCTGCTGGGAAGGCGACCCGGTGGGGTGGAAGGTGACGGTGAGGGGGCCGTCGAATTCGGGGCCCTCGAAATTGCCTACATGCAACGACACGGAGATGGGCTCTCCCTCTGTTGGCATGGCGGGGTGGAGGGTCCCCTGAAGGCGCTCCTCCGCGTCGGACCAGCGGAGCTCCAGAACGTCCCCACGGCGTTCGACACGAATCTGATCGTTCGCGGGAGCCGCAACCGTGGTAGTTGCAATGAGGAGGCTGGCGATCAGTGCCCATCCGGATTTGAATCCGGGGTGCCTTTGCCTCCGAAGTGCCTGTCCTCTAAGATGCGCTGCCCTGCTGCATTCCACCTGAGCCTGCTCCCCGCCGGCAATGTCCCGGGATGAACCCTCAATCATTCGGGAAATATCAGCTTCTTAAGAAGCTCGCCACGGGCGGCATGGCCGAGGTCTGGCTGGCGCGCCAGACGGGCATCGAGGGGTTCCACAAGAACCTCGTGGTGAAGCGCATCCTCCCGCACCTCGCGGAGGACCGTGAGTTCGTGGAGATGTTCCGGAACGAGGCGCTGATTGCCGCGCGCTTCAATCATCCGAACATCGCCCAGGTCTACGAGTTCGGCGAGGCCAACGGCACCTATTACATCGCCATGGAGTTCATCCACGGCGAGGACCTGGGCCGGGTGATGCGCAAGGCCGCCAGCACGGGGCAGTGGGTGGCGCGGCCGCTGGCCATTCGCATCGTCGCCGCCGCCTGTGAGGGCCTGCACTACGCCCACAGCCGCACGGATGACGCGGGCCGGCCCCTGCGCGTGGTGCACCGCGACATCTCGCCGCAGAACATCCTGATCAGCTTCGATGGCTCGGTGAAGCTGGTGGACTTCGGCATCGCCAAGGCCGCGGATCAGGCGTCGCTCACGAAGTCGGGCGCCATCAAGGGCAAGTTCGCGTACATGGCGCCGGAGCAGGCCGCCGGCAAGCCGTTGGACGGGCGCGCGGACATCTTCGCCATCGGCCTGGTGCTCTACGAGCTGCTCACGGGCGTGCGTCCGTTGAAGCGCGACTCGGAGCTGGCCACGCTGCAGGCCGCCATGGAGTGCGCCATCGCCGCACCCTCCCAGGTGGCGGACGTTCCGGAGGAGATGGACCCGGTGGTGATGCGGGCCATCGCGAAGAACTCGGACGACCGCTACCGGGACGCGCGCCAGTTCCAGATGGCGCTGGAAGAGATTCTCGTCGGGCAGCGCTGGGTGGCCGGCTCGGTGCAGATCTCCGAGCTGATGGAGACGCTCTTCGCCGACCGTCTGGCCGAGGAGAAGGCCCAGGGCCAGGTGGTTCCCGTGGGCGAGGACTCCGCGAACTCCGGCACGCCCATGCCGCCCACGCCGCCGCCGCAGGAGCGTGGCCGCAGCCGCACCTCCGCCGCCGCGGACATGAACTGGGAGGCGCCTCCGGGCGAGGCCTCGGTTCGCGAGCGCCAGCGCGGCTCGTCTTCCCGCACGTCCATGGGGCCCCGGCGCACCTCGGCCGCGGTGCCCGCGGTGGAGCCCGATGAGCAGGGGGAGTGGGATGCGCCGTCCGGAATCGAGGAGGCCCCGCCGCCGCGCCGGAGCAGGACGTCCGCGGAGCTTCGCCGTCCGTCCAACCCCAACTCCACGCAGATTGCGCGGACGAGCTCTCGTTCGGACCTGAGCCGGACCGGCGTGGGCGACCCGCCCCCGCCTCGCCGCTCCGCCACGCGCGCCGCCCCCATCGTGGAGGATCCGGGGCCGCCGCCGTCCCGCTCGCGCGCGAGCATGGCGGCGGTCGATGAGCGCACCCGGATGGAGGACGAGGAGCTGGACGACGAGCGGACCATGCTTCCGCCGCCGGAGCCCGCGCCGCCTCCGCGCCGCCGGACCGGGATGCATTCCGGCATCCACCCCTCCGAGGCCCCGCCGCGCCGCCGCACGTCGAGCCGCGCGGAGATGCCGTCGCCCCCGCCGCGTTCGCGGACGTCGAGCGTGGCCCTGTCGCGTTCGCGCGCCGAGGACGCCGAGGTGGACCGGGCGCTGGAGAAGTCCGCGCGGAGCGCTCGCGCGGGTGTGGCCAAGCGGAACATCGCCACCGTCGGGTTCATCGTGGGGCTGGTGGCCGTGGGGGTGGTGTTCCACAAGCCCATCCTCTCGGTGCTCAACAGCCGCGCCTCCGACGGGCAGTCGGTGACGCTGTCGGTCAACACCAACGAGAAGGTGAAGGTCTCGGTGCGCCACACCGAACGCTGCGGCAGTCCGCAGCCGGTGACGGAGCTGGGGGAGACCCCCCTCGTCAATGCGACGGGCGTCCATCTCCAGGACACGCTCATCCTGGTGAATGAGCAGCAGGGCATCTACAAGGAGGAGGTCGACACGCTCGCCTTTGGTGAGCCCGGTCAGGCCAAGTCCTTCACCTACGAGTTCCGCCGGGGCCAGCTCCAGCTGACGCTGAAGCCGGACGGTCTGCGCGGCATCTCCGTGAAGCGCAATGGCCAGGACCAGGGCACCTACCTGGGCAACAAGGGCATGAAGCTCGACCTCATGGAGGGCCGCCACAAGCTGGAGCTGCAGGGCGGGCCCCTGAAGGAGCCCTTCATGTTCGAGGTCGAGATCAAGCCCGGCCTCATCAACAAGCAGACCGAAGACTTGTCCGCCTTCGTAGGCTAGCGGCGTGCCGCCCCGTCAGTAGCGGGGCAGGCTGGGGTCCACCTGCAGGGAGTACAGGTCGATGCCGCCTCGCAGCGACACCGCGTCGATGCCCAGCGACATCAGGTAGGCCGCGCCGTCCAGGCTGCGCACGCCATGGTGGCAGTAGACCACCACGGGCCGGCCGCGGAGGGCTTCCAGTTCATCCGCGCGCTCTTCCAATTCAGGCAGGGGAATCAGCAGCGAATCCGGCAGGGCCACCCACGCATTCTCCGTGGGAAAACGCACGTCGAGCAGCGCGGGGCGGGACTCCGCGGGGCCGGCGAGCAGTTCGGCGAGGCGGGCGGGGGTAATCTCGGGAATGGGCATGGCGTGACGTCCTCAGGCGGGCGTGGGGGCGGCGCAGAAGCGCTCGTAGTCGATGAGCTCCACTTTCGCGCCCGGCGCGCACACGGGGCACTGTGTGTCCCGACGCAGCTTGAGCTCCTGGAAGCGGGTGCCCAGCGCGTCGAAGGTCAGCAGTCGCCCCACCAGGGGCTCCCCCTGGCCGAGGATGAGCTTGAGCGCCTCGGTGGCCTGGAGCAGACCGATGAGTCCGGGCAGCACGCCCAGGACGCCGGCTTCCGCGCATGAGGGCGCCAGTTCGGGCGGGGGCGGGGCGGGGTAGAGGCAGCGGTAGCAGGGGCCCTGGCCGGGGACGAAGGACGTCACCTGGCCCTCGAAGCGGAAGATGGAGCCGTGGACGTTGGGCTTGCCGAGCATGACGCACGCGTCATTGAGCAGGTAGCGCGTGGGGAAGTTGTCCCCGCCATCCAGCACCAGGTCGAAGCCCTCCAGAATCGTCACCACGTTGTGCGAGGTGAGGCGCTCCTCGAAGCCCACCACCTTCACGTCCGGATTGAGCGCCTCGATGGCGGCTCGGGCGCTGGTCACCTTGGGCTGGCCCTGACGCTCGCGGGTGTGGATGACCTGCCGCTGGAGGTTGCTCAGGTCGACCACGTCCGAGTCGACGATGCCCAGTGTTCCGACGCCTGCGGCCGCGAGGTACAGCG